>NZ_JAKUVY010000001.1:0-320722 GCF_026782125.1 Streptococcus oralis | reverse complement strand
AGTTGCTCTATTATTTAAGAGTAACTGAAGCTCCAGCTTCTTCCAATTTAGCTTTGATTTCTTCAGCTTCTGCAGTTGCAACGCCTTCTTTAACAAGTGCTGGTGCACCGTCAACAAGTTCTTTAGCTTCTTTAAGTCCAAGACCAGTGATTTCACGTACAACTTTGATAACGCCAACTTTTTTGTCACCAGCAGCTGTCAATTCAACGTCAAATGAGTCTTTAGCAGCACCAGCGTCAGCAGCACCAGCTGCAGCAACAGCTACAGGAGCAGCTGCAGTTACACCAAATTCTTCTTCGATAGCTTTTACAAGGTCGTTCAATTCAAGGATTGAAGCTTCTTTAATTTCAGCAATAATGTTTTCAATGTTCAATGCCATTGTTATTTCCTCCAAATAAGTTTTAAATTTTATAATAGTTTTTTCGTAGCTAAGCTACGCTGCGTAGCTTAAGATTAAGCTGCGTCTTCTTTGTTGTCTGCAACCGCTTTGACTGCAAGAGCAACGTTGCGCACTGGCGCTTGAAGTACAGAAAGGAGCATAGAAAGAAGTCCTTCGCGGTTTGGAAGAGTTGCAAGAGCAACGATTTCTTCTTTAGATGCGACAGCGCCTTCGATTGCACCACCTTTGATTTCAAGTGCTTCAGCGTTTTTAGCAAAATCATTCAAGATTTTCGCTGGTGCAATAACATCTTCGTTAGAAAATGCTACTGCAGATGGTCCAACAAATACTGATGCAAGATCTTCAAGACCAGCTTTTTCAGCTGCACGACGCAAGATTGAGTTTTTAATGACTTTATACTCAACTTCGCTTCCACGAAGCTCACGACGAAGAACTGTATCTTGCTCAACTGTCAAACCACGAGCGTCTACAACGACGATAGATGCAGCAGCTTTCATTTTTTCAGCTACTACGTCAACTAGTTCCGCTTTTTTAGCAATAATTGCTTCACTCATTAGTGTGTTCACCTCCGTAATTATTTTGCTTGGGGAATTTTTCCAAAAGAAAAACGCGCCCAAACCTAGACACGAAAGTACAATACGCTTCTTTTTACATGATACGTTTTGTCCTCGGTAGGATCTTTATGAGTCGAGCTCCCCTACTGTCTTAGGCAGTTTTTTCAAACCGTATATAAGTATAGCATAGACAAAAAAAGAATGCAAGATTTTTGCAAACTTTTTTTAAATTTTTTTAAATCTCTACTGTCAAAACTTTGCCTTGCTTAACCACCTGTTCTCCAGCGATATAAACATCGTCAACATCACTGGCTTTGACTGCATAAACCAGGTGAGAGAGCATATTTTCCTGAGGTTGGAGATGAATTTTCCCTTTTGGTTGAATGACCAGAAAATCTGCTTGCTTACCGACTTCCAGACTTCCTATCTGCTTTTCCATTCCTAGAACCTTAGCTCCTTCGATTGTCAGTTCCTTAAGGGCTGTTTCGATAGGGAATTGGCTGGCATCTCCACTTTTCATCTTCTGAAGGAGGGCTGCGGTCCGTCCTTCCTCAAACATATCTAGATTGTTATTGGAAGCAACCGAGTCAGTCGCAATTCCGACTGCTACTCCTGCTTTTTGCAGTTGGATGATTGGAGCGATTCCTGAAGCCAGTTTGAGGTTACTGATAGGATTATGGGCGATAGCCACATGAGAAGTTGCCAAACGTTCAACTTCTCGCTCGTTTAGTTCGACCCCATGAGCAAAAACCGACGGATGATCTAAGTAACCCAGTTCTTCTAGAAAGGCAAGGGGACGTTTGCCGTATCGTTTCAGGATAATTCCTGATTCCTCCTTGGTCTCCGCCACATGAATATGGATGGGAATGTCCAGTTCTTTCGCCATTTCTAAGCTTTCTTTTAGTAAATCTTTACTACAGCTATAGGGAGAATGTGGAGCTACCATAACCTTGAAATTTGGATTTTCATATCCTAAGATTTCCTCGATGATGGCACGTGTTCTGCTTATGGTCTCAGCAGTTGTTTCTGCCTCTGAAGAAAAGAGAGTCGGTGAGAAATAACAACGCATCTTAGATGCCTTGACTGCCTGATAAATTCTCTCAATATCCACACCATTGGGATTATACATATCGTTGAAGGTCGTTGTTCCTGACTGGAGCATCTCTGTCAGAGCCTGCTTGACCGCTCTTGTAGTCATGTCAGGCGTAAATCCTGCTTCTGCAGGCCAGATATAGTCATTAAGCCATTCGTGGAGATTGCTGTCATCCTGAATTCCTCGCAAACCTGTCATAGCAGAATGGGTATGGCAATTGACCAAACCAGGCATGATCCAGGCCCCCTGATAGTCTATAATCTGCTCAGCTTGCTCTAAAATATCTGGCTCCTCTTGGCCGACATAGACGATTTGAGAGTCCTTAACGGCTAAGATACCATCCAAATAAACATGGAAATCTTGGTCACAAGTCACGATATTTACATGATGATAGACTTTCATTGTTTTCTCCTTCTAAGACCCTGATTTTTTCTAGCTATTGTAACAAAAAAGTCACCCGAAGGCAACTTTTTTTGTCCATAAGATTTCAAAATAGAAAGGATTATTCAGAGCTAAAAGCTGCAGCTTTCTGCATTTGATAATACTTGCCCTTTCTAGCCATGAGGTCATGATGGTTACCATGCTCAACAATATCACCATCTACCAAGACAAGAATCAAATCCGCATCCTGAATGGTCGACAAACGGTGGGCAATGATAAAGCTTGTGCGCCCCTTCATGAGTTTGGCAAAGGCATCCTGTACTAGCACCTCTGTCCGTGTATCAATGGAGGAAGTCGCCTCGTCTAAGATAAGAATCTTTGGAATAGCTAGAAAGACTCGGGCGATTGTCATGAGCTGGGCTTGGCCGACAGATAGTGATTCTCCTGCATTTTCCAACTTAGTATCGTATCCCTGTGGCAACTGTTGGATGAAAAAGTCTGCATTAGCTGCTTTTGCAGCAGCAATCACCTGCTCCCGACTGACTTCAGGATTTCCAAAGGCAATATTGTCATGAATAGTCCCTTGCTTGAGCCAGGTTTCTTGGAGCACCATCCCAAACTGCTGTCTCAATGACGCTCGGGTATAGTTGTAAATGGAACGACCGTCCAGCAAGATATCTCCTAAATTAATAGGATAAAAACGCATGAGGAGATTGATGAGAGTTGACTTACCAGCACCTGTCGGACCAACGATGGCTACCTTGCTACCAGCTGGGATATCGATAGACAAGTCCTTAATCAAGATCTTCTCAGGATGGTAGCCAAAAGAAACATGTTTAAAGGAAATAGCTCCCTTGACTTGGTCACTGGTCAAGATTTCCTTACCTGTTTCAGACACCTCAGGACTTTCTAAGAGAGCATAGACGCGCTCTGCGCAAGCGAGAGCACTTTGCAATTCGGCTAGAACTGAAGAAATATCGTTAAAAGGCTTGGTGTACTGTTGGACATAATTCAAAAAAGTCACTAAACGCCCAATGGTCAAAGTCGATCCCATCATGATACGATAAGCTCCTACTCCAGCTAGAAGGGCGTAAATGAGTGCATTGACAAAGCGAGTCGAAGGATTGACCGTTGAAGAATAAAAGATAGCTGACTGAGAATAGCCTGCATAGTTGTCATTCGCCTCATGCAATCTTTGGATAAACTCTCCTTGAGCATTGAAGGACTGGATAATAGTCTGCTGGCTAAGCGATTCTTCAATCAACTGAGTCTGAATCCCCCTTGTCTCCGTTTGCTTCTGGAAGAGGTGATAAGATCTCTTGGCAATAAAGCGTGAAATCACCATGGACAGTGGCGTCAACAGCAAGACCAAGAGGGTCATGAGGAGATGAATTTGGAGCATTGCTAGAATACTAACCAAAATCATCAAAACACCAATGAAAAATTGGTTAAAAATCATGGTTAAGCCGGCTGCCAGCTGTTCTATGTCTGTGGTCACACGACTGACCATCTCTCCACTGCCCTGCCGATCCACAAAAGCAATCGGTAAACGATGGAGCTTATGAATGATTCGCTCTCGTAAATCTTTAGTATAAGAGAAGATTAGGCGATTATAAAGAAGAGGATTGGCCCATTGTACCAGTGTATTTCCTATGACTACCAAGATCATCTGGAGAAAAATCTGCCAAAAAACTGGTGATGAACCAGCCACCAGGACCTGGTCAATGACCTGCCCAATCAAGATAGGTAGGTAGATCGATAAAGCAACTTGGGCAATAGTTCCTAGAAAGGCAAGGAAAAGGAGAAAAGGATGGCTTACTAAATCTACGGCTAAACGTTTGAGCGTCTGGTTTGCAGTTTGTCGCTTCATTCTAGTCCTCCTTTCCATGTTGGGATGCATTGATTTCCCGATAGACTTGGCTAGTCTTCATCAAGTCATCGTGCTTGCCAACAGCTAGTAACTCACCTTTTTCCACAAGGAGAATCTGGTCAGCCATCTGAAGCGTCGAAGTCCGTTGAGAAATCAAGATTAAGCTCGTGTTTGGCAAATTTTCTCGAATAGATTTCAAGAGCTTGGACTCTGTGATGGTGTCGAGAGCTGAGGTCGCATCATCTAGGATGAGAAATGGCGCTTGTCGCAAGACTGCTCTGGCAATAGACAGCCTTTGTTTTTGCCCACCTGAAAAATTTCGACCTCCTGCTTCAACTAGGGCATCCAAAAGTCCTTCCTTTTCACTGACAAAATCCTTAGCTTGCGCAATCTCCAAGGCTTGCCATAGTTGCTGGTCAGATACTTCTTGATTGAAACCTAGAGTCAAGTTGGAACGAATAGTTCCCTTAAAAAGTTCGACTTTTTGAGGCACATAGGCAATCCAAGACCTCCACTGCTCCAAATTAAGAGGACTACGTCCATCTCGATAAAGGTTAATACTTCCCTTATCTGCTGGATATAGACCAAGTAAGACTTGCACCAAACTTGATTTACCAGAACCCGTTCCCCCAATGATACCAAGGATTTGCCCTTGAGTCATATCAAAGGAAATGTCTCTCAGAGAAGGCTGGGCCGCATCAGGATAGGTAAAAGTCAATTCTTGGACTTGTAAAACCTGATTAATGGCAGCTTGCTTTTGTTCTAATTCTGAATGGATATCTTCTGGAGCCTCAGCAAAAACTTCCTCGATTCGCTTAGCTGAGATATAAGACTGGTTGAGAGAATTGATCAGCATAGCTAGTTTGACCAATTCCACCAAAATCTGTAAGAGATAGTTGATAAGGGCAATCAAGGCACCTTGACTGAGTAAACCTCCTTGTATAGAAATATAGCCCTGCCATATGATAACAAGCAGAGTTCCATTAACAATCAGATAGGTCAGAGGTGTTAACAAACTAGACCAGAAACCCGTCTTTTCTTGCAATCTAGCATAAACCTGGTTAAGAGTTTGAAAAATCAGTAATTCTCGTTTTTCTTGCCCAAAGGCACAAATCACCCGCATCCCTTGTAATTGCTGGCGCGTTTCCTGAACCAGTTGGTCCGTTTTCTTTCTCAGACTGCTGTAGAGAGGATTGACCAGTCGAGAGAGACCGACAATGACGATTGTCAAAATCACAACCATGACTAAGAACCAGAAAGTCAGCTCAGCTGAGATTCTATAGGCCATAAAAATGGCTCCAAAAACGATAATAGGCGCTCTCAAAAAGAGGCGCAGGAATTGATTGATACCAGTCTGAATCTGGTAAGTATCCGAAGTCAAGCGAGTCACCAAGCTAGAAGTTGTCAAACGGTCTCTGCTGTCCTTGGGCAAAGAAAGAATATGACGATAGAGGTCGTTTGTCAATTCCTTGGCAAAATCCACCGCAGCCTTAGCTGAGTAAAACTGGGCTATCAAAGCCACTAAAACACCAATTACTGCAAAGATAAGGAGCAGGCCAATCTGCATCAATAGATGCCCTTGATCTCTCTGGGGCAAGGACTGGTCAACAATCCCAGCAATCACCATGGGAACCAAGAGCTCAAAAACAGCTTCAAGTAACTTGAACAAGGGTGCTAGAATCGACTCTTTGATGTAGGGTTTGAAGTAAGATAGTAAGTGTTTCATAGATCCCTTCTATTCTTATTCTGGAAATGAAGAAAGTGGGAAGCGCTCACCCTCTCTGTTTTATTTGTTTAAGTATGGCAATAAATAGCCATATCCTGCTTTTTCCATCTCATCCTTGGCTACAAAACGCAAGGAAGCCGAATTGATACAGTAACGGAGCCCACCTAACTCCTGAGGTCCATCTGTAAAGACATGACCCAAGTGAGCATTTCCTGACCGAGAACGAACCTCGATTCGCTCCATTCCATGGCTCAAATCCTTGTAATAGTGAATTAATTCCTTAGAAATCGGACGACTAAAACTTGGCCAACCACAACCTGAGGCAAACTTATCCTTAGCAAAAAAGAGTGGCTCCCCTGTCGTGATGTCTACATAAATCCCCTCTTCAAAAGTTTGGTCATAAGCATTACTAAATGGAGCCTCTGTAGCAGCTTCTTGCGTAACACGATAAGACTCTTCAGTTAAGCTTTCCTTTAACACCTCTTGACTAGGCTTTTCATAGTTTGAGGCATCAATCAATGGCTTCTCAGCATCGGTCACATCGATATGACAATAACCTGAAGGATTTTTCTTGAGATAGTCTTGATGGTAGTCTTCTGCTAATATGTAGTGGCGAAGTTTCTCCACCTCTACTGCAATCTTTCGACCCAGCATGCGCTCCTGCTCCTGCACCACTGTGTAGATAGCTGGCAAGTCTGCTTCATCCTGATAATAGATTCCCGTTCGATATTGGCGACCACAGTCATTCCCCTGCTGGTTAATAGACACTGGATCAATAACACGGAAATAATAAAGCAAAATCTCTCTGAGTGACACAGCTTTCTCATCATAAATTACTTGAACCGTTTCTGCATGGTCTGTTTCCTTGAGCAGCTGGTAATTGGTCGTTTCGACTTGCCCATTAGCGTAGCCGACACTGGTAGCTAGCACTCCCGAAATTCGGGAAAAATACTCCTCTAGGCCCCAAAAACAACCACCTGCTAGATAAATTTCTGCCATCTTTATTTCTCCTTTATCAAGTTTTTAACCAATACTCTTCGAAAATCTCTTCAAACCACGTCAGCGTCATCTTACCGTAGGTATGGTTAGTGACTTCGTCAGTTTCATCTACAACCTCAAAACCATGTTTTGAGCAACCTGCGGCTAGCTTCCTAGTTTGCTCTTTGATTTTCATTGAGTATAAACTTCTTTTCAAAAAAAGGACAGGAAGTCCTCTGGTCAAGAGTTTCCCCATCCTATCTTCTATTTCTTTACTTTGTTTTGACACGGACACCTTGGGTGTCAACTTTCAAATCATGAAGTTTGCCTTTGAAAGACTGCTTTTGCAATTCTGCCTTAATCGCCGGCATCTTGTCGTGAGAAGCCAAGACCATCACTGTCGGTCCAGCACCGGAGAGGTAGGTTGCATAGGCACCATTCTCTTTGGCTACTTGCTTAATCGTCGCAAATTCTCTCACTAGGTCCTGACGATAGCGTTCATGGAAGAGGTCCCCCTCGATTGCTTGCCCAGCTGTCACCATGTCTCCTGCCAACAAGGCTGCAACGGCCACATTGGCGATAGAACTGGCCGCAACAGCTTCCTTGTAGGACAATTTCTTAGGAAGGACACCACGGCTGTCTCGAGTGCGCAATTCATAGTTGGGAATATAAGCTAAAAAATCACACTCGGGGAAGTCAGCCACGATTGCTGAAACGTGACCTTCAACGGAACTCGCAACAACAAGATTTCCATAGATAGCTGGTGCCACATTGTCAGGATGCCCTTCAATCTTGGTCGCCAGTTGCAATTTATCGTGGTTAGATAAGTTGAGCTTGCCCAGCTGGTTGGCCAGTTCAATCCCAGCAACTATAACAGAGCTAGAAGAACCCAAACCACGCGCCAAGGGAACATCGCTGGTCATTTTCAAGCGTCTTGGTTGCAAGTCAGGCGCAATTTGCAAGGCAATCTTGAGCAAGAGATTACGCTCGTCATGTGGAATCCATTTGCCAATCTGGTGTTCAATCAACCACTCATCCCGTTCTTCACAAACCTCAATTTGAAGATACTTGGTTACAGCTACACCGACCGAATCAAAACCTGGCCCGATATTGGCACTGGTTGCAGGTACAATAATCTTCATCCTATTCTCCTAACACCTTGAAGGTATTCAAGAGGTCAAATTCTGAAGCTTTGGCCAACTCTGCTGAAACATTCTCAAGTTGTGCTTTATTAATCTTATGAGTGATAATCACTACACGCGCCTTGTCACCCTCTTTGCCATCTTGGAGGATTTGCTTGAAGGAAATATCTTGAGCATTAAAGATTTCAGCAAGTTTCAAAACCTGACCTTTTGAGTCTGGAGCCAAGATTGAGAAGTAGTAATTAGCTTTGACATCTTCTGGATTAGCCAAGACCAATTCACGGCTATATTCGTTGAAGTCTTTACCAATAGTACCATCATTCAAGCGACGAACGATACGGACAATATCTGCTACAACACTTGTTGCAGTTGGTTTTTGACCCGCACCTGGTCCGTAGTACATCGATTCACCGATGCCGATAGACTCCACAAAGACTGCGTTCATTACCCCATTCACACTGGCAAGTGGGTGTGCTTTAGGAAGGAAAGTTGGAGTCACTTCTGCAGCAATACCTGAAGGAGTTTCCTCAATAGAACCAACCAATTTCACTACATAGCCAAGGTCTTGGGCTACAGCTACGTCTTCTGGTGTGATGTTGCGGATTCCCTTGTGGGCTACATCGTCAAAAGCAACCTTCATCCCAAAAGCAAACTGGCTCAAAATCACCATCTTGTAGGCTGCGTCAATCCCATCCACGTCATTTGTAGGATCGCTTTCTGCAAAACCAAGTCTTTGTGCTTCAGCCAGAGCATCATCGTAAGACCAGCCTTCTTCCACCATCTTGGTCATCATGAAGTTGGAAGTTCCGTTAACGACACCAAGAACGCGCGTGATTTTATCAGAAGCCAATGAATTTGCTAGAGTGCGAAGAATTGGAATCCCACCAGCAACAGCTGCTTCGTAGTAAAGTGCTACATTATGCTCTTTAGCGATTTCTAACAATTCTGCACCATGAACAGCCAAAAGGTCCTTGTTAGCAGTAACAACGTGTTTCCCAGCTTCTAAGGCACGAGTGATAAAGGTCTTAGCTGGTTCGATACGCCCCATCAATTCCACTACGATTGTAATGTCTTGATCTGACAAAATATCATCTACATTGGTTACAAAGTTAAAGTCATTTCCTGCTGAAAGCAAGCGGTTCTTTTCATCTTCATCCTTGACCAATACCTTGGCTACTTCAATCTCGGAATGAGCTGACTGGATGATTTTTTCTCCATTTTCCTTTAGGAGGAAAGGCACACCGCTTGCCACGGTACCAAATCCAAGTAAAGCAATTTTAACTGTCATGTTTGTCTCCTAGAAATTTTCTGATATAGCCATTATAACAGAATTTTGTGAAAATTCCTATTATAGTAAATCACTATTTCAGTCTAGTAAAGAAAAAACGAATCCCCTGATTCGTCTTTCTTGATAAATGAAAATTGATTTTAAAAATTATGAACGAATCTTTTGCAGACCGAGAACTGCATCGTGATTGATCAAGATTTGCCCATACTCTTGCAAGACTGAACGACTGATGTCACTGTCGTCTGCAAACTCACGCATACGAGCCAAGAGCCAGGCTGGATATGGATTTGGATGATTTTCCACATCAACTAAGATTGTCAAATAATAGTGTCCATTCATCTTATAGAGTTCAGAGGTTTCCATCTGGTAGTTAACCGTCTTTGCAAAAGCAACTAAGTCAGCAAGGCCTACAAAGCGCAGGATATAGTAGATATAAGGTTCTTTCTTACTCTCAGTCTCCTTGTCTGCCTGCTCTTGCTCTTCTTCCTTTGCTTCGACTTGCTCTAGAGATTGGATGGCCTCAATATCGTCCTTGGTCTTATCTGCAATGCTCTTTTCCAAGGTTTTGAGAAATTCATCCGGCGACATTTGGGCTAATTCTTCCATGTCTGGTAGATCCGCCAAATCTTCAAAATCCAAATTTTGGTCAATCTTGGACTTGGTCACAAAGACGTCGACCTTATCAGGTTTTGGCGTCACGCGGAAACTCAGCATGCCACTATCCAAGAAATTGTCTGGCATCTCTAACTCATCTAAAATAGCATAGAAAAACTCTTCGGTTTTTTCCTGAGGAACGAGAAAGTCTGCAATCTCCATTCCTCGGTCCATCAAATCATCTAAAGTCATCGTGATTTTTAGTGTTGTATCACTGATTTGTTTCATCTTCATATCTAGTAACCTCATACTTTCAGTCTATCTATTATACTAGATTTTTACGATTTTATCAAAAGAATGAAGCGAGAATGTGATATAATACTAGATATGATTTTAGATTTAAGAAAGAAAGTTCAATGAAAAATATAAAAGTAAATGCCTTGGCCAGCTTGCTGGTCAATATTCTCAATATCGTTTTTCCACTGATAACCAATCCTTATCTGACGCGGATTCTCAGCAAATCCAATTACGGTTATTTCAATACAGCCAATACCTGGGCAAGTTTCGTTATTCCACTAGCTGCCTTTGGAATATACAACTACGGGATTCGAGCTATTAGTAAGGTCAAGGATGACAAGAATAAAATCAACTACGTCTTTTCTAAGTTGTTTTATATCTCGGTTTTCACCTCTCTCCTGACGACAGGTATCTACTTCCTCATTATCTTCTTTGACACCAGCATTGAGAATCTGAAAGTCCTCTACTACATCCTAGGGGCCCAAGCACTCTTCCAATTTCTCAATATCGAATGGATGAACGAGGCTTATGAGAATTATGCCTTCATCCTCTATAAGACATTGATCATCCGGATTGCCATGCTGGTCGCTATCTTCACCTTTGTTAAAACGGCAGATGATATCGTTCCTTATGCTATCGTTATGACAGCAACCACTATCTTCAACTACCTGCTCAGTTTTCTTTGGATTAAGAGAGAAGTTTCCTTTGTTAAGATCGGTCTTGTTGAATTAGTCAAAGCATCTAAACCACTCTTGACCATGCTACTCTTAGCGAACGCTAACATGCTCTATACCTTGCTTGATAGAATGTTTATCACCAAGGGACCAGATGAAAACTACATTTCTTATTACACTATTGCTTCTAGCATCGTTATGTTGATTGCCAGTGTCTTAAGTGGAGCTATCAATGTCAGCATTCCACGACTCGGCTACTATCTCGGTAAGAAAGACTACGATTCTTATAAAAATCTTCTGAATCAAGGAGCTGCTCTCTTTTACTTCCTCATCATTCCAACTAGTATTGGGATTATAGTATTAGGAAACTACGCAGCAGTTATCTACTCTTCTGAAAAATACCTCGAAGCTGGTATTGTGACTAGTGTCTTCGCCTTCCGTACCATCATCTGGGCCATTGAGTTGATCCTTGGTAAACAAATTATCTTTATCAATGACCACGAAAATCGTTTGACTGCCTTTTACTTTCTTGGTGGTGGCGCCAATATACTATTAAATAGCATCTTGTATTTCAATAATATTTTTGCACCTGAGTACTATATCGCTACAACTATTCTTGCAGAGACTATCGTCGTTCTCCTAGAAATTCGCTTTATCCAGAAACACCAACTGATTGATTTGAAAGAAATCTTTGCTACTCTGACACGTTACACTATTGTATCCCTTGGATTCATCCCGATCTATTTTGCGTTTAAATTCCTTTTCCAAATCAACTCTTATACAGTCAACTTCAACATGATTCTCATGGTTCTCTCGACTGTTGCAGCTTGTGGTATCTATTACCTCTTGACCCTCTTTATCACCAAAGACAAGACACTCCACTATGCACTGAACTTAATACTTGCTAAATTAAAACGAAATTAAAAAATCCCCTACTGATAAATTAGTTGCCAGTAGGGGATTTCTTCTTTATTCTTTTTCTTTCTTTTCAGAAGCGTTGGCTTCTAGATTTGAATCTTGTTTAGGTTGTTCAACAATAGAGGAATTAGCTTCTTGTTTCTGTTCTGGCTTGACTGCCTCGCTATTTACAGTAGCAACAGCCTGTTTCCAGATTCCTTCTTCGTTTACTTTGTAACCATCAGGTGTTGTTGCGTTCTTCAACAAAGAACCATCAGGTTGGAAATAGTACCAATTACCATCAAGTTGTTTCCAACCAGTTTGCATAGCTCCGTTTGGACCAAAATAGTAGGTCTGAGCATTCACCGTATGAAGACCGACCAACATGGTTCCACTTTCTTTTTCAAGATAATACCACTTGCCTTGATCTTTGATCCAGCCAGTCTTCATGGCGCCACTTGCTTGGAAATATCGATACTGACCATCAATCCACTTCCAACCTGTCTGCATGGCACCGGAAGTGCTAAAGTAGTACTGTTCACCATTTACTGCATGGAGACCGACCAACATGGTTCCTTTCTGAGCATCCAGATAATACCAAGTGTCCCCATCTTTAAGCCAGCCTGTTTGCAGAGCTCCTGAAGTGGCATAATAATGCCAACTATCATTTACCCACTGCCAACCAACTTGCATGATTCCTGAAGACTTGAAGAAATAGTTCTTTCCATTAATTTCTTGCGATCCGACTGCCATGATACCAGTTTCTGGATCCAGATAATACCATGATTCGCCCGATTTTAACCAGCCTGTCTTCATGGCACCAGAGCTAGTATAATACTGCCAACCCTTGTCCTGCCATTGCCAACCAGTTTGCATGGCACCACTTGCCTTGAAATAGTAACGAGAACCATTGATTTCTTGATTTCCAGTTAGCATATTGCCGTCTTTATCAAGGTAGAACCAAATGTCTTTGTCCTTGACCCAGCCAGTTTGCATGGCGCCTGAATTCGCAAAGTAGTTCCATTTACCATCTACCAACTCCCAGCCAGTTTGCATGATACCATCTTTGTCAAAGTAATAAGTTGTACCCTTGATGTCTTTTTTACCAACAGTTAGAATACTATTCTCATCATAATAGTACCAATTTGAGGCAATCTTTTGCCAAGATGATGCTTTGCCCTCCGACTGTAGGGCACCACTACTAGCAAAGACCATCTTCTTACCATTATAGATCTGATGGCCAGTCAGCATCTTACCATCTTTGTCAAATAGATATTTTTGCCCATCAATTTCAACTAACTGACTATAGCTCCTTGCTCCACTTGAAGCAATATAATACCAAGTACCATCGTGTTTAAACCAACCAGTATCTTGCATTTGTCCATTGTTGTTCAAATAATACCAGTTACCATCAGGTTTTTCACGAGAGTCGTTCAAATGAAGCCATCTACCTGCCTGCATTTGTCCTTGGCCATTAAAGAAATAGTAAATACCTTCTATTTTTCGCCAACCGATTGCCATCTGATCATCAGACAAGCGATACTTCCAGTAACCATCTTCTTTATACCATCTTTCACTAACTGTAGGAATATTAGGTAGAGTATCGGACACATTTGTAAAACCATTTCTGCTAATTGTAAAGACTGTTGCATCCTTGGTCTGGCTAGAAGCATGTACTACCTCAATCCCATGTTTCTTAAGATAGTCTCTAGTTGTAGCAAGATTGGCTTCTGCTGCGGATGTGTGTACCACCATACTTGGAGATAGGGAGTCTAAGAAAGGAATCGTATTTGAAATGTGGGCATCATAATGATGGTTCCATTTCATCATATCCACTTTACCAATTTCAGGACCTAACTTATCCTCTGCCCCCTCAGCATTATCCAAGTCACCACCGAGATAAATCTTTTTACCCGCTACAGTAACCACTGCTACAATCGAATTGGAATTATCATCATAAACTCTCTTGAGTTTACCATCACTGTCATATTCGTTTTTATAGTTATATAGCTGAATATCCATGTCACCTAAAGTGAAGTGACTTTCCTTCTCAGTGATGTCTTGCACAAGAGTTACGCCACGCTCTAGAGCTGTCTTGACAGCATTGTCATAATTAAAAAGATTGTCCCACAATCGCCATTTTGATGTGATGCGCTCATCTGAGTATCTCTTTAGATAAAATCTGTCTACAGGATAACGTTTAAGAACTTCATCCGCAGATCCAATATGGTCACTATGGACATGAGTTCCTAGAATAAAATCTAACTTTTGTATCCCAAGGTGTTTCATGTGACGGAAGAGACGATCTTCTAATACATAATCGTTCTGTCTACTAACTCCTACACGACTGGGATAGCGAGGGTCTTCCCCATCTGGAAAATCATAGTCTTCACCCATATCAATCAAGGCATAATGACCATTACTTTCTAGAATAATGGCATCACTTCCTGATATCCCTTTGGTATTGATAAAATGGATTCGATTGCTTGAAGCATCTGCCTGAACTGCGGGTATCAAGAGTCCAGAGACGAGCAACAAGACTAGGGAAATAAATACAAGGATTTCTTTTATCTGTTTCTTTTTCATATAAACCACTTCTTTCTTTGGTAGCGGAAGCTAGGATGAGAATTCATCCTAGTAGCAACTTTTCTAGCCTCTTTCCGTCACTATAAGACAAAAAGAGGAAAAGAGAAGTCTGATTGTCACACTAGAGTAGGGACTAGAGTTAACAAGGAAGAACTTCACCATCCCCTCTTTTCTTGTATTTCGAAGTTTACTTTTTCAAAATTACTTTAGCCAAATTAGGATCTTTTTGTTTGTAAATCGGATTTTCTTTCCAGTTGTAATGGGTATTAGGGATTTCAAAATCCTCCCCATACAAGTGACTGATGTATTCTCTTGTATTTTCTGGAACTTTTACTAGAATCTCTTTAAAACTGCATTCAGTTAGTGCTGTAAAGGGCAATTCGTAGTGGTAGACTTCATATCTTGTAGGATTTCCCAAGGCATTTGTCATGTAGAAAATAGTATCTGAGGAAATCGTATCTTCCTTTTTATCATAGACAATAAAATCAACATTGAGTCCCTTGTAACTATAGGACAATTCGACTAATTTTTCATCGTAGTAGAACTCTTTGGTTCTAACGAAGCCTTTCTCCAAAAGAACTTTCTCATCCCTCAAAAAGGCTTCATAGTCTGGGATAATAATCCCAAAGTCCATATCTAAATCATGCGGAATCAAATCATTTTCTCTGTAGAAACCAAGTAAAGTTCCAAAATCTAACCAGATATCATAGGATTTCAGATTCGATTGGTAGATGGCCTTTAGAATATCTTCAAAGTTTTCTTTGAGCAAATTGCTTCTCTTTGAATCCAAGTCGATATTGGCTTTTTGATTTAAATTTTTGATAATAGGTAGGTTTTTAACCAGGTCTTTCTTATCTCCTAAGAGACTGGCTAAACTTCTTTTTAACCATTGTAACACCTTCTATCCCTCCTTTATATAAGCGAGGAAGTCATCATGCTTCACTCGTTTTTCTAGAGGAGGAATTTCCATAAAGTCATCTCCGTAGATGGCAGAAAGGATTGGCTGATAGGCCTCAGGAATTTTGTAAACTCTATCTTCAAATGGACTGTCAATCGTCGTATCCAAGAAGGACTTGTCAAACTTCGTAGAAACTCTTTTGTTCTCCATAAGGTAGTCAATGAAGTCTCCATCTTTTTCTTGCATAGATAGGTTGTTCATCTTTTGATTCCATGTTTTGACACGAGTCAGACGAAATACAAGGACAAGTAGATATCTGATGATATTCTTGAGTTTCGCATTCTTATTATGGATGCCATAAAGGGTATAGACTGATAAACGACGGTAAGTATCTAGTTTTACCATGTCCTTGTTAACATCAGCATAATAGTCAAATGGGAAAACATCCACACAAATTCCTAAATCAATATCATTTTCGATATAGTTGTTATCATAGACAGTTCGCGCATCATAGACTCGGTAAAATGGGTAAGGATAACGTGCATCATTTTCCCAAGAAACCACTTTGTAGACAGGGTCATTATCTTGCAAAATAGCTTGATACAATTTATCGTATTCATCGCGTTTCAAGGAGATATCAATATCGTCATCCCAAGGAATGTAGCCCTTGTGTCTTACTGCTCCCAGCAAGGTTCCATAAGCCAGTGAATAGTTGATGTTCTCTTTTTGACAAAGGTTGTGGATGTAATCCATGACACCTAGTTCAACTTCTTTGATCTCTGCTTCATCTAGTTTTCTATAGCCGTCTCTTTTTTTATAGAGAACAGAGAAATAGTAACCTGAAATCACAAACAAGATACAACCCTGTAGTGAAATTCCATAGAAGGTTGAACTCAAGAACAAGTTAGAAATGAGAATAACAACAGTCATCAACAGAATGGTGATCAATTCATGATTGTGGCGACCTTCTTGAAGGTCTTTTTTATATTTCTTAAGACTTGAAATGATGAAGGAAAGCATAAAGATAGCCATAGGGATAAAACCTGTGATACCATCATAGAATAACAACTCAAGGTAGCCGTTGTGAGTAAGATAATGTTGTTTGATGATATAGGCTGAAGCATCATATTCTTTACCTAACTCATACCAATTTCCACCTGAATATCCAAACAGAGGACGTCTAGGGATAAAGGAAGCTGTTGACTGCCAAATGGCAAAACGGTTATTTGAGATATTCTCTTCACTTGTGTCAGTTCTCTCAAGAGAAAGATTGTTGTCTCCATTTTGTCCATTTTCTTGGTTCTTTTGGATTTGAGTTGAGTGAGCTTTCAAGTATATATCGCTACTATATTTGATACCATTATAACAGACAAATACCAGGCCTACAGTTACTAGAACAGTAAGAAGTGACTTAGTTTTTTTAGTCCAGTTAGCCGTCATTAAAGCATAAAAGAAAGCAACGACTACCAAACAGATATAGGTTGTCCTTGAACCTGACAGTACAATATAAGCAAAATTTAGCAGAATTGATGAGATAGCCAGAGTTTTAAGGACTGTATTGTAGAGTGACAAGCGCATCCACAAGTAAATAACCACCATCAGAGAAATAATAGAGAGATAGTTGGGACTGGCTAGGATTCCAAATAGACGAGACTCTACAAATCCTTGGCGGATCAATAAGCCCTTGTAATCAAATACGCGGTAGCCCTGCAACATGAAGAATTGCCAAATTGATACAAGCACACCTATAGTATTTGCAACAGTGATAACTGAGAAGAAGACATCAAAGAGGGCACGTGCTTTTTTCACAGTGAAAGACTGAAAGGCAGGATAGAGTGCGAAGAAATAGATAAAAAAGACGACTAAGTTCTTTATGTTTGTTGAAAATCCATACTTTATAACTAAGACCGCGGTCAGGATATTCATTATAAAAAAGAGAATCAAATACTCAATTTTTCTGACAGTCAGATAGGCTTTTTTGATAAAGAAATTATAAAGTCCCAATAAAACACCCATGAGGGTCATGCCAAGAGTGACAAATTTATTGGCCGAAATGGCCTGAAGTGGGACAATCAATCCTGCCATACAGTAAAAAGATATAACTGATAAAAATAGCAGATTGATTTTAAAATAGTTTTTTTCAATAAATGAAATCATTGTTTCTCCTAACTCTTAGTTTGTGCAAGCAAGATTTTCGTATACAATTTTCGACTCAGGCACAAAGCTAAAAAGCTCACTTTTCTTGCTCTTGTAAAACGGCTATCTAAAAGAATGTTCTTTGTATTTTTCTTTAGATAGGCAATCAAACGGTCTTCTAAGACCCTATCCTTGAAATCTGCATCAACCAAGAGCCTATCCAATACATAGAAGTAAGCCCAGTTTAAACGCATGGTTGCAACATCTGCTAGTTCAGGATAATTCTCTCTGATAATATTTGCGTTTTGCTCATAAGCCTCAATAACGTTTAAAAATTTCAAGGAGAATTTTTGAGTCGTGATACTATTTTCACGGTGAACATAGTAGTATTTTTTTTCATTTGTTGCAACAACCTTGCGACAGTGATGAATCAAGGCAATCATAATAAAGGCATCTTCTGCTATTTTGCCAATTTCAAATCGTAGGTGTTCAAAGAGTTCTTTTTTATAAAGTTTGTTGACAGCTGTGACCGAGAGAATCTTAGCTTCCATGACCATTTTAATGGCTTCTTGGGGACTTAATTCCCAGGTCTGAATCACTGCAACTTGCTTTTCTGGAATTTGCTGATAGACATCATAATGTCCACACATAGAAAGATCAGCATTGGATTCTAGCATTTGACGGTAAAGGGTCTCATACATATCTTCGTCAATGTAATCATCACTATCGATAAAACCGATCAAATCAGAACTTGCCTCTTCAATCCCTCTATTTCGAGCATCAGACAAGCCACCGTTTTCCTTGTGAATGACACGAATCCGTTGATCTCTTTGAGCTAATTGATCACACAGTTCTCCACTATTATCCGTCGAACCATCATTGACAAGAAGAATTTCCAAGTTGGTATAGGTCTGTTTCAAAATGGATTCTACACACTTCTCCAGATAGGCTTCTACATTGTAGACCGGAACGATAACGCTTATTTTTTCTCCCATCATGCTCCATATTCTCCCTTGTACTCTGTGTAGCTCTTGTTCATGTCTGCTATAATAGCATCATGATGCGGTACTTGCTTGTCCGCTGGTGGTGGTGTCATATAGTCCCCAAAAGCAGTACTGAGATAGGCATCATAGCCGACTGGGATGGGCATCTCAGTTCCTTCAAATGGCAAGAAAAGATTGTCTTCAAAGGATGCGATTGGGTACTTGTTTCGCATGTAGCCGGGACCTGAGCATAATTCCGTGATTCCATCGCTCTCAGCCAGACCATACTTGGTCATTTCTTTTTCAGCTTTTTTCCAAATGCGATAACGTAGAGATTTTGGAGTCAGGCCGAGTAAGATGCGACTTCCCCATTTCATGATGGCACCATGCTTTTCTGGAATAGTTTGGGCGCAAAAGAGTGAATAAATCAAGGCCCAACGAACCTGTTTCTTACGCTCAGCTGGATTTTTCGGATAATAATCTAAAGGCAAAACATCCAAAGCCAAACCGTGTGGCAAATCCAAATCCTTTTGATAAGGCTTAATACAAGTTGTTTCCTTGTCTCGAATGGTAATAAAAAGGTTACGGTCTACAAAATCTTTGTTACTCTTTGACAAGAAATAACGCTCATCTGCATAACGAGGCCATAGTTCAACTAATTTTTCATAGTCCTTGCGAGGCATGAAAAAGTCTAGGTCATCATCCCAAGGAATAAAGCCCTTGTTACGAAGGGCACCAATAGCTCCTCCACCACAGAGATAGCACAATAAATCATGTTCTTTACAAAATGCGACGAAATATTCAGCCATTTCCAGACTACGAGCCTGAATCGCTTTCAAATCACTCATGTCTCTCCTCTTCTTTTCAAAAACGAGTTATATCGTTTTATTATACCATAAAAAAGCCTTAAAAATCCATCAGATAGTAAGAAAAATCAAAGCCTAAACCACTTTTTTACTAGTGATTCAAACTTTGATTTTTTTATAAGAGTTTTCTATCTCATTCCCATTTGGGCGAGTTTTGTCTTGTATTTATTTTGGTCGACAAGGAGAGCCTGCCCTCCATAAACATCGTAGTCATCTACCCAGTCACCAAGTTCGGGAACAGTTAATCTTTCGATACCATTCTGAGCACCTTCTATGACAGATAATCCATTTGTCAACAAAAAGCTATATGGTAAATTGGTCGAAGTCATCGCAAAGACTTTTCCAAGTGCCTCAGATCCTGTAAAGAGTTTAGTTGGATCTTTGATTTGCTCAAGAACAGCTAACATGACTTGTTGCTGACGTTTGGTACGACCGTAGTCCCCTTCATCATCATCACGGAAGCGAGCGTAGTTTAGCAAGGTGGAGCCATTCATCTGCTGTTTTCCAACTTTGATGGTTTGAGTTGGCGACTCTGTCTCTGTTGCATGAAGGTCATCTCCAACTGTGACTTCTGTTAAAGGTTGGCCATTCAATGTTGAGAATTGAGCATCAATCGTTACTCCGTCAGGGAAGAGGGTATCAATGGCTGTTGCAAAAGCCTTGAAGTCGACTAGGGCATAGTACTTAATATCCAAGTCAAAGTTGTCTTTTAGAACCTTGCGGACCATTTCTGCCCCTTTTTGCCCTTCTTGTTCCCCAAGTTCATAAGCAACATTGAGTTTGTTATCCGTTTGTTTCTGGCCATTTACAATCTTACTATACCCGTCGATATAAACCAAGTTGTCACGCATAAAGCTGACTAGCTTAATTTTCTTATCCGATCCACTGACATTCAGTACCATGATCGTGTCTGTACGGGTTTCTGCACTATTTTGACCTATACGCCCATCTGTCCCCATGACAAGGATATTCACACCGTCTTTGGTATCCTGACCGTTAAAGACCTCTACTTGAGCTGCCTTGGCGTCAGCTGGTTTATTGGTTGGATTGGCTGCTGACTGGAACCCTCTAAGAAACATGAAAATCATCCCTGCAAGCACACAAGTAATCAACAGCAGGAACCAAGTCAGTATTCGTTTGAAGCGAATTCTTCTCTTTTTCTTTTTGACTTTAGGTTGAGGGGCTACCTTTTCACGTTTCTTAGACCGGCTTCTACTGCCATAAGTCGGAAGATCAATATCTCTACCCCAAGATTCTTCTTTTTCTTCTTGGTAGAAATGGTGAACTTCAGGCTTGGGACCTGCCATTTTCTGTTGCAGATAATCAAATTCCCTCCGTTCACGGTCGTTGAGGTAATGAATATTTTTGAAGAGATAGTCATATCGTAACTGCTCGTGATGACTTAAAGGATTTTCTTTGCTCATTGACTCTCCTTTTCTAAATCAGTTATGGTAAAAATCGGGTAGGTTCCCAGAATCTTGTGCTGGATTCCAATGGCTGCTAGTTCCTGTCTGGCAAAATGAACCAGTTCTTTGTCACTATAGTCTACATCGATAATGAAAAAGTATTCTCCCAAGGCTGTTTTAAGGGGGCGACTTTCAATCTTTGTTAAGTCAATCCCTCTCCAAGCAAAGGTCGAAAGTGCCTTGTAAAGAGCACCAGGTAGATTGTCTGGTAAGGTCAAGGCCAAACTCATTTTTTCAGCTTGTGAGTTCAAAGGAATCATCGGTATCTCTGCCCCTAACACCCAAAAACGTGTGAAATTGGCTTCCATCTCCTGAATATCCTCGGCAATCAATTCCAAGCAATATTCTTCAGCTGAACTTCTAGGTGCAATGGCTGCGTATGGCTGATCTGGATGTTCCGAAATAAAGCGAGCTGCATAGGCGGTACTGGCGGTTACCTCGATTTGAGCCTCTGGATAGTGTTTGTCGATGAATTTCTTTCCTTGAGCCAGAGCCTGAGGATGAGAAAAAATTTTCTCAATTTTTGACTGACCTGGAACCACCATCAACTGCTGGTGAATGGGCTGGACGATTTCTGCAACTGCTTGGATACGAGCCTGATGAAAAAGATAATCCAAGCTTTCATGGACACTACCTTCAATGGAGTTTTCAACTGGTACAACAGAATAGTCCACTAAGCCCTGTTCATAAGCCTTGATAACATCTGTGATATTGGCAAAGGCTTGTAATTCCTCATTAGGAAAAGCAGTCTGCACAACATGATGCGAAAAAGATCCCTTGGGACCTAGATAGGCAATTTTCATCTCAGCTCCTCTATAATTTCCTCTGGGCTTAGCTTGGTCACATCTAGAAGACGACTGGCTACTTCCTCATACCAAGCCTGTCTTTCTTGAAAAATCTCTCGCAACTCTTCCTTACTGTTGTTGAGAAAAAGTGGCCGTTGATTGTCCTTATCAGCTGAAATACGTTGGTAAAGGGTTTCAAAATTTGCTTTCAGATAAATGTTATCAGGATTTTGTTTGAGCAAGTCACGATTTCTCTGAGAAACGACTACTCCTCCACCAGTTGACACAACTCGGTCCGTTTTTAGTAAGTCCGCTAAAACTTCAGACTCTATCTGACGAAAGGCTTCTTCTCCCTTTTCAGCGAAAAAATTTGCAATGGACATACCCAAGCGCTTCTCAATCAAGGCATCCATATCAAGGTAATCTGGGTCCAATCCTCTTGCGATTGTGGATTTGCCAGCCCCCATAAATCCGAGTAATACCTTAGCCATGAATCAAGCTCTCCAAATCACCAAAGAAGCTAGGATAACTGGTATTGATGGCTTCAGCACGGTCAAGCTCGACTTCTCCATCTGAAACCAAGAGGGCAGCAATGGCTGTCATCATCCCGATACGGTGGTCACCAAAGGTATTGACTCTCGCACCATGAAGGGAGGATTTCCCTTTGATAACCATTCCATCTGCTGTGGGAGTGATATCCGCACCCATGCTATTTAAGGCGTCAGCCACCACCTGAATGCGGTCAGTTTCCTTGACCTTGAGTTCCTCAGCATCCTTAATAACCGTCACTCCTTCTGCTTGGGTAGCAAGCAGGGCAATAATCGGCAACTCATCAATCAAGCGTGGAATCAAGGCTCCACCAATTTCTGTTCCTTTCAAGTCAGAGGACTCGACAGTTAGGGTTGCATATTTTGCAACTGGATCGATTTCAGTTATTTCTAGTTTTCCACCCATGGCGCGAATGACATCAATGATACCAGTACGCGTTTCGTTAATACCAACATTTTTCAGCACAACACGAGAATCTGGAACAATTAAACCTGCGACCAACCAAAAGGCTGCACTGGAAATATCTCCTGGAATGATAACATTTTGTCCAGTCAGTTTTTGCGGTCCTTGAACTGTGATTTTCTTTCCGTCCACACTTAAATGGCCACCAAATTGCTGTAGCATATCTTCGGTGTGGTTACGAGTACATTCTTTCTCAACAATAACTGACTCCCCCTGAGCCTGCAAAGCCGCAAACATCAAGGCTGACTTGACTTGGGCAGAGGCGATTGGCAACTCATAGTGAATTGGTTTTAGGTTTTTAGTACCTTTCAAGTGCAGAGGAGGCAAGGCTCGCTCTGTTTGTCCAGAAATGCTGACTCCCATTTTTTTCAAGGGAAGGGTCACACGGTCCATAGGACGTTTGGATAGACTGTCGTCTCCAAACATCTCTACTTCAAAATCTGCCCCAGCAAGTACACCTGAAATCAGACGAATCGAGGTTCCAGAATTCCCCATATCCAAAGCATGTTGAGGAGCTTTAAAGCCATCCATCCCCACACCTTGAATGGTAATAACCCCATCTTTATCCTCAATTTCAACACCAAGATCACGAAAAACCTGCATGGTTGAGAGCACATCTTCTCCACGCAGAATATCATAAACCTTAGTCTCGCCCTCAGCCAAACTTCCAAAAATAATCGAACGATGGCTGATAGACTTGTCACCTGGTACCCGGATACTGCCATGTAAGTGGCGAATGTTTGTTTTTAGTTTCATAGTTGACCTCATACTTGCAATACTTTCCTTATTTTATCACAAAAAAGCCAGAAATTCCTGAAATTTCTGGCTTTTATACAGATAAAATACTATTTCAATAATTCCGAAACAGGTTCAAAGACAATTTTTTCAATGTCCGAAAGATAAATGGACAATTGTTGCTGTTTGGCAAAGAAATCTGACAAAAGAGCGTTCTCTTGGATTTGTTTGCTGAAAGACTGCATCTTTTCTTGGAAAGAGGCGTCTGGCATTTGTCCCGTTTGCACCATGACTTGGATTTCTTGCTGGAAGGCAATATAGTCTGCAAAAATCTTGCTAGCTTGTTCATCAGCTTGGATGGCATCTTTTGCTGCCTTAACCGCCTTGTATTCTGGTAATTCACGTAACCCGCGGCTAAGTTCGTTTGCACTATCGTAAATATTTGACATGATTTTCTCCTTATTTGATGACGACTGTATAGTCTGTATTTTCTGTAATTAAGCGTTCAGCTCGTTCTAGATCCTGAGCATTTTTAAAGGAAATTTGTAGAATCCCGTGAACATCTTCACGGTTTTCTTCGTTGATGTGAATGTTGACCAAGGAAGTCCCACGAAGTAATTCCAAAATTCGCAAGATGACATCTTCTTCATCGGGAACATCGACATAGAGGTCATAAGAACTGTCCACACCACCACGTTTATGGATTTCCATAGCCTGACGTTGCTCACGCGCTTGGTTGAAAAAGTTCCAAATCTGCTCTTCTTCCCCCATACTAATAGCCTGACCAATCTCATCTAAGCGTTCCTTGAAATCCTCAATCCGCTCTAGGATGGTCTCGCGATTGGACAAGAGAATAGAAGTCCACATACCTGGTTCACTCTCTGCAATCCGGGTCATATCTCGAAAACCACCCGCCGCAAAGCGCCTTGTCATCTCATGTTCTTGAGCATAGACAGCTGTTTGCTCCATGAGACCTGATGCCAAGATATGGGGAAAATGGCTAATCTGTGAAGTTACTCGATCGTGCTCCTTGGCATCAATTTCAATGAAACGAGCATGGAGACCAGAAAGTAGGTCCTTCATTTCCTCAAGCGTGTCCTGACTTGTCAGGCTCGAAGGTGTGAAGATATAGTAGGCATTTTCAAAAAGATTAACATCGGCAGAGGCAGCTCCTGTCTTGTGGCTACCAGCCATGGGATGGGCCCCGACAAAGCGAACAGACTTGCCAGTCAAATACTTCTCTGCTGCATCCACAATGGCTGACTTGGTCGAGCCCGCATCCGAGATAATGACACCTTCTTTCAAGTCTAAATCTGCCAGCTCCTTAATAAAAGCAATGGTCTGTTTGATTGGCAAGGTCAAGATGATGACATCTGCCAGAGGAGCAAAACTGGCAAAATCATCCGTCACACGGTCAATCATACCTTCTTTCAAGGCAATATCTCTCGAAGCCTGACTGCGATTATAACCTAGAATTTCATAATCAGGATGATCACGCTTGATACCTAGGGCCATAGAGGCTCCAATCAAACCGAGACCTGCGATATAGATGGTTTTTGCCATAAGGACTCCTTAATAGTTCTTTGTATAGTCTCGGTGTTTGGCTACCGCTTCTTTTAATTCCTCTAGGTTATCGGATGAAAATTTTTCAAGAATTTCCTGCGCTAGAACTGTTGCTACAACAGCCTCCATGACAACACCTGCTGCTGGAAGAGCGGTTGGATCACTTCTCTCAACAGTTGCCTTATAGGGTTCGTGAGTCTCGATATCCACACTCATAAGAGGTTTATAAAGAGTAGGAATGGGTTTCATAACGCCACGAACAACGATGGGTTGCCCATTAGTCATACCACCTTCAAAACCACCTAGATTATTGGTACGCCGAGTATAGCCGTCTTCTTTAGACCAGAGAATTTCATCCATAACTTGGCTGCCTTTGCGGTAACCAGCTTCAAATCCAAGACCAAATTCCACCCCTTTAAAGGCATTGATAGAAACAACTGCTTGGGCCAATCGCGCATCCAATTTTCTGTCCCATTGGACATAGGAGCCAAGGCCAACTGGAACGCCTCCGACGACTGTCTCTACAACCCCACCGATGGTATCACCGTCACGTTTGATTTGGTCAATATAGTCCTTGATTTCCTGTTCCCGCTCTTGGTTGACAATAGAAACTTCAGACTGGGCAGCTCGTTCCTTAATCTCAGCCACTGTCAGATTTTCAGGTACATCGATTTCCTTGCCACCAAAGACCACGACATGGTTGGCAATCTCCATATTTAGCTCAGCCAAAAGTCGTTTGGCTACTGCCCCAACAGCCACTCGCATGGTGGTTTCACGGGCAGATGACCTCTCCAAGGAATTTCGCAAATCATCAAAACGGTACTTAATGCCCCCAACTAAATCGGCATGACCTGGGCGAGGATGGGTAATTTTTCTCTTGCTTTTAAGGCGGTCTTCAATGTCCTCAGCAGACATGATATCCAGCCATTTTTGGTGGTCCTTATTGATGACATCCATGGTAATAGGTGCCCCTGTCGTCTTCCCGTGACGAACGCCCGAAGTAAAGACAACCTGGTCACTCTCAATCTTCATACGGCCACCACGACCGTAGCCACCCTGACGGCGTTTAAGGTCTCCATTAATATCCTCTGCTGTCAAAGGAAGTCCAGCTGGAATTCCTTCAATAATAGCCGTCAAACGGGGGCCGTGTGATTCTCCTGCAGTTAAATATCTCATACGTTCTCCTTATTTTACCAAGTAGTCTTTCATCTCTTCCAGAGAAACTGGGTGAATGGTCGCTGAACCAAGCTCTGGAACTAAGACCAATTTCAAGGTGTTTCCACGCGCTTTTTTATCATGAGTCAAAGCTTGATAAAGTTTGTCAACATCCCAGTTTTCATAATCAACAGGCAAGCCAAATTTCTGGCACATCTCTGTAATGGACTGGGTTATTCCTTCTGGCATGAGGCCTTTTCCCTCAGCAACCTTGGAAATCTGAACCATGCCCATGGCCACAGCCTCTCCATGCATGACCTTGCCATAACCGGCAGTCGCTTCAATAGCATGACCAATAGTGTGCCCAAAATTGAGGTAAAGACGAACACCGTTATCCAACTCATCTTCGACCACCATCTTGCGCTTAACCTGACAAGAATGTTCAATCAAAGTCTCTGCATGTTCCAAAATGCTCTCTACAGAACCATCTAGCTCCATCAAGAGAGCCCACAGTTCTGGATCCTCAATCAAGCCGTACTTGATAACCTCGCCCATCCCCTCAATCAGCTCTCTTTTTCCAAGCGTTTCTAGGACAAGCGGGTCAATCAGAACCCCATCTGGTTGGGCAAAAGTTCCCACCATATTTTTAGCAAAAGGAGTATTGACACCCGTCTTTCCACCAATAGACGAATCAACCTGGGCTGTCAAACTAGTCGGAATCTGAACAAAGTGAATGCCCCGCATATAGGTAGAGGCTACAAAACCAGCTAGGTCCCCAACGACACCACCACCAAGAGCCACGATCCCATCGCTACGAGTCAACCCCTGCTTGACTAGAAATTCATAGACTTTCTGAACAGTTGTTAAATTTTTTCGTTCTTCGCCTTCTAAAAAGTCAAAAACAGCTACCTGAAAACCAGCATCTTCTAGGCTGAGTTTAATCTTCTCTGCATAGAGAGAAGCTACATGGTTATCGGTTACAATGACCACTTTTTGAGGTTGCCAGAGTTCTCGCAACCATTGACCAGCCTGAGCCAGACAACCTTTTTCAATCTGAATATCATAAGGATGATGCGGAATATCGATTCTGATTTTCATAGGAGGGTCTCCTTTTCACTATTTATATTTTTCTGTTAAGGACTGCCAAATTTCTTCTGTCGGCATTTCTTTACCTGTCCACAGTTGAAAAGCTTCAGCAGCCTGATAGAGCAACATTCCTAGACCATTGACAGCTGGATTGCCCTGCCTCCTAGCCCATTTCAAAAATGGCGTTTCAAAGGGTTGGTAAATGATATCTGCGACCAAGAGAGCCTCTGGCAAATTGATACTTTCTGGAACTGGCGACGACTGGCCATCCATCCCAACACTAGTCGCGTTGACGAGCAGGTCCGACTCGGCAATCCTTGATTGCAGTTGAGAAAGATCTTCTAAAGCATACAAGTCCACTTTAAAGCCCGTTTGCTCCTGCAACTTGTCTAGATAAGGTCTTGTTTTTTCCATAGAAGCTAAACGAACAAAGACTGAAATCTGACTGGCCCCGTCCAAAATGGCTTGTGCCAAGATTGATTTGGCCGCACCACCTGCGCCCAGAATGGTCATTTTCTTATCCGAGATTGTAAAAGAAGGCAAGCTCTTAAAGAATCCCTTGCCATCTGTATTATATCCAATTAACGTTCCGTCTTGATTAACAACTGTGTTGACCGCCCCAATCAAACGAGCTTCATCACTCAACTCATCCAGATAAGGAATAACCTGCTCCTTGTAAGGCATAGACAGGTTGATGCCAAACATCTGGTAACGGCGAATATTGGCGACTGTTTCTGCCAAATCACCCGCTTCAATCTCCCAAGCTACATAGACACCATTGGTAGCTGTCGCCTCAAAGGCCCTATTGTGGATAAAGGGTGAAATAGAGTGTTTGATGGGATTGGCAACAACTGCAGCTAAACGTGTATAGCCATCAAGCTTCATCCAAAATCTCCCTGATTCTCTTCATGTTTGATAGCGAAATCTGACCTGGGGCACTCGCTTCATCCAGACTAGCAAATGACCAACTTGAACCCGTCACATCTGAAGTAATGCGTGATACCTTGCCCATTTTCCCCATGGAAATGGTCACGTACTCTTGCTCAGGATTGAGTGTCTTAAATCCTCGAGTGTAATTCATCAGGTCTAAAACATCCTGCTCCGTATGGGCCATAACTGATACCTTGACCACTTTCGGAGAGAGACTGGTCAACTCAGACAAAATTTCCATCATGTTTTCAGGTGTCTCCTGGAAATTATGGTAACTCAAAACAAGATTTGGAAAATCCAACATTTCCTCAAAAACGTCCTTGTAGCTGAAATACTCAAAATCTACATAATCCGGCTGATAAAGCTGAGTAACTTCCTTAATGATTTGAACATACTCTTCTGAGGAAAGTTCGATTTCTCCTCCCTCAGCGCGGGTCCGAAGGGTAAATACAAGTTCGCGTCCTGCAAATTTCTCAAAGATAGCGGGTGCTACCTGTAAAATAGCGTCCTTTGTAAGAAAGTCCGCACGCCACTCAATGATATCGGCATCTTCATACCTAGTTGCATCCAGTTCTTGCGCTTCTTCTAAACTTCTTGGCATCACTGAAACGATTAATTTCATCTACTAACCTTCATACTAATCACCTTGAGGTAATTACTGCTTTCATCTTTTTTATTATAGGCAAAGTCTGCTGGAAGACCATATTGGTTCAAGATCTGATACCTTCTTCCTGCAAAACCTTTATCAATTTGTTCTGTAAATTTCTGGCGGGAAACATTGGCAGCATTGGTACTGGCAATGATAATCCCTCCCGGATTTAAAATCTCTAGACTTTGGGAAATCAACTTGTGATAGTCCTTAGCTACAGAGAATGTTTGTTTTTTATTGCGGGCAAAGCTCGGCGGATCAAGAACAATCACATCATAGGTCAAGCCTTTTCTCTTGGCGTACTTGAAGTACTCAAAGACATCCATAACGATAAAACGATGATTGTCCGTGCTGAGTCCATTTGCTTGAAAATGAGCCTCTGACAGCTCTCTAGACCGTTTGGCCAAGTCGACAGAAGTCGTCTCACTCGCGCCTCCCATAGCTGCAGCAACTGAAAAGGCAGCCGTATAGGAAAACATATTGAGCAAGGATTTTCCCATGGCTAGACCGTCAACCAGACTCCCACGAACCTCATGCTGGTCTAGGAAAATCCCTGTCATCAAGCCATCATTCATAAAGACTTGATAGAGTATGCCATTCTCAAGAACAGTAAAATCATCTGGCGCTTCCTCACCATAAACATAGGCAGACTCATAGTCTAGACCTTTAAAACGAATCTTTTCATAAGCCCCCAAGACCTCAGGAAAAACTTCCTTAAAAGCCTTTACTATCAGCTCACGAATCTGGTAAACAAAGGAGTTGTACCAAGAAAAGACAGCATAATCTCCATAGAGATCAACAGTCAGACCACCAAAACCATCCCCCTCTTGGTTAAAAAGGCGAAAGGCAGTAGTCAAGTCATCTTGATAATAAGGCTTTCTAGCTTCCTTGGCCTTACAAAACAGAATTTCAAAAAAGGCTTGATTGAAACCAACCTTTTCCTTGCTGATGAACCAACCGATTCCCTTGTTCTGCTGGGAAAGATAGGCGCTCCCTAAAAACTTTCCGTCTTGACTAAGAACTTCTACTGCCTGATCCGTCAGTTCAATATCTGTTAAATCACTCGCTTCCAAAAGAACTAGACCCTTAGCTAGCTTTTTTTCAACACGTCTGCTGACCCTAATTCTATTCATAGCTACTATTATAGCAAATTTTGTGACAATTCTCAAAAAAGAAACCGTTTAACCATATGTACTTTAGTTTACTGAGTGTCATTTTTGTTCAAATAAGTTTATGCCATTTACTTTTTCGCCAAGATATCCTCTCCCTTGTAGTGGAAGGAGAGTTTTCACGCGCTAAAAATAGACAAATTCAGAAATGAGTATAGAATCTTGCGCAAACGTTTGCCTAGTTCTAAACTTTATGGTAGAATAAAACACAACATTGATAAGCAAGAGGAAAAACAATGCAAAATCAGACACTTATGCAATACTTTGAATGGTATCTGCCTCATGACGGCCAACACTGGACGAGATTGGCAGATGACGCAGAACACCTAGCAAATCTTGGTATCAGTCATGTCTGGATGCCACCTGCCTTCAAGGCAACCAACGAAAAAGATGTAGGCTATGGTGTTTACGATCTTTTTGACCTAGGCGAATTTCACCAAAAAGGGACTGTCCGTACCAAGTATGGGTTTAAAGAAGACTATCTTCAAGCCATTCAAGCCCTAAAAGCACAGGGAATTCAACCTATGGCCGATGTGGTGCTCAATCACAAGGCTGCTGCCGATCATATGGAAGCCTTTCAGGTTATTGAAGTGGATCCTGAGGATCGTACCGTTCAACTAAGCGAGCCCTTTACTATCAATGGCTGGACTCACTTTACTTTCGATGGCCGCCAAGATATCTACAATGACTTCCACTGGCACTGGTACCACTTCACAGGTACAGACTACGATGCCAAGCGCCGTAAATCTGGCATTTACCTGATCCAGGGGGACAACAAAGGCTGGGCAAATGAGGAATTGGTCGATAACGAAAACGGCAACTACGACTATCTCATGTACGCTGACCTGGACTTTAAGCATCCTGAAGTCATCCAAAACATCTATGACTGGGCTGACTGGTTCATGGAAACGACTGGTGTAGCTGGTTTCCGTTTGGATGCCGTTAAGCACATCGACTCCTTCTTTATGGGCAATTTCATCCGTGATATGAAGGAAAAATACGGTCAAGATTTCTATGTTTTTGGGGAATTTTGGAACCCTGACAAGGAAGCTAACCTAGACTATCTCGAGAAAGTAGAAGAACGTTTTGACCTTGTCGATGTTCGCCTCCACCAAAACCTCTTTGAAGCTAGCCATGCTGGAGCAAATTATGACCTTCGTGGCATTTTCACAGATAGCTTGGTTGAACTAAAACCCGATAAGGCTGTAACCTTTGTCGACAACCATGATACTCAACGAGGACAAGCCCTTGAGTCTACTGTTGAAGAATGGTTCAAGCCAGCAGCCTATGCCCTTATTCTATTACGCCAAGATGGTCTTCCATGTGTCTTTTACGGAGATTATTATGGCATTTCAGGGCAATTTGCTCAACAAGATTTCAGAGAAGTTCTTGACCGTCTCCTAGCCATCCGAAAAGACTTGGCTTATGGAGAGCAAACAGACTACTTTGACGATGCCAACTGTATCGGATGGGTTCGTTCAGGTGCTGAACATCAATCCCCAATCGCTGTCCTTATCTCAAATGACCAAGAAAACAGCAAGGCTATGTTTGTCGGACAAGAATGGGCTGACCAAACCTTTGTTGACCTCCTTGAAAATCACCCAGCACAAGTTACAATCAATGCTGAAGGTTATGGAGAATTCCCAGTAGCGGCGGGTTCAGTCAGTGTCTGGGCAGCAAAATAAACCTATCAGGTACAAGTCAAATCCAACCGGATTTGGCTTTTTTGTATGCACAAAAAGACCTACCCGAGTGGATAGATCTTTGCTTGATTACAATTTACCTGCTACTGCATCCAAGAGTTCTTGGATTTTCGCTTGGTTGCTTCCTCCTGCCATGGCCATGTCTGGTTTACCACCACCACGTCCATCGACGATTGGAGCCAATTCTTTGATCAGGTTTCCTGCATGCACATCTTTTGTCTTGCTTGCTACAAGAACATTCACCTTGTCACCGATAGCTGCGACAAGAACAAGCACATCAGAGTAGTCTTTTTGTTTCCAGTTATCCGCAAAGGTACGAAGGGCACCTGCGTCTGATACAGAAACTTGGCTTGCAATGTAACGGTGTCCGTTGACTTCCTTCACTTCCTTGAAGACATCGCCTGCGACGGCGGCTGCTGCTTTTTCCTTCAATTCTGCATTTTCTTTTTGCAATTGACGGAGTTGCTCTTGAAGCCCTTCGACCTTGTGAGGAACTTCCTTGAGTTGAGGTGCTTTAAGAGTTGCCGCGACTGCTTTCAGTGCATCTTCTTGTTCGCGATAGGCTTCAAAGGCTTCCTTACCAGTTACTGCCAAGATACGGCGAGTTCCTGATCCGATTCCTTCTTCTTTGACAATCTTGAAGAGACCGATCTCAGAAGTGTTGCCAACGTGGGTACCACCACAGAGTTCCACTGAGTAGTCACCGATGGTTACAACACGAACTTCCTTACCGTATTTCTCACCAAAGAGGGCCATAGCTCCCATTTCTTTAGCAGTGTCAATATCAGTCTCAACAGTTTCTACTGCAATTGCTTCCCAGATTTTTTCATTGACTTGCTGTTCAATGGCACGCAATTCTTCTGGAGTCACTGCTTGGAAGTGAGTGAAGTCAAAGCGAAGGAATTCGACTTCGTTCAGAGATCCTGCTTGTGTCGCATGGTGACCAAGGATATTGTGAAGAGCCGCATGGAGCAAGTGAGTCGCAGTGTGGTTTTTCATGACACGGTGACGACGATTGCTGTCAATAGCCAAGGTGTATTCTTGGTTCAAAGCAAGTGGTGCAAGAACTTCAACAGTATGAAGAGCTTGTCCGTTTGGTGCTTTTTGCACATCCGTCACATTCGCTACGACATTTCCTTTAGCATCCAAGATTTGACCATGGTCAGCTACCTGTCCACCCATTTCAGCGTAGAATGGAGTCTCTGCAAAGATAAGAGAGGCAGTTCCTTCAGATACAGCTTCTACTTCAGCATTGTCCGCTACGATAGCCACTAACTTAGAAGGCAATTGGCTGGCATTGTAGTTGAAGACACTTTCCACTGTAATGTTTTGAAGGGTTTCATTTTGCATACCCATTGAGCCACCCTTAACAGCTGATGCACGCGCACGTTCTTGTTGCTCTTTCATGGCTGCTTCAAAACCTTCACGGTCTACAGTCATACCAGCTTCTTCAGCGATTTCTTCTGTCAACTCAACTGGAAATCCATATGTATCGTAGAGTTTGAAGACATCTTGCCCCGCGATAACGTTTTGACCTTTGGCTTTCAAGTCAGCTACGATGGTTTCTGCAAAGTGTTGACCTGAGTGAAGGGTACGAGCAAAGGATTCTTCCTCGCTCTTGACAATTTTCTCGATAAAGTCACGTTTTTCAAGCACTTCTGGGTAGTAGCTTTCCATGATTTTTCCAACAGTTGGAACGAGTTTGTAAAGGAAAGGCTCGTTGATACCCAATTTTTGACCGTGCATAGAAGCACGACGGAGCAAACGACGAAGAACATAACCACGACCTTCGTTTCCTGGAAGGGCACCATCACCGATGGCAAATGAAAGGGAACGAATGTGGTCTGCAATGACCTTGAAGCTCATGTTGTCGCCATCTTGGTCGTAGACCTTACCAGACAATTTCTCAACTTCACGAATGATTGGCATGAAGAGGTCTGTTTCAAAGTTAGTCTTAGCCCCTTGGATAACGGCCACCAAACGCTCCAAACCAGCGCCCGTATCAATGTTCTTGTGCGGCAATTCCTTGTACTCGCTACGAGGAACAGCAGGATCAGCGTTAAATTGTGACAAAACGATGTTCCAGATTTCGATGTAACGGTCATTTTCGATATCTTCTGCAAGCAGACGAATACCGATATTTTCTGGGTCAAATGCTTCTCCACGGTCAAAGAAGATCTCAGTATCAGGTCCAGAAGGTCCCGCACCGATTTCCCAGAAGTTGTCTTCGATTGGGATCAAGTGGCTTGGATCCACTCCTACTTCAATCCAGCGGTTATAAGAATCCTTATCGTCTGGATAGTAGGTCATATAAAGTTTTTCAGCTGGGAAATCAAACCATTCTGGGCTTGTCAAGAGCTCATAAGCCCAAGTGATGGCTTCATCACGGAAATAATCACCAATAGAGAAGTTCCCCAACATTTCAAACATAGTATGGTGGCGCGCAGTCTTCCCTACGTTTTCAATATCGTTAGTACGGATAGCTTTTTGCGCATTGGTAATACGTGGATTTTCAGGGATAATGGTTCCGTCAAAGTATTTCTTAAGGGTTGCTACCCCAGAGTTAATCCACAAAAGAGTTGGGTCATTTACAGGAACCAAGCTGACTGATGGTTCGACAGAGTGGCCTTTACTTGCCCAGAAATCAAGCCACATTTGGCGAACTTGAGCACTAGATAGTTGTTTCATAATATCTCCTTATTACTTGTTTAATTTGATTGGCTTTCCAGCATCTCCACATAGTCAATCGCGACACAGAGGGAAATGACTAGGTCTGCATAAGAGTCTTCATAGACGGTTACGGTGTAAGTTGAGGTCAAATGGAAAATCTCTTTCCGAATCTCGGCAATCACTTGGTCGCGGTCATCCAACAATTTGAAATTCAAATCCCAGATATTGCCCTCGATACGAAGCCCCAGATTGTCAAACTCATACTTATCTCGCCAGAAGGTCAACTTCTTACGAATAACGAAATTGGAACCGTTTCGTAGCTGAATAGTAAAGCGAGGAAGCAAGGTGAAAAATTCTTTACTAATCTCACTGACCTGCTCACCATAGGCATCATAGATGGTAAAGGTCTTAGGAATTTGGAAGAAAGAGCCCTCCACCTGATAGTTCACTACTCCTCTATCATCCTTGATATCGAAGCGTTCGCCTCCAAGACGAAACTTTTGTTTCACGAGAAATGTCTTCATAAACACCTCCAAAAATCAAAAGACAAGTTCACATCACGAAGGGCGAAAAACCGCGGTACCACCTTCATTCAATGAACTTGTCATTCTCTTAATCTTATGCAATTGTCTGATTGAGTAGCATGACTTCCTAGCTTAGATGGCTCGCAGCACCGCCATTTCTCTGGACTAAGATGACAGAAAATCAATTCTCAACTTTCTTATTATATCGTTTTTTGGGTTCTGCGTCAACTAGGAAAGCTGACAAGAAAGCATATCTCCTACTTCCGGTACATTTTAAACTGTAGGAAGAGGTCGCTGTATTTTCCTGTCCATTTATGGTCAAATTTCTCATAAACTTCTAGGTGTTTCATGGTATCAGCGTCTGGATAGAAGGATTTGTCCTCACGAGTCTCCTCTGGGAGCATTTCCTTAGCTGGTAGGTTGGGTGTTGAGTAACCTACATACTCCGCATTTTTCAGAGCATTTTCGGGTTTCAACATAAAGTTGATAAAGGCATAGGCGGCATCTTGGTTTTTCACGGTTTTTGGAATGACCATGTTATCAAACCAGAGATTGCTGGCCTCAGTCGGAACGACATACTTGAGGTTAGGATTTTTCTCCAACATCTGGCTGGCTTCCCCAGAGAAAGTCACACCGATGGCAGCATTATTCTGAATCATGTAACCCTTCATCTCGTCTGCCACAATGGCCTTGATATTTGGGGTCAATTTGTAGAGCTTATCCACTGTCTCTTCCAGCTGCTGAGGATCCTTGGAGTTGAGACTGTAACCGAGTGAGTTAAGCCCGAGTCCCAGCACCTCACGCGCCCCATCAAAGAGCATGATGGAATCCTTGTATTCTGGTTTCCAGAGGTCATCCCAATGCTCGGGCGCCTCATCTATCATAGTTTCATTGTAAACAATTCCCAAGGTTCCCCAGAAGTACGGGATGGAGAATTTGTTGCCCGGGTCAAAAGACTGGTTGAGGAACTCAGGTCCGATATTTTCGATTCCTTCAATTTTTGAATAATCAAGCGGAACTAAGAGGTCTTCGTCCTTCATCTTGTTGATCATGTATTCACTAGGGATAGCAATGTCGTAGGTCGTTCCACCCTGCTTGATCTTGGTATACATGGCCTCGTTGGAGTCAAAGGTCTCGTACTGTACTTGGATTCCTGTTTCTTCTGTGAATTTCTCCAAGAGTTCTGGATCGATATAGTCCCCCCAGTTGTAAATAACCAATTTCTGACTGTCTCGGCTATTGATTTTACTGTCTAGATGAGTCGCAATCCCCCACAAGACAAGGATAATCGCTACAATTCCTGCTAAAAATGAATAGAGTTTTTTCATGCTCGCTCCTCCTTCTCACGTGAGATAAAGTAATAACCTACAACTAGGATAATACTAAAGAGAAAGACAAGGGCAGAGAGGGCATTGATCTCTAACGAAATTCCCTTACGAGCACGAGAGTAAATCTCGACTGATAGAGTCGAAAAGCCATTCCCTGTGACAAAGAAGGTCACGGCAAAATCATCTAGCGAATAGGTGAAGGCCATGAAATAACCTGCAATGATAGACGGTGTCAGGTACGGTAGCATGATTTCCTTAAACATCTGAAACTGGCTGGCTCCCAAGTCATAGGCCGCATGGATCATGTCATCATTCATTTCCTTGAGACGAGGCAAGACCATCAAGACCACGATAGGGATGGAAAAGGCCACGTGGCTAGATAGAACCGTCAAAAAGCCAAGTGAAAACTTAAGCTGGGTAAAGAGAATCAAGAAACTGGCACCAATCATAACGTCAGGCGCAACCATGAGGATATTATTGAGTGATAAAAAGGCTTCTTGGTATTTCTTACGAGACTGGTAGATATAGATAGCACCGAAAGTCCCGATAATGGTCGCAATCAAGGCAGCTAGAAAGGCCAAGAAAAAGGTTTGAGTGAGGATCAACATGAGACGGCCATCACCAAACATGGTTTTAAAATGGCTCAAGCTAAAGCCGGTAAAACTATTCATATCATCCCCTGCGTTAAAGGCGTAGCCAATCAGGTAAAAAATTGGCAAATAAAGGACGATAAAGACAAAGGCTAGGTAGAGATTGGCAAATTTTTTCATCGTTCTCTCCTTTCCTTGGTCACCCACATGGTGATGAACATGGTCAGGATGAGGATCACACCAATGGTTGAACCCATACCATAGTTATCATTGGTCAGGAAGTTCTGCTCAATAGCCGTTCCCAGCGTGATAACGCGGTTCCCACCGATTAAACGTGTCAGCATGAAGAGACTCAAACTTGGGATAAAGACAGACTGAACCCCACTTCTCACTCCATTCATCGATAGAGGGAAGATGACATGGCGGAAGGTCTCCCACTTGGTCGCACCGAGGTCATAGCTGGCATTGATGAGATTGTTATCCATATCATCCAAGACATTGAAAATGGGCAAAATCATAAAGGGAAGCTCGATGTAACTTGCGACAAAGATAAAGGAGAAATCGGTAAAGAGCAACTGCTGCGAACCGATTCCAATAAATTCTAGGAATTGATTAATAGAGCCATTTTGACCAAAAATTCCGATAAAGGCATAGGCCTTGAGGAGCAAATTGATCCAAGTTGGCAAAATAATCAGCATAAGCCAGAGTTGACGGTGCTTGAGACGAGTCAAAAAGAGGGCTGTTGGATAGCTGATGAGCAGTGTTACCAAGGTGACAATCCCTGCATAAAGCACAGAGTTGAAACTCATTTTAAGATAGGTCAAATTTTGTGACGCAAAGTAAGATTTATAATTTTCTAAACTAAACTGCCCTTCGATGTTGAAAAAGGATTGTCCAAAAATCAGGACCAAGGGTGCGAGAACAAAGAGGGCGATCCAAAGCATATAGGGCACTACAAAGAGTTTAGAGGTTGTTTTCTTCATCTCTTTCCTCCTCGATCGCGTTTATCAGACCTGCTTCTTGCTCTTCGATTTCTACGTACTCCTCGATACGTGCATCGAACTCTTCTTCGGTTTCGTTGAGACGCATGATGTGGATGTCTTCTGGTTCAAAGTCCAGACCGATTTCCTCACCCACAATGGCCTTACGAGTCGAGTGGATCATCCATTCATTTCCAAGTTCGTCATAGGCAATAATCTCGTAGTGAACCCCACGGAAAAGCTGGGTATCAACCTTAACTTGGAGCTTGCCTTCCTCAGGAAGGGTAATGCGCAAGTCCTCTGGACGAATGACAATCTCGACAGGCTCATTTGGCTTCATCCCCCCATCGACCGCTTCAAAGCGTTTGCCGTTAAACTCGACCAAGTAATCCTCAATCATGGTTCCTGGCAAGATGTTGGACTCACCGATAAAGGTGGCAACAAAATGGTTGATCGGCTCATCATAGATGTCCACAGGTGTTCCAGACTGGACAATCTCGCCATCATTCATAACGAAAATCCAGTCACTCATGGCAAGAGCTTCTTCCTGATCGTGAGTGACAAAGACAAAGGTAATCCCCAATCGTTGCTGCAATTCACGCAGTTCGTACTGCATGTCTGTTCGCAATTTCAAGTCCAGCGCTGACAAGGGCTCGTCCAGCAAGACCACACGGGGTTGGTTGATGATGGCACGGGCAATGGCTACACGCTGACGTTGTCCTCCAGAGAGTTTGCGGATGGAACGTCTTTCATAACCTTCCAGCTGAACCATCTTGAGAACTTCCGCTACGCGTTGTTCGATTTCTTTCTTGTCGACTTTACGCAAGCGGAGTGGAAAGGCAACATTTTCAAACACATTCATATGTGGAAACAAGGCATAGGATTGGAAGACCGTATGGACGTCTCGTTTATTAGTTGGGATGTCATTGATCCGCACCCCATCCAGTAAAATATCACCTGTCGTTGCATCTAGTAAACCTGCAATGATGTTCAGGATGGTTGATTTTCCTGAACCAGATGCGCCTAATAGGGTATAGAACTTTCCTTCTTCTAACTCAAAGTTAATGTCTTTGAGAACCTTGGTGTTGCTGTCTTCAAAAACTTTAGAGACGTTTTTGAATTCAATAATTGGTTTTTTCAATTGTCATAAATTCCTTCTTTTTCATAAATTAACAGATCAGGGCTCTGTCAGGCCGCTACTACCTCGTGTAGGAGATTAAACTGCCTACATACATCTTCACTAACGATAGGCTTTCACCCCCTTTACAATGGTTATAGCAGCAACTTTTCTACCCCAACCTTATTCTTTCTCACCCAAAATACGAACTTCCCTCTCAAGAGTGACACCTGAGTGTTCCTTGACTTTTTCGATAACAGATTGGATCAAGTCTTCATAGTCTTTGGCCGTTCCGTCAGCAACATTGATCATGAAACCTGCGTGTTTTTCAGATACTTCCACACCACCGATACGATAGCCTTTCAAGCCAGCCTCTGAAATCAACTGTCCTGCAAAATGCCCCACTGGACGCTTAAAGACTGAACCACAAGATGGGTACTCTAAAGGTTGTTTGAGTTCACGTAGGTGCGTCAAGCGATCCATTTCTTGCTTAATGACCTGATGATTCCCTGGAGATAGGGCAAATTTAGCTGACAAAACAACAGCCCCAGAATCCTGAATAGCTGAATGACGGTAACCAAAAGCCAAATCCTTGGCAGATAAGGTCTCGATTTCCCCTTCCTTGGTCAAAATTTGACAAGACTGCAAGATATGAGCAATCTCTCCTCCATAGGCACCCGCATTCATAAAGACAGCTCCACCGATGCTTCCAGGAATCCCACAAGCAAACTCAAAACCAGTCAAACTATGACGGAGGGCAATACGTGTTGTTTCGATCAAGTTCGCTCCTGCTTCCGCTTCAATGGTATAGCCATCAACTGAAACGTTATTAAGCTTATCGCACAAGATGACAAAACCACGGATTCCACCTTCACGAACAATGATATTGCTGGCATTCCCAAGCACCATCCAAGGAATATTCTCTTGATTGGCAAATTGGACGACACGGGCCATCTCATAGCGATTGCGTGGCAAAACTAGATAATCCGCTCGACCTCCTACCTTTGTATAGGTATAGGTCTTCAAGGGTTCCTTAAAACGAATATCGATTCCTTCTAGGATTTCAAGCATTTTTTCTTTTACTGACATGTCACTCTTCCTTTTTCAAAATTCATTCCATTATACCATTTTTAGAGACATTTGACGACCATAAAAAGAGCTTGTTTTATCTTTACATAAAAAAAGAGGTCACCCCTCTTTTTATGATTTTTTCCAAAATGTAAATTTTGTCAGCCAGATAAAGACTAAAAGTTCTACGAGAAGAACAAACTCAACTAGAAGCGGATTTGCAATCCATCCCACTTGAGATAAGGCTGGAGCCAAGTCAAACAAGGCATGCAAACCATAGGCGGCAAGGAGGTAGATCCATTTCTTTTGACGGACACTTTGATAGACCCAGATAGAGAGACCAATTTGCAGAACCAGAGCAAGCACACGTTCAACTCCTAGTAAATAAACCTGCCATACAGAAAGAGACTGAACCGTTTCGAGTGTAGATTTTGGAAGAAGATTGGCTACATCAGTATTTGAAGACTGGATGAGTGAAAAGAGAATCAAAAGACTGATCAAGCTTCCCATTCCGAGATAGAGCATTTCCAAGCCCCCATGTCCCAAACCATAAGCCAAAGCATCTCGATCTTCTAGCTTTCTCTTTTTCTCCAACCATTTAAAAAAGACAAGACGAGCTGTTTCCTCAAAGAGGGTCGCCATGGCGATTCCATAAAGCACATATAAGAAAGGCTGCTCCTGCATAAGCGGAATGGTTCCATCTTTTTGCGGATGGAGTATCAGAAGGTGAACCATCTTCTCTAACACTTGAGAAGAAACAAAAAATGCGATTGCCCCCAAGCCCATCACTGCAAGAGAGATTTTAAACCGTTTTTTGGCATACCAAGTTCCACTTACTAGAATGAGAACCAAAGCGATCATGGTGAGGATAATATGTACTGTCATCTTTTTCTCCTATTCTGACTTATCAATATCTTTCTTCATCTCGTCAACGTTAAATTTGGCAAATAAATACTGGCGATCTTGGACTGGAAAACGTTGGTCCAACTGGTCGACTGCCCCAACCTCAATCATTCCTTCTTTGATAACAAAGTCCATCACATGCCCACCAAAGGTCAAATCATCTGAGATAAAATGCAAATGGTAGCCTGCAACACTCACTCCATGGAAAATCTCCGGTGTCCAAAATCCAACAATGGTTCCCGATACATTTTCACGGCTATATTCAGGTTGGTGTGTCGCTACATCAGCAAACTTGGTATCAGGTGTGGATTTGGGAATCATCCGCACGTGCATTTGTGAAAATTCGCCATGAATCTTGATGGAGCGAAAAAGATTTTCCCCATCATAGTAGGACTCAATTCGTTTTTCCAATTCCTTATCCGTCATCTCAAAGCGCTGACGAAAAATCACTTCTGCCTGATGAGGAACCACTGCTGCATAGGGAATAAGGGCATCCGCTGCCACTTCAACGATTTCAGGCGTTTGACCAGATCCCTTGGCTTGATAAGCCTTGCCATCAAGGACAATCAACTCCCCGTCAATCGAATCCAAAGTCCCCAAACCAAGATCACCATGTTCTAGCAATTCTCCCACTGTCATGGTTCCGCCATAGAGACCAGCCATTAGGGCACCTAGAGTATTGTATTGAAATAATTTTACCGGTTCCTGCACTTTTCTATCCATTCTCTTTCTTATCTTCTGTTCAATGAATCATCATACTTTCTAAGTATACCACATTTGCTCCTAGTTGTGAAAGGGGGAATGCTTTTCCCATTGCAAAGGAGGCAAAAAAAAGGTACAATGTAACAAAATCAACGGAGGTCTGGAATGAAGAAAGAAAGTAAATACCAAGTAGTCGTTTCCTTTCTAAAAAAGGGGATCGAATCAGGAAAATTTCCAACAGGTAGCCGGCTTCCCTCCATCCGTCAACTGAGCCAAGACTTCCACTGTAGCAAGGACACTATCCAACGAGCCCTGCTGGAATTACGCCATGAACAATACCTCTATGCCAAACCCCAAAGTGGTTACTATGTTCTGGAACAAGGACAGCATCAGGACTTGGAAATCGAAGTCACTGACGAACATGCCAGTGCCTATGACGACTTCAGACTCTGTGTCAATGAAACACTGATTGGAAGAGAAAACTACCTCTTCAACTACTATGATAACCAAGAAGGGCTTGAGGAACTGAGACAATCTGTCCATCAACTTCTTTTCAACCAAGCCCTCTACTGCAAACCCGACCAACTGGTTCTAACATCTGGTACCCAGCAAGCTCTCTTTATCCTTTCTCAGATTGACTTCCCGAGCGAGGGAGAGGAGATTTTAGTCGAACAACCGACTTACCACCGAATGAATCGTCTCTTGGTCGCTCAAGGATTGGCCTACCAAACCATTGAACGCCGTATTGATGGCATTGACCTTGAAGAACTGGAAAAACAGTTCAAATCTGGGAAAATCAAGTTTTTCTATACCATTCCTCGCTTCCACTATCCCCTAGGTCATTCCTATTCTGATCAGGAAAAAAAGGCTATTCTGGATCTAGCAAACCAGTATGGTGTTTACATCGTAGAGGATGACTATTTAGGGGACCTAGATCCTAGGAAGAGCCAAACCTTCCACTATCTGGATACTGAAGATCGGGTCATTTATATCAAGTCCTTCTCAACCAGTCTCTTTCCAGCCCTTCGTATTACCGCTCTCATTCTCCCAAATGCCCTAAAAGAGGCCTTTGTTTCCTACAAAAATATCCTGGACTATGACAGCAATCTCATCATGCAAAAGGCGCTCTCTCTTTACATCGATAGTCAGTTATTTGAAAAAAATCGATTGACCAGACTGACCCTTCAAGAGAACTATCAGACTCAGATAAAGAAAGTACTTGAAAAAAACACCTGTCCCTTACCCCACTATCCTCTACACGATGGTCTTTTGCTTGATTTGAGACACTATCCTAAGATTGCCAGTTTGAAACACAGCTCACTCAAATTAGACTTTTTTGAGAAGGCTTATTTGGACGCCTGTCCTTATCAGTTTGCCAAAGTCACTCTTGAAAATCTAGAAGAGCTATTAGAATACATAATAGCAGAGTTGGATTAAAGTCCAACTCTGCTCTTTTCTTATTGTTCAACTTCTGTTAGTTTCGCTGCCTTTTCAAGATAAGTTTGATAGGTTCCGTCATCTTTCAGTTTTTGGATAACCTTATCGACTACTGCTTTCAAGTCTGACTGATCCTTCTTAATAGCAACAGCATTTGCTTCGCCATCTTTCATTGTCAAGTTAACAGATGCAACGACAAGGTCTGAGTTTTTACCTGCGTAGCTAAGAGCAACTGGTTCATCCATATGAACCGCATCCACTTTTCCAGCTTGCAATTCATTAACCGCTTCCCCCATATTGGTCAAGGATGTCAACTGGGCATTTGGTAATTGTTCCTTGACCATGGTTTCTGGCACAGTTCCCTTTTGAGCTGCGATATTGGCACTTGCGAGGCTTGAAAGATCCTTGTATTTGTCTAAATCGGCTTTTCTAACCAAGAAGCTCATTTTGTTTTCATAGTAAGGGATTGAAAAGTCAAAGACTTCCTTTCTCTCATCTGTAGCACTAATACCTGCAATGGCCAAGTCAGCCTTTCCAGTTTGAAGGCTAGTCAAGACATTGTCAAAACTCATGCTAGAGATTTCAAGCTTCACTCCAAGTTCATCCGCAATCGCTTGAGCCATATCAATATCTGCTCCAACTACCTGGTTTTTACCATCTACCAAGGCTTGGAATTCAAACGGTGCATAGTCTGGGCTGGTCGCAACGACTAGCTTTCCTTTTTGTTTAATAGCGTCCACAGCAGACTGGGAACTATCTGTTCCTGACTGGCAAGCTACTAAAACCACACTGGCAAGCATGCTACACACAACTAATATCCATTTCTTGAATTTCATAAATAAACGACCTTTCTGTTAATTCTGAATAATTATAACTCTTTTAAAAATAGTTGTCAACCCTTTTAAAGATTTTGATTGTAAAACAATTCTTTTCATAAAAAGAAGACTGATTTATTTTAATCAGCCTTATTTCTGTATATTTAAACCGTTTCTTATAGTTCGACAATCTTACCTGTTTCAAAGTAAACAACCCATTCACAGATATTTTTTGCGTAGTCTCCAATACGTTCCAAGAAAGAAATGACCTGGAAGTAATCACGACCTGTAACGATAGCTTCAGGATTTTTCCTAATTTCTTCTGTAGCCAAATCACGGATGCTATCAAAGTAATGGTTGATTTTTTCATCCATAGCCGCGACTTCGTAGGCTTGATCCACAGAACCGTTGAGATAGAGATCTAGAGCTGCTTCGACGAAATTTTTCACGTCGCGTCCCATCTTTTTGATTTCTTCTTCAACAGAAGGGATACGTTGCTCCCCCTTCATACGAATGGTCGCCTCAGCGATAGACACTGCATGATCTCCCATGCGTTCCACGTCTGACACTGCCTTGAGAACGGTCAAGACGGTACGAAGGTCTTGCGAAACAGGTTGTTGGAGGGCGATCATTTCAAATGATTTCTTTTCTAACTTCACTTCATATTCATTTACTTCTGCATCGTCTTCGATGACTTCTTTTGCCAAATCACGGTCATGCGTAACAAAGGCACGCACTGTACGATTGATCTGCGAGAGCACTTCTTGTCCCATAGCATAGAACTGGTTGTGCAATTTCTCCAAATCTTCTTCAAATTGAGATCGTAACATCATTCAACTCCTTATCCAAATTTTCCTGTAATATAATCTTCTGTTTCCTTGTTTTGTGGGTCTAGGAACATCTTCTTCGTATCGTTAAACTCGATCAAATCCCCATCTAGGAAAAATCCTGTTTTATCAGAGATACGTGAGGCCTGTTGCATCGAACGCGTTACCAAGAGCATGGTGTACTTATCTTTCAGACCATACAAGGTTTCCTCAATCTTACCTGCAGAAATAGGATCCAAAGCCGAAGTTGGTTCATCTAAGAGGATAATTTTGGGACTGGTTGCTAAGACACGAGCAACACAAACACGTTGTTGTTGTCCACCTGAGAGACCAATGGCCGAATCATGCAAACGATCCTTTACTTCATCCCAGATAGAAGCACGTTGCAAGGCCTTTTCGACCGCTTCATCAAGGACTTGCTTGTCCTTAACCCCATTGATACGTAGCCCATAGACAACATTTTCGTAGATAGACATAGGGAAGGGATTGGGCTGTTGAAAGACCATACCGATTTCCTTACGCAATTCAACCGTATCAGTACGGGGACTGTAGATATTGTGACCATTATAGACTACTGATCCAGTTGTTGTCACCTCAGGATTGAGATCGCCCATGCGGTTGATGGCTTTGAGTAGGGTGGACTTTCCTGATCCAGATGGACCTATCAAGGCCGTTATTTCCTTAGGTTGGAAAGAAAGGGAAACACTATTCAAGGCCTTCTTTTTATTGTAATAAACGGACAGGTCTGAGACCTGTAAAATCGCTTCTGACATACCATTTCCTTTCTAACCAAAGTGTCCCGTTACATAGTCATTGGTTGACTGTAACTTAGCATTTTGGAAAATATTGGATGTCTTATCATACTCAATCAAATCACCCAGGTAGAAAAATCCTGTGTAGTCACTTGCACGCGCAGCCTGTTGCATACTGTGGGTAACGATAATGATGGTAAAGTCCTTCTTCAATTCCAACATGGTTTCTTCCAGTTGGGCTGTCGCAATCGGATCCAAGGCTGAAGCCGGTTCATCCATCAAGAGGATATCTGGCTTAACAGAGATGGCGCGAGCGATACAGAGACGTTGTTGCTGACCTCCAGAAAGCATCAAGGCTGATTTGTGGAGGTCGTCTTTGACCTGATCCCAAAGGGCAGCCTGTCGGAGAGAGGTTTCGACAATTTCATCAAGGACTTTCTTGTCCTTAACACCTGCACGTTCATGAGCAAAAGTAATGTTGCGATAAATAGACTTGGCAAATGGATTTGGACGTTGAAAGACCATTCCGATATGCTTGCGCATCTCATAGACATTGATTTCTGGACGATTAACGTCAATCCCTCGATAGAGGATTTGACCTGTGACCTTGGCAATATCAATGGTATCATTCATCCGATTGAGACTGCGAAGATAAGTAGATTTCCCTGATCCAGAGGGGCCAATCAAGGCTGTTATTTTATTTTTTTCAAATTGCATATCGATGCCCTTGATGGATTCATTTTTACCATAGTAAACATGTAAATCCTTGGTAGAGAGGGCCACTTTTTCTTCAGGGAAGGTGATGATATGCTTTTCATCCCAGTTATATTTTGACATGGCTTCTCCTTTAGGCAGCGGTTAATTTCTTGTGTAAATAGCTTCCGAGTTTGCGTGCTCCAAAGTTAAAAATCAAGATAAAGATGAGGAGCACAGCGGCAGAACCTGCTGATACGATAGTAGCATCAGGAATGGTTCCTTCACTGTTGACCTTCCAGATGTGGACAGCCAAGGTTTCTGCTTGACGGAAGATTGAGATAGGACTGGTAACACTGAGGATATTCCAGTTAGACCAGTCAAGGGCTGGAGCGGATTGTCCTGCCGTATAGATAAGAGCGGCAGCCTCACCAAAGATACGGCCAGAGGCCAAGACAACACCCGTTACGATACCTGGTAGGGCTTCCGGAATGACGACATGGACCACAGTCTCCCAACGAGAAATTCCGAGGGCCAAACCAGCCTCACGTTGTGTATGGTGAACATGTTTTAAACTGTCCTCAACATTTCGAGTCATCTGAGGGAGGTTAAAGACCGTCAAGGCCAAGGCACCTGAAATGATTGAAAATCCATACTCAAACTGGACTACAAAGATCAAGTAACCAAAGAGACCCACAACGACTGATGGTAGAGAAGACAAAATCTCAATACAGGTACGAATAAAATTGGTCACAGGCCCTTTTTTGGCATACTCAGCAAGGAAAACACCAGCTCCCATAGATAGTGGAACTGAAATGATCAAGGTGATGACCAAAAGGAAGAAGGAATTGTAGAGCTGAATCCCGATACCCCCACCTGCTTGATAAGAGGAGGATTTCCCAGTCAAGAAAGACCAAGAGATATGCGGTAACCCTCTCACCAAGATATAGAGAATCAAAGATGCCAAAATGGTCACGATGATACCCGCGATGGTATAGAGGACAGCTGTTGCAAGTTTATCTAATTTCTTAGCGTGCATAGTTTTTCTTTCCTCTTTCTTTCGTAATCAATTTAATCACACTGTTAAAGGCCAAACTCATCAAGAGCAAGACTAAGGCCAAGGACCAGAGAACGTTATTATCAACCGTTCCCATGACGGTATTTCCAATACCCATAGTCAAAACAGAAGTCAAAGTTGCAGCTGGTGTTGTTAACGAGGTTGGGATAACTGCTGAGTTTCCAACAACCATCTGAATAGCAAGAGCTTCACCGAAGGCACGCGCCATCCCAAAGACCACTGCAGTGAAAATACCTGAACGTGCTGCTTTCAAGGTCACACGCCAGATGGTTTGCCAACGAGTGGCTCCCATGGCTAAACTAGCTTCACGGTAATGACGAGGAACAGCACGCAAGCTATCTGTTGTCATAAAGGTAACAGTTGGTAGGATCATGACAAAAAGAACGAAAATCCCTGACAAGATCCCAAAACCAGTTCCACCAAAGACGCTACGAACAAAAGGCACCACAACTTGCAAACCAATAAATCCATAGACGACTGAAGGAATACCGACAAGAAGTTCGATGGCCGGTTGCAAAATCTTTGCACCCTTTGGTGATACTTCTGTCATAAATACTGCAGCACCAATAGCAAAGGGTGTTGCGATAAGAGCTGATAAAATCGTCACAATAAAGGAACCCAAAATCATCGGAAGAGCACCAAATTGTTTCCCTGAAGGATTCCAAGTTTGTCCAAAGAGGAAATCAAAAATGTTCACTCCATTGACAAAGAAGGTCGACAAGCCTTTTTGGGCTACAAAAATCAAAATCATCGCCACAATGATAACAATCAAAGAAAGGCAAGTGAAGGTCAAACCTTTACCAAACTTCTCAAGGCGAGAGTTCTTTGAAGGAGAGAGTAATTTTTTAGATAATTCTTCTTGATTCATTATTGACCTCCTTCTACTGCTGTAACGGTACCTGAAGCATCCTTTTGGACTTTCATTTCATTGATAGAGATATAGCCCATTCCCTTAACAATTCCATTTTGAGCTTCATCTGAGAGGACAAAATTCAGGAATTCAGCAGCTAACTCATTTGGCTGACCAAGTGTGTACATATGTTCATAAGACCACAAAGGCCAGTTGTTGGTCGTTACATTCTCAGACGTAGGCTCATACCCATTCAGTTTCATGCTTTTCACGGAGTCATCTACATAGGCAAAGGATAGGTAAGAAATGGCTCCAGGCGTTTGGGATACAATCGACTTGACCATCCCGTTAGAATCCTGCTCTTGGCTCTGCATTGCCGCTTGGCCATTCATAACCACCGTATCAAACGTCGCTCGTGAACCAGAACTTGCTGCTCGGTTGATGATTGAAATGGCCAGGTCTTTGCCCCCAACTTCTTTCCAGTTGGTCACTTCACCTGTAAAGATTTTGCGAAGTTGCTCGGTTGTGAGATTTTCAACATCCACTTCCTTGTTTACAATCACAGCAAGACCAGCCACTGCAACCTTGTGGTCTACTAGAGCTGAAGCATCGATTCCATCTTTTTCCTCTGCAAAAACGTCAGAGTTCCCGATGTCTACTGCTCCAGACTGGACTTGAGATAGTCCTGTACCCGATCCACCGCCTTGAACATTGACTGTTTTTCCGATATTTCTAGAACCAAATTCATCTGCTGCCGCTTCGACAAGAGGCTGAAGAGCTGTTGAACCAACGGCTGTCATAGATTCTCCACGATCAATCCAGCTAGCACATCCTGCTAGAGAACCTGCCACCAAAAGAGCTACAAGAGACATGACGAGCTTTTTTCTTTTTTTCACTGTTATTCTCCTTGAACATAATGATAAATGTTCTGATTTCTTCCGTTTGTCCTGATCATCCAATAATCATCAATGATTGTCCCGCTTTATTTTATCTAGACATTCTTCGGAGCGGACAATTCCATCGTATAATATAAGTAATAATGAAAGACTATCAGAAAAAACTCATACTTCCACTATAACATAGAATAGGCTCTTTGACTAGCTTTTTCACCTGAATCTGAGCCCTTTTGGATAATAATTTTTCAAAACATTTCCCGTTACTTTGGCAAAGCCTAATCCGTTTCCTTGAACCACAACTTGATACCAGCCATTTGGTCGAGCTTCAGACAATTGAACAGTCTCACCAGCCACATATTTTACAAAGTCCTCATCATTGATTTCGACCCTTTGTTTTACTTGGCTTGGTTTCAAGGCTAATCCCAGAGCAAAACTTGGTTCGAAGCGTTTCTTCTTAAAAGTCCCCAGATGGAGGCCATTTCTAGCAATTTTGAGTTTTCCTAGATCAGGTAGCATCTCTGGCAAAAGATAGAGCTGATCTCCAAAAGTTTGCAAGATACCAGTTAGATTGACCCGCAAGTGTTTTTGGGCAAATTCTTGCCACAGAGCCAATTGTTCACGACTGAGATTGCTTTTGCTAGCTTTGAATTTAGGTCCCGAATTTTCTCCCTTAAACTGCAAATGGGCAACAAACTGACCTTCTCCTTTGAAATGATGAGGATACATCCGCGCAGTTTCAGGAAGATCAATTCCTGCTACCATACCGTTCACATGCTCGACTGGAAGCAGTTCAAATTCATAAGTATCCAGCAACCAGTGGATGATTTCTTCATTTTCCTCTGGCGCCCAGGTACAGGTCGAATAAACCAGACGGCCACCTTCTGCAAGCATGGTCACTGCATCTTCTAAAATTTCTCTTTGGAGATTGGCACATTGGCTAGGATAATCGGTACTCCAATAATCCATGGCATCGGGCTGCTTACGAAACATCCCTTCACCCGAGCAAGGGGCATCAAGGACAATCACATCAAAGTAACCTTTAAAAACCTTGGCCAAGCGGTCAGCAGATTCATTGGTCACGACAACATTTGTCGCTCCAAATCGCTCCATATTTTCCACTAAAATCTTAGCACGCTTGTTTGAAATTTCGTTAGAGACAAGGACTCCTTGATTAGCCAGATAGGCTGCTAGTTGAGTGGATTTCCCACCTGGTGCTGCAGCCAAGTCCAAGACCTTCATGCCAGGTCTTGGTTGAGCTATCTGGGCCACCATTTGGGCTGCAGGCTCTTGCGAATAAACGAGACCTGTCACGTGCTCTGGTGACTTCCCTGAGACCTTACCATAGTGTCCCCAAGGTGTATGGGGAATGGCATCTGCAAACGACAACTGATTTTCTTTTAAGGGATTGATCCGAAAAGCTGAAACTGCTTCTTGTTTAAAAGAGGCAAGAAAGTCTCTTGCCTCATCTTTTAGTATCACTTCATATTTTTCAACAAATCCTTCTGGAAATTGCATTTAGTTTTCTTTCCTTTCGTAGATATAAGACTGAATCTCTTCTTGCATCTCGATTGGCACCATCATGACAGGCTGACGCGTTTTAAAATCAACAGGTTCACCCGATACCGTAAGAAGGCGATAACCCAGACTTTCCCCTAAGATGCTGGCCGCAGCGTAATCCCATGGCTGCAAGTAGGTAATATAAGTCAGAAGACGACCCGATAAAACCTTAGCAAAACTAATGGCCGCACTGCCGTAGACACGGACTCCCAATGCTGCTCGGCCCAAATCCGCCAAGCCCCACTCATTACTTTCAAACATACCTGAGTTACCGGCAACTAAAAATTCTTGAAGAGGTTTCTTTTTAAAAGGCGGTAAGGGATCATTATTACGACAAGGAGGAAAGGCACTACCACCATGGTAACAATCACCTTTCATGACATCATAGATGATGCCAAATTTGCCCACACCATTCTCAAAATAAGCCAGCATAACGGCAAAATCTTCCTGCTGGGCGACAAAATTATTGGTACCGTCAATGGGATCAATCACCCAAACACAACCTTGACCGACTGCAGCACGTAAACAACCCTCTTCCGCGCAAATCAAGTCCTCAGGATAGGAGGACTTGATCCGATCAACCAAGAGTTGCTGGACCTCCTTGTCCAAACGTGTTACCAAGTCAGTAGGGGAAGACTTGCGCTCAACCTGCAAATCTTCTTTCATGTGAGCCAAAATATAGGCAGCAGCTTCCTGCACAATCTGTTTGGCAAATTCAAATTTAGTTTCCAAGAGAAATCTTCCCTTCTCTTTTTTCTTTTGCTAATTGAACTGCATGATAGAAGGAATAACCGCTAGCCCTCTCAAATTCGCGACCTAGGCGCTTTTCTTCACTTTTGCTCGGAACGACTGACTTAAATCCCTTGTAAGACTCTAGCAGTTTTTTTGCTTCTACCTTATCTTCATAAGCAGCTTCAACATCATTAAAAAAAGAAAGCACTGAAGCAAGTTCTTCAGTGCTCCACGACAAATCTAGTGGGTAACTATACTGTTTGTTCATCTATCCTATACCAGCTCTCAATGTTGCTTCTTTCAATTCTTGTTTACGGTAACTACGAGGGAGAAAAGCACGAATCTCATCTTCATTAAAACCGATCTGCATGCGTTTGGTATCTATAATAATTGGGCGACGCAAAAGACTAGGATATTGCTCAATCAACTGAAGCAACTCCGATACCGAGATACTCTCTACATCAATATCTAATTTTTGGAAGATTTTTGAACGAGTTGAAATGATGTCATCAGTACCATTTTCGGTCAAGGAAAGAATATGTTGTAATTCTTTTCTTGTTAAAGGACTAGTCATAATATTATGCTCTTGAAAGGGCACTTTATGCGTCTCTAACCAAGCCTTTGCCTTACGACATGATGTACAACTCGGTGATAAAAATAGTGTAATCATGCTTTTCTCTTCTTTAATCTATACTTGCTATTTCTATTATACAAAAAAATAAAGCGCTTGACTAGGTATTTTTAGAAAAAAAGCCTATTTTTTCATAGAAAATAGACTCTTTTCTGCAAAAATCTCCTGCTTTGCAAGTTTATCTTTAGGATAACCTAACAATAAATAGGGAACAGAGCAATTTCTCTCGTTTTTTATTAAAAATACAGAATTTTTTCCACTATTTCCTTGAAGCTTTAACAAGAAGGAAACCAAACATTCCTTCATAAAAAGCAAAGAAAAGTAAAAAGGCATGGAGAAAGAAAGTCTCTGGCAAAATCCAAATAACGGGATCCTTTGCTGGATCAAAAAGCCAGGTATCATCTCCGACGAAGAGAATCTGATGGAAAAGAGTAAAGAATTGCTCAAAACCAATCAACACTCCCACAAGCCCAATGACCAGAGGCAATAGCACTAAAGTCAAGATACTTTTACGATATAGTGCTAAAAAGCCTTTTTTGACAATCTTTTTAACAAAGAAATAGAAACTTGGAAGTGTCACCAAAGTGACCAGCTGAACCAAATGGAAGAGATTCTTCACCACCGCAAAGTGGTGTAAACCAGCCGCTGACGAACGGAAATCTGGCATCTCTAAGACCTGACTAAAGGGATTGGTCAGGTAATTCATCAAGATATGAAAATTGTACTGAATGGTTTCGAGCTTTAGATAGACTCGATCCGCTAAGTTCAGCCACTGAATCTCCATAGGATAGAAAATCCATGCCAGATAAATGGTTAAGAGAATAGAAATGGAAAGGAGAAAAAGCATACTTCCCCAAAAAGTCAGTTTAGTTCTCATCAAAATTCCACTCCGCAAGGCTAGACACCACATGAGTTGGTGCGATTGGCAGGTCCGCTACTTCTTCTGCCTTGGTAAAACCTGTCGTCACCAAGAGAGTTGGAATGCCATTGTCAATCCCTGCTCGGATATCTGTCAGGTAATTGTCTCCAACCATGAGCAATTCTTCTCTTTTCAAACCTAAGTGCTCAACCGCCTTGTCCATGATGATAGCATTTGGTTTCCCAATATAAACTGGTTTTACTCGTGTTGCTACTTCAAGAAGTGTAATTAGTGAACCAGCACCTGGCAAAAGACCACGTTCCGTCGGGATATTGAGGTCAGGGTTGGTTCCGATAAAGTGAGCCCCCTTTTGAATGGCTAGAGTCGCCGTCGCAAATTTTTCATAGTCGACTTGCCAGTCCAGTCCAACTACCACATAGGCAGGATTTTCCTTGTCTTCGACATAACCAGCCGCCTGAATGGCATCCTTGAGTCCTGCTTCTCCGATGACATAGACTGTCTTTTCCAATCCCAAGTCATTCATATAGTCGATGGTTGCCAAAGTCGCTGTGTAGACAGTTGATAAAGGCGTGTTGATATTAAAATTCTGAGCCAACATCTCTTGTACACTCTCAGGAGTACGAGTTGTATTATTGGTCACAAAGAGGTAGGAAATTTCTCTTTTTTGTAACTCATGGACAAAAGCCTCACCCGCCGGAATCCGGTCTTTCCCCTTGTAAATGGTTCCGTCTAAATCAATTAAATAACCTTTATAAGTCATATCGTCCTTTCTAATTGCCTTTAATTTCTTGCCACGTAATCATAGCTTGGGCATTAATCTCGCCATCACTGATAATCTCATGCTTGCTTTCTAGTCCCTTGAGTTCATAAGCTGAAGCAATCATGCCACCTGGCCGCACTTCTTTGACATACTTGAGATTGATTTTCTTTGGAATGTACTTGGTTAGAAAATCGGCACCCATGACCTCAAAAATCCAGTCTAGGTATTTACTATTATTGACATGACCATTCATATCCAAATCGTAAAAACGAACATGGTAGTCTTTACTGATTGGATCTTCTAGATTTACATACTTTGGCCCACGGATGAGTTTTTTATCAAACTCAGACTGGTAAGGCGCAACAATCTCCGGTTCTACAGCATGGACTTTCCGACTATCTCTGTCCATGAGAACAAAGGTTGCTACCATGCGAATAATTTCTTGACCTGCTTCATCATAGATAGTGAAACGGCGGTAGCAAAAAAGACGATTGTAAGTCAATGCTTCTGTTTCAATCGTAATCTCTTCAGCAAAGCGAGGCAAGCGAACCACTTCAATTTCATAATCCGTGATAATCCAGACCAGATTGTAACGCTCCAATACGTCCTTGTCACTGACTCCTAGCTCAATCGACTGCATACCTGATACTTGCAGGGACAGCAAAATCACATCTGGAAGTTTGATATGACCGTTCATGTCCGCCATATCAAAAGGAATTTTCATTTTCATTTGATAAGTTAAGCCCATTGTTCTACTCCAAAATAAATCGTTCTGCTACAGTGTCTCCTAAAAAGAGACCTCTCTTTGTCATTCGGACACGATCACCATCGATCTGCATGAGTCCTTGTTGAACCAAGTCTCTGATGATTTTTCCATATAGTTCATCAAAGGACCGTTCGAATTTTTCCTCAAATCGCGCCATGGAAACCCCGGATTTTTTCCGGAGTCCCAGAAACATTTCTTCTTCCATCTGCTCCCTTTGACTCAGGTGTTCTTCTGTAATCCGAGCATTTCCTGCCTCTACTGCATTGAGATAGTGGCGGATAGGACCGTGGTTTTTATAACGCACCCCGTTCACATAACCCGAAGCGCCCGCACCGATGCCATAATACTCGGCATTATCCCAGTACATGAGATTGTGGCGACTTTCAAAGCCAGGCTTAGAGAAATTGGAAATCTCATAATGCTCAAAACCAGCTCGCTCAAGCTCTGCAATAATGTACTCAAACATCTCCGCTTCTAACTCTTCCTTAGGTAGGGGCAGTTTCCCTCGTCTCATGCGGTTCATAAAGACCGTATGATTCTCCAAAATCAAGCTATAAAGACTCATATGAGGAATGTCAAGCGAAATGGCCTTAGCTACATTGTCCTTGACCTGAGCCATAGTTTGACCAGGTAGAGCGTAAATCAAATCGATGGAGATATTGTCAAAACCAGCCAGTTTGAGGCGGTCAATATTTTCATAAATATCCTTCTCCAAGTGACTACGCCCAATCTTTTTCAGCATTTTGTCATCAAAAGTCTGCACACCCAAGGAAACACGATTGACTGGCGACTGTTTCAAAACCGCAATCTTATCCGCATCCAAGTCGCCTGGATTGGCCTCAATGGTCAACTCTTCCAAGACAGACAAGTCCAAGTTTTTAGTCAAGCCATCCAGGAGCACTTCTAATTGCCGAGCTGACAAAGCCGTTGGCGTCCCACCTCCAATGTAGAGGGTTCGTAACTTTTGAATATCATAAGAACGAAACTCCTCTAGCAGATACTCCAGGTAACTATCTACTGGTTGATTCTTGATAAATACTTTTGAAAAGTCACAATAATAACAAATCTGTGTGCAAAAGGGAATATGCACATAGGCGGACGTTGGTTTTTTCTGCATAGTATTTATTATACCACAAAGACAGGCTTGCAGATAAAAATCACCATCTCCAAAAATCAGAGATGGTGATACATTATACTTCAGTAATATCGATGATGATTTCTTCTTGGTCTTCAGCAACGTCTGGAGTTGTTGACTGTTCTTGCCACTGCTCCTTGAGATTGTTAAAGGTTTCCTTTGACGCTTCTGTCGCTTGTCGAGCACAGTTTTTAGCTTGGTCAAGGACACTATCAAAAGTGATTTCACCAGATTCTACTTGTTCCTTTGTTTTCAGCACAAAATCCGTTGCCTGTTCCTTCACTTCTGTCAATTTCTCACAGACTTGCTCTCTAGCATATTCTGGATCTTCTCTCAAATCATCTAGAAAATCCTGAGCTTGACTACAAACTTGCTTACCCTTGTCACTCGTCAAAAACAAAGCAAGAGCTACACCTGAAACAGTTCCTAAAAGGATAGAGGATAGTTTTCCCATAAGATTTCTCCTTTTTTATTTTTTGAAAAATTTACTTGCGACACGAAGAGCGGACAAGCCTGCACCTGTTTTAATGGTCTTTGAACCAGCTGATGAAGCTTTCTTGCTCAAGACACGCGCTTGACTATTGAGGTCAGATACTGACTCAGATAAGTCTGCTACAGCCGTAAATAGTGGGTCGATAGTCGCAACCTTAACATTGATATCGTCAACCAAGACATTAACTTTTACCAACAGTTCATTAGTCTGATGTAAGGTAACATCTACATCTGAAGACAAGGTTTTGATGGTTTTCTCCGTCTCATCAATCATACGACCTGCTTTTTGAATCGTAATTGTCAAATAGACTAAACAGACAATCAAAGCAATCGCAACAAGAATATATGCAACTTCTAACATTTATTTTTCCTCCTCATTATGATAGAAAGGGGCTTTCTTTCGATTTTGATAAAGTATGATAAAAATACCGAGTCCGATAAGGACAACTGATAACCATTGGGAAACTCGCAGGCCAAAGAACATGAGGCTGTCTGTCCGCATACCTTCGATGATCATACGTCCAAAGCCATACCAAATCAAGTAGAAAGCAGTGATATGACCACGTCTGATTCCCTTTAATTTTCGTCTAAAAATCAGAATCAAAGCAAATCCAATCAGATTCCAAACCGACTCATATAAGAAGGTCGGCTGACGGTAGCTACCCTCAATGTACATCTGGTCACGAATGAAGCCCGGCAAATAATCCAGACTATCTACTGCTGTACCGTAGGCTTCTTGGTTAAAGAAGTTCCCCCAGCGCCCTAAACTCTGGGCAACCATGACGCTCGGTGCTGCAATATCTAAGAAATCCCAAGTATTAATCAGCTTTCTATCTGCAAAGATATAAAGGACAATAGCCCCTGCTATCAAACCTCCATAAATGGCCAAACCACCATTCCAAATGGCGATGATTTCACCTGGATTTTGCAGATAATAATCTAAGCGAAAGAGTACGTAGTATAGTCTAGCACCTAAAATAGCTACCGGAAAAGCAATCAGGATAAAATCCAAAATATCATCTGATAGAATTTTCTTTTTAGGAGCTTCTTTCATGGCAAGATAAACTGCCAGAATTAAACCAGCTACAATACACAAAGCATACCAACGAATAGCAAAGGGACCAATTTCAAATGCGACTGGATTAATCATGTTTCACCTCATTTTGAGCGATTAGATTTGTCAAACGTTCTTCAAATAAACGTGTCGCATCAAAGCCCATTTCTTTAGCACGATAGTTCATGGCAGCTGCCTCAATGACAACGGAGATATTGCGTCCTGTTTTTACTGGGATGCGGATACGCGGAATCGTTACACCTGAAACTTCGAGTTCTTCGGCATTGTTTCCTAGACGGTCAAAGGTCTTATGCGTATCATAATTTTCCAAATAAACTGCTAGCTGAACTTGTGAAGAATCTTTTACAGCACTTGCACCATAGAGACTCATGATATCGATAATCCCAACTCCACGAATCTCAAGTAAATGCTTCAAAATTTCAGCAGGTTCGCCCCAAAGAGTCATCTCATCCTTAGAATAAATATCTACACGATCGTCTGCTACTAGACGGTGTCCACGTTTCACAAGCTCAAGACCTGTCTCGCTCTTACCGATACCACTATCCCCTTGGATCAAGACCCCCATGCCATAGATATCCATCAAGACACCGTGCACACTGGTACGTTTAGCTAAACGGGAATCAAGATAGCTAGAAAGTTCTCCAGATAAACGGCTAGTCGCTGTTCGACTGGTTAAAATCGCAATCTTGCATTCTCTAGCAGCCCTCAACATTTCCTCTGGAACTACCAGACCACGAGCCACGATAACCGCAGGTGTTTCAGGTAGAAACATTTTCTTCAAAACTTGATAACGGTTCTGGGCAGGCATGGCGACTAAATAGGACCACTCCTTCATCCCTAATAGTTGAATCCGTTCTGGTGTATAGTAATCAAAATAGCCCGTCATTTCAAGACCAGGTCTCATAATGTCCGCAGTATTGATTTCTTTTTCAAGTAATTCGCCTTCACCATAGACAATATCTAGTCTGAGTTTTTCAATGACATCTCTTACTAAAACCGACATAATTTCCTCCTTCAATCGAGTTCTCCCTACTATTATATCAGATTGTAGGTGGAAGTTTCCTTTTTTTGCAGGATTTACAGTATTTATTTGATGTTGCTTGGGAAAAGATTTGACTAGTAAGTCTTTTCCTACTCTTTTAAATTAACCGAGACAAATCTACTGCAAATTGGTCAACGTCTATCACCAAGTCCCTTCCAGATTTTTCTAAGTAAATTCTTGGAAAACCTTTTGTTAACATTCTGTTTGCATCAGCCATATCTTGAGGATAGGTATAGCACTGTTGACCTTGTGGAAACTGATTTTGGACTTGCCATTCTTCAAACTCCTTCAAAAAAGTCTTATGAGATGGCATACTGACTTCTTCAAACAAGGAATGGTCAAAAAATCGTACCAAACGATATAGACCATGAATCTCATCCGCAAAGCACTTATCAATTTTTTCATAGGGGTAACCTCGTCTCTGATAAGCTTGGCATAATTTTTGTAAGCACTCACTTAATGCAACTGCATCTTTTCTTGCCAAACTTATAAAATACCGAACAGAAAATTCTTCCATACCAGTTCGTTTTTTCTTCTCCAAAAACTGTTGTGCACGCAAGAGAGACTCAGATAATCTTTCTTCATCTTGATAATAAAGAGCGTATAAAAGATTCATCACATTTTCTGGATAATAGGTTCCTTTCAACAAGGGTAAATCTTTGGGGACGAATGATGGAATGGCTGAAAAATCGTTACAAGCAAAAGAGGTAAACAAGCCTTTCAAAATTCCATCTGTATAAATGGTTCCACTTGCTAACAAACCGCCTCTCATCAACTCAGTTCTTCCTGTTTGCCATAGCGCATTGTTTAACTGTGTATAATCCCCACCTAAAAACGCAGCATAATAAGCAAAATATTTAATATCATCTAGCAATAAGCTACTGTACAATTTTACCCTTAAAACCTTGTCAGACAATACTTTTGAATCGGTCAAATATTCTTCAAAAATTCTTTTGTTTGACTCTTCAAAATCCTTCCAATCTATCGGATCAGCACAATAACCCCAATCTTCCAAGTGATTGTCTCGCATCTTTTGATATTCTTTTACATACTCTCTCATAAGAATTTGTCCCTCTAAACATTGTGCAAAAAAAGACTAGACAAGTCTAGCCTTTCATTTCAAATTAGAATTTTTTACGTTTACGAGCTGCTTCTGATTTACGTTTACGTTTTACAGAAGGTTTTTCATAGAATTCACGTTTGCGTGTTTCTTGAAGAGTACCAGCTTTAGTAACCGCACGTTTGAAACGACGAAGTGCATCGTCAAGAGATTCATTCTTACGTACTACTGTTTTAGACATTTTTTTCACTCCCTTCAAGTTCAAGATCTATTCCATTTTACACGCAAAATGAATAATTGTCAAGGGAAAACCTACATTTATTCCGATTTTCCGATTCAATAATTACTTTCTTGCCTATACTTTATCAAATCCACCAATTTTTACATCAAACCATACAACTTCCTTACTGCTTGTTCAAAAGGTTCAATATACTCCCAATATTCATCAGGAAGATTCGAAATCTTACCCAAGTCATTGCTATCAAAATGATATACCAGATGACGAAGAATTTGATTTTCAATAAAATGCAAATCCCTCATCTGATCTATACTAATAGACTCGAGCTTTTCTACGTAGCGACATAAATCAGCCAGCGACTGCGAATCAAATGCTTTTTCCTCGTGTAAATAATAGAGAAAGCTTTTGTTTTCAGCTCGTATATTGTCTTTTATCAGATTATTTTCTAATAGCATACTTTCATTCTCTCCTTGTATATCATAAAATAGTAAAAATTGAACCTAACTAGATATAGTTGTTCTACCAATCTATTATACCACTTCTTTCTATTGACTCATGAAAGCTAGAAAAAACCACTCACTCCAAAGAGCAAGTGGTTCTTGTATTTTTACTTTTCAAGTAAGCTGAGCGCTTCTGCATCAGCGATAATAGTCACATCAGGGTGATTTTGTAGACTGCTTGCTGGGAGATTCTCAGTCACTGGGCCAGACACTGTTCCGGCAATGGCTTCTGCTTTCGACTCACCGTAAGCAAAGAGAATAATTGACTTGGCATCCAAGATGTTTTTAATTCCCATTGAAATGGCTTGAGTTGGAACATCTTCAATCTTGTCAAAGAAACGTGCATTGGCTTCGATGGTAGATTGATCAAGTTCTACTAGATGCGTTTGGCTATCAAATGGAGTTCCTGGCTCGTTAAAGCCGATATGTCCATTGCGACCAATTCCCAAGATTTGCAAATCAACAGGATGGTCAGCTAAAATTTGATTGTAGCGTTCTACTTCTTCTTCAGCATTATCCTTAACACCACGTGGCAAGAAACTTTCTTTAAATGGTTTTTTGTTGAACAAGTTTTCTTGCATGAAGTAACGGTAAGATTGTGGATTGTCCCCATCAAGCCCTACATACTCATCGAGATTTACACTGGTTAGATTTGAAAAATCAAGGTCACTCTCAACGATTTCCTTGTAAAACTCAAGCGGACTGCTTCCTGTTGCAAGTCCTAATGTTTGAGCACCATTGTCCAATTTTTCCTTCAAAATCTCAAAAGCTACTTTTCCACCTTCGACTTGATTCTCAACTTTTATAACTTTCATTTTATATCCTCCATATTTCTATATTTATTATATGGTATAGACCAATTTTTGTCAAGTGAAAACGATTTAATTTCTAAAAAAAGAGCGTCCAAACTTGAAACATGTTATAATGGATAGGATTAGAACTTAGAAAGAATGATGAAAAAATGAATACAGCTGATTTTGATTTCCACTTGCCTGAGGAACTGATTGCCCAAACGCCGCTTGAAAAACGTGATGCGTCTAAACTTCTTATCGTTAATCGTGATACGAGAGAAATGCAGGATAAACACTTTCACTCTATTATTGATATGCTGGAACCTGGTGATGCCCTTGTTATGAACGACACTCGCGTTCTCCCTGCCCGCCTCTATGGTCAAAAGGAAGAAACAGGAGGCCATGTGGAACTTCTCCTGCTCAAAAATACTGCAGGTGATGAGTGGGAAGTTCTGGCTAAACCTGCCAAACGTCTCAAGGTTGGTACTCGTGTCAGCTTTGGCGATGGCCGCCTCAGCGCTGTCGTTACAGAAGAATTGACCCACGGGGGCCGCATTGTCCGCTTTGAATACCAAGGAATTTTCCTAGAAGTTTTGGAAAGTCTGGGAGAAATGCCATTGCCACCTTATATCCATGAAAAACTGGATGACCGTGAACGCTATCAAACGGTCTACGCTAAAGAAAGTGGTTCTGCTGCAGCACCGACTGCTGGATTGCACTTCACCAAAGAACTGCTAGCAGAAATCCAAGCCAAAGGTGTTCATCTAGTCTATCTCACTCTTCACGTCGGACTAGGAACCTTTAGACCTGTCTCTGTTGACAATCTGGACGAACACGAAATGCACTCCGAATTCTACCAACTTTCTGAGGAAGCAGCTGCCACCCTTCGCTCTGTCAAGGAAAATGGAAGTCGCGTCATCGCTGTAGGAACTACTTCTATCCGCACACTGGAAACCATCGGTTCCAAGTTTGATGGGCAAATCCAAGCAGATTCTGGTTGGACCAATATCTTTATCAAACCCGGTTACCAATGGAAGGTTGTAGATGCTTTTTCAACCAACTTCCACCTGCCCAAGTCAACTCTTGTTATGCTAGTTTCGGCCTTTGCCGGTCGTGACTTAGTCCTAGATGCCTATCACCATGCCATCCAAGAACACTACCGCTTCTTCAGTTTTGGAGATGCCATGTTTATCTATTAAGAAAATCCCTATTAGGAATCCTAATAGGGATTTTTCTAATTATTCCATACCAAACTTTGGATCTTTCAAACTTTGAACACTGGCATTGATAACTGCTCCGATAATCAAAATCTTTGCAATAAGAATAAACCAGAACATCATGACCACCACGATAATGGAACTGAAAAATCGGACATCAACCAGATGATTAACATAACTATTGACGTAGACAGAAAAGATATTCAATAATAAGATAAGAGTTAGCAAGACAAAGACACTTCCTGGTAAAACATAGCGGATTCGTGGTGCTTTTACTTTTGGAAGGAAGTAATAAATCATAACTAGAATGGCAAAGATCAAGGCATAGACCAGAGGACCTGTAAAGTCTTGCAGGTAGGAAAATAGCGGACTGTCTGATTGCCAGTAAGTTTTGAGGAGGTTGAGCAACATACGACCAAACATACTCAAAAACAAGGCCAAGGCAAAAAGAATCTGCAGGCCAAAACTAACAAGTAGACTCATCAACTGATGGGAGATAATTCCTCGACTCTTTGTCACTCCATAGGCTTTGTTAAAAGCTTTTTGGAGAAAATCCATTGATTTTGAAAAGGTCCAGAGTGCAGATAAAACGGCAAAACTCAGCAAACCAGTTGATGGTTGAGTCAGAACTTCTCGTACAATCTTGGCAACCACATCATACACCGTATCAGGCAAGAATTCCTTGATTGTCAGTAAGAAATTTGAGACCGGAATCTGAAAATAAGGCAAAATATTGACCATTATCATTAGCAAAGGAAAGATTGAAATCAACCAATAGTAGGCAACCGCAACACTGGTCAACTCGCTATCAGATGCTTGATAATAATGCAAAAAAGCTTTCAATAAGGGCCTGTCCATCAGCTCTTTCCACCACTTTTTCATGTTTCATCCTCCGTCATTTTCTTCATCATCTAAGTTCTTCTTATTAAATCTAGCATATCATAAGGTAAGGTATTCGCAGCCTCTTTCAGAGAATAATTTTCTAAATTATTCACATTTTGTCGTAGTTTTTTGGCATACTTGGCTGTTATCAGTTTAGCTTCTTCGTATTCAAAGATTGCCTTACGTTCGAGATAGTAGCCTCGCAGCATTTCATCGATATTGTTTGGCTTGATGCGATTGATAACCCGCTCAACAAAAGCACCGCTTCCGATAATGGCCGTCTCGCGTAGACGAGACTCTTGCATAAAGCTAATCAGAGAACTCTTGTAAACCCCTTTTAGGTTTTCCAAACTCTCGATAATCAGCTCTGTATTTTCCAAATACAACTCTGAAATCTGATCATAGTCAACTGCTAATAGTTTACGAGATTCTTCATTCATCCAACTACGAAAAGTTTTGCCAAAGGTAAACATTTCATGGAGTAGAAAGCGCAGTATCCGTAAGGAAACTAGGAAATAATAAGTCACTCTAGAAGCGAAATTCCGATTGATACTCTGCTCCATGTTTTTTAGGTAACGTTGGTAAACTCGATAGCCACGCTCACTGATTCTATTTTCTTCGTAGGCTTGCTCTAAACCATCACTCTCAATACTTAAGATAAGAAGTTTGAGGGACTCCCAGTCCTCCTGGACTCTCTTATTTTCCAGACTAAGGATGAGGTTTTCAATTCGACCATGATAATTATCAATAGCTGCATAAAGAGGAAGTTTGTTCTTGTGATGGTCCAGTTCTTTTTCTAATTCTGCAGCTACATCATTCAAAATCGCAATATGCATCAAATGATCCTTGCTTTCCTCTTGTTCCTCAGATAAGTGAGGGAGGAGCAATAAACCTGTTAGAAAGCTTAATAGTGTAACGCCTGCTACGAGAAAGAGCAACAGAGGATACTCCTGCTCCAAATGACTTGGTATGAGGAGAATAGTCGCGATAGATACTGTCCCTTTGACACCAGAGAAGGTCAAAAGAAGCATATCTTTCGTGTACTTATGAATTTTTTTCTTAAGTCGACGCGTCCTCACAAAGTAAAAACTAGCAATCATGACAAAGCGGATCGCAAAAAGTAAGAAGGTCAGAACGACAACTGAAAGCAGTAAAAGAAGGGGATTGTAGAGAGAATTAGACAAGATCGGCTCTGCTATCAACTCTAATTCCATTCCCAAGAGAACAAAGACTGATCCATTTAGCATAAAGGTCACGGTGTGCCAAACGGTCTCCGTCACGGTGTCTACCTGAGCCTCAAGGAGCGTAATTTTCTTAAAGCGACTGGCCTTCAAAATACCTGCAACCACTACTGCGATAATCCCTGAAACATGAAACTCTTCTGCGATGAAAAAGGTCATGAGCGGCAAACTTAGCTCTAGCAATAGTTCACTGGCTATATCTATCGCTCGTACACTCAGTAAAAAGCTATGCAAAAAACGATTGACCATAGCCGTCACAAAACCGACTACAAAACCACCAAGTATAGAAAGTGCTAGGGAAGTTCCGGCTTGGCTGAAAGAAAAAGTTCCTGTTGTCCAAGCAGCAAGAGCCATCTGAAAGGCAACCAAACCAGAAGCGTCATTTAAGAGTCCTTCCCCTTTTAGGATATTAGAAACCCGTTTTGGAAAACGAAAACGTTCAGAAAGAGATGCGAAGGCAACCAAATCTGTTGGCCCAAGTGCCGCTCCAACTGCTAAACAGGCAGCCAAAGGAAGAGTCATCCAAAGGAAGTGAGCCATGCCCCCCAAGCTTAAGGTCGAGATAAAAATCACAGGAAAAATCAGAAAGACAACAATCCGCCAGTGCTTCAAAATGGACGTAATATCCGCTTCTTCTGCCTCCCGAAAAAGTAAGGGACCAATAACCATGGCCAGAAACAGCTCTGTATTGAGATGAAAGTCCGCATCGGGAACAAATAAGCCAATCCCAATCCCCAAAAGGATTTGTACAAGAGGAAGGGGCAAAAAAGGGAGAAGTTTATTGGTCGTGGTTGAAATGATTAAGACAAATAAAAATAGAATCAAGTAAATGAGTAATTCCACACAATTCCTCCTTAATCTTTTTTACAACAAGATTCAAAAATCTCCTTTTGCTCTTGGATTTTCTGATCAATCTTAGAACAGTCTTTGTGCTCAATTTTTTTCTGGCATCGTTCCATTTCAAGAGCCACTAATTTTTTCTTGATTTTAAGCATTTTCTTGCTCATATGTGCTTCGTCGAGCACCCCGACTGCTCGCTCGTGATGCGTTGACTCGACAAAATTTTGGCGCATTGCCTCAAGCTTCTCACGAAGGTATTGTTTATCCATGTCTGTACCCTTCTAATTTTTCAATCATAACTAAAAACGGTGGATTATTAACTTGGTTGAGAGTCCGATAAATGGCAGCTGTATACTCTTGTTGGTTCAACTGGCTAACAAACTCCAATACAGCATCCCTCTCAGTATCTCCTCCCTCATGACCATAGTAGATCATGATAGCAATCCGTCCCCCTTTGACAAGCAAATGACACAGCTTTTCTAATGCTTCGATAGTGGTCTGAGGTTGAGTGATGACGGATTTGTCAGCAGAAGGTAAATAACCCAGATTAAAAATCCCTGCCTTAGCTTCTGTCACAAATTGATCAAGTGTCTCATGACCTTGCAAGATTAACTGGGTATTTGTCATTCCAGCCTGATCCAAACGCTCTTGTGTTTTCTCCAAAGCCTGCTCCTGGATATCAAAGGCATAGACTTGCTTGGCTAGCTTGGCTAGAAAAAGGGTATCATGGCCATTGCCCATGGTCGCATCCACTACGACATCCTCTTTTGTCACAACTTCCGCCAAAAAATCATGTGCCATCTCAAGTGGTCTTTTCATTTTTAAACTCCTGTTTTACAGCCTTGCATCCTTGCACACTTCCGCGGCGTCGCATCTCAGTTTCAATAGCATTTAGCACTTCCCATTTATTGAGGCTCCACATGGGACCAATCAGCATATCTCTAGGTGCATCCCCCGTAATTCGATGGATGACGATATGCTTGGGAATAATTTCCAGTTGGTCACAGATAACCTTGACATACTCGTCCTGACTCATCAGTTGCAAACGTCCTTCGTGGTAATCTCGCTGCATCCGTGTATTGGTCATGAGGTGAAGCAAGTGCAGTTTAATTCCTTGAATATCATTATCCGTAACACAGTGACGGACATTTTCGACCATCATCTCATGAGTCTCACCGGGCAAACCATTGATCAAATGGGAAACAATCTCAATCTTGGGATATTTCCTCAAGCGTTTTACTGTTTCAACATATAATTCATAAGAATGGGCACGGTTAATCAGGTCAGAGGTTGCTTCAAAGGTTGTCTGTAAGCCCAATTCTACCGTCACATGCATGCGCTCCGATAACTCAGCCAAATATTCGATGGTTGCATCAGGTAAGCAATCCGGGCGTGTTCCGATATTGATTCCCACTACACCAGGTTCGTTGATAGCCTGCTCATATCGCTCCCGAATGACTTCCACCTTTTCATGGGTGTTGGTAAAGTTTTGGAAATAAACCAAGTACTTCTGAACATCTGGCCATTTGCGGTGCATAAAGTCAATTTCCTTATAAAATTGCTCACGGATAGGGGCATCCGGTGCCACGATGGCATCTCCAGAACCTGAAACCGTACAAAAAGTACAACCACCATGTGCTACAGTTCCATCCCGATTTGGACAGTCAAATCCCGCATCGATAGGAACTTTGAAAGTCTTTTCTCCAAAAAGTTTTCGATAATAATCATTCAAGGTATTATAAGATTTCATAACTTTCATTATAACAAAAAACACCTACAATCTCAAAAGCCTGACTTTCCTACAAATTCCCTTGTTTCTCATTTCCTTTAGAGTTTTTTTATGATACAATATGGGTATGATTTTAATGAAAATAGCATCTATTTTATTATTGATATTAACCTTAGTGGTTTGCTTTATTGTCACCAAGCTTTTCGGACTTAGGAAAATAGGATTTAATTTCGCGGATCTAGCTTTTCCACTTTTGGTATTTGAGTACTACCTGATTACTGCTAAAGCCTTTACCCACAACTTTCTACCGCGACTTGGAGTCGCACTTTCTCTCCTAGCAATCCTCCTTGTAGTCTTTTTCCTTGTCAAAAAACGAAGTTTTTATTACCCTAAATTCATCAAATTTTTCTGGAGAGCTGGTTTTCTCCTTACCTTAATCATCTACATTGCTATGATTGTCGAATTGATGATGGTAAAATGATTACCAACCCTGTATTTAATTACTGGGTTTTTCTTTTACTCCTATACTTAAAAAGACCAGAGGAAGCCTCTGGTCTTTTTGTCACAGGTTAAACCTAAGAAAATAAATGGAAACTATCTTTCTCACGCTAGATTATTTATTTTTACGGCTTACAAAGTACAATCCACCAGTCACTGCCATCAAAGCGAGTCCTGCAACTACTGCTACGTTAGATGCTTTTTCACCAGTGTTAGGAAGTTTAGGTTTTGGACCTGGTTTCTCTGGGGTGTAAGTATTTGTAATCGTGTAACCATCCACCGCTTTTGTATACCCTTTAGGAAGTTCTGTCTCATCAATGGTATAGGTAATTTCTTTACCATCTTGATTGCGATCAAGGTCTGTAAACTCATAAGTCCAACCACTTGCTTCTGAAGCTATTGCAGTTTTACCAGTATCTTTACCATTGGCAAATAGTTTAACTGTAATAGATGCTGGACGAGCGTCTTTATGATTTTCATCACCTTTCCAGATCTTCTTACCTTTTACAGAAGTTTTCTCTGGTGTATGGGTGTTGGTCACATTCATTCCAGTTTCAGTAGCTGTGTAACCTGTAGGAACACCAACTTCTTTGACTGTGTACTCGATTGGCTTACCATTTTGGTAACGATCCAGATTAGTAAATTCATACTTCCAGCCTGTTTCCGCTGTGGCTGTAGCTTCTTGGCCAGTTTCCTTACCATCTGCAAGAAGTTTTACGGTGATAGATGCTGGACGGATGCCGTCTTTGTTATCTTCATCTTTCCAGATCTTATGACCTTTTACAGCTGTTTTTTCTGGAGTATGTTCGTTGGTAATGGTGTACTTGCCATCCTTGTCTGTAGTGATGGTTGCTTTGTATTCTGTCATAGCAGTTTCTTTGACAGTATACTTGATTTCTTTACCATTTTCATACTTAGGCAGTTTCTTAGATTCGAACTTCCAACCAGTTGCTTCTGATACTTCAATTTCTTGAACGACTTCTTTATCGTTTTTAAGAATTTGAACTTTCACAGATCTTGTACGTTTTCCGTCTTGGTTGTTGTTATCTTTCCACACCTTAGTTCCTGAAAGGATAACTGTATCTGGATTGTGAGTGTTAGTAACTACTTGACCAGTTACAGAGGCTTCATAGCCAGCTGGTACATCTACTTCCTTGATTGAGTATGTGATTTCTTTACCAGCTTCGTATTGTGGAAGATTTGTGAATGATGCTACCCAAGTGTTATCATCGGTCTTATCCTTAGCTGTCAAGGTCAATTTCTTACCTTCAACGGCTACTGGATCAGCATCCCCTATTTTTTTATAAAGTTGAACCGTTACGGACTCAGGACGTTTGCCGTCTTGGTTGTTCGCATCGTTCCATACTTTTGTTACCTTGTAGTCAATTTCTTTAGGAGCATATTTGTTTGTAATCGTAAAGTCTGTAATAGTTGATTCGTATTCGGCTACAGCTTCTTCTGTTACAGTGTATTTGATTTTTTTACCATCTTTATATTTTGCTAATTTCGTGAATTCGACAGTCCAAGTTCCGTCTGCGGCTGCTTGAATTTCTTTCGAATCGACTTTCTGACCATCTGCTAAAAGATTGATTGTAATCTTAGTTGGACGTTTTCCGTCTTGGTTGTTCGCGTCATCCCAGTTCTTAGTTGCTTTTACATCAACTGTTTCTGGGGTGTAGCTATTTGTAATAGTGAATCCTGATGCAGCATCACCAGTAACTTCTGAAGTGTAACCAGTAACAGTTACTTCTACTACAGTGTACTGGATAGGTGTGCCACCTTTCTCAGCCTCAAGGTCTTTAAAGCTTCCAGCCCAACCATTTGCTTCAGTCAATTCAAGTTTTTTACCAGTATCTTGGCCATCTGCAAGCAATTTAACTGTGACAGAAGATGGGCGTTTACCATCTTGGTTGTTCGCGTCCTTCCATACTTTCTTCACAGGAACTTCAGTTTTCGCTGGAGTGTATGTGTTTTCGAAAGCTTTTTCATCATCGTAAGAAACAGTTGCTTCAAGTGCACCTTTACCCTTGTCCGCTACAGTAACTGTAGCCGTGACAGTTTTAGTGTCGTACTTGATGCTTGTATCACTGCCACCTTTTTCAGCAATTGTAAAGGTATAAGTCCCTGCTTTGTCGAATTCCAATTTTGAGAAAGCAACGTTCCCGTCTTTGTCATTCTTCACAGTTTCTTTCACCTTACCATCTTGGTCTGTTAAAGTGAATTCAAACTCTTCAGCCTTTAACTCACGTCCTGTAAGTTTTTTATTAGCTTTAATCTTAGCTTTAGCTTTGCTACGTTTATTTGTAACTGTTTTGATAGCTCCGTCCTGTCCAACAGTCATCTCAAATGGAGTAGGATTCAACTCATATCCATCAGGAGCCTCAATCTCGGTTACCGTAAAGTTCCCTTTCTTGATATCACTTTCTGAGTAAATAGATGATTCAGCAACTCCGTCATCATTTGTCGTTACAATTTCCTCTTTAGCCGTAGCTCCCGCCGGAGGAGTAATCTTGAATTTTGCTCCTTTTAGACGGTCATGAGTCAGCTCGTCGACCTTGTAAAGAATGATACGGTAAGCTGTCTCTAATTGTATAGTTCCTCCTGAGGCCACAACAGAATTACCAATCTGCTGAAGTACCGTCTTATTACTATAATCTTGATACTCCAGTTTTTTATCATTGGCTTTTACTTCGACATTATTCAGTACTTTTGTACCATCTCCTGGAGCGCTCGTTTTATAACCAATTCGAAAAGCTGCTGGTTTTCTATTTTTAGCTACGATAGAAGAAGCGTTGTTAATGGTAATGGTGAATTCCGTATAAGAATCATTCCACTTAATTTCGTAATCTTTACCAGCTTCTAAAACTACCTCGTCTTTCATGTAGTATACTTTGTTATACCAACCTGCTATAACACTGAGAGATTCCGGAATCATTTGCATTGGTGACGAATTTGGATCGACCCAATCATGAATCTCAATTTTATCATATGATGCTTGCTTTGGATTGACCCTAACATACCACGTATGAAGATATTGACCACTCTTATTTAAAGCTTTTGAGGTCCAGGCTTCCTTACTAATTAATCCATGATATTTACTAAAGTTGGCTTTGCCAATCCCTTCAGAATAATCAACCTCACCTCTTCGACCAACCCTGATTTGATAAGTAATTTCATTTATGGTTTCTGTCTTTTCAAAGCGTAGTGTTTGCTCACTTAGTTCATTCTTAGAACTAAATCCAAGATAGAAGCTTCCTCTAACATTCTGAACGTAGATTCCCTTCTTCTTCTCTAGGTAAGTTTTTAAATTTTTTAGGGTAATTGTAGCCTTTCCACCATTATTATCACCATTTGACACAATTTTTGCTTCTCCGATAACAAGGTCTGTTTCCTTATCCTTTAGATCAAAAGTTTCTTCTTTAACTGACAAAGGACCTGGAACGGTGAATGTAAAGGTGTCACCATCCTCCAACTTACCATCATAAGCACTTAAGTCATAATCTACGATAAACTTGTAGTTCGGGTAATCATTATGCTCAGGAGACAGAGTATAAACACCATTCGCATCCGGTTTTATAAATCTACCATTATCAACCTCCCAAATGCCAATATTACTGATAACGTTCTTTAGTTCCTTTGCTTGAACTGAATTTGGAGCAAAGATCATCCCTAGCAAACAGGCCAGAGAGGTTAGGATGGGTAACCAAAATTTCTTGTTCTTCATAATCTTCCTTTCGTTCTTCATAATCTTCCTTTCTAAATTACCGAAAACATTAAAACGACAAACTATGATTATAAAATCTCAACACTCATCTCCTTTCAAATTCATTGAAATCCATGAGGGTTATTGAATAAGCTGCATCATATTAATATATTTAATAACTATATGTGAGTGCAATATTTATCATATTTGTTCTATTTTTAATATAGAAACCTCCTTTAATTTCATTATAAAACAAAATTAACTTTTTTTGTAATATTATGAGGTTATTGACTTTTGAAAATATTGACAGAGTGTAAAATTACTGCTATAGAAACTAATTCTTTCATCACAATGTAGTTTCTTTAAGTATAGTGTACACATACGAACAATTTCTCTTTTAAACAAACAGAAAGAAACAGTGTAAAAAACATTCCATTTATTTATAAGTTTGATATACCTTAATAATTATCCAAACTATTTTATATAAGTAAAAATCAGAAGAGACCTAGCAATAGTCCTACCCCATACTGATAAATAGTTTAATTTAGCATATTTCATTATTCTAAATCATAGAAAAAAGACCAGGGGGTTATCCCTGATCTTTCTTTACTGTACTTATTGGCTACTAAATGAGATTAGTCTTCTTTTCTTCGTTTAGTTGCTACAAGACCTGCACCTAAAGCTAGAAGAGCTAAACCTGCTGCTAGTGCAGCTTGTCCAGATTCACTTCCAGTGTTTGGTAGGTTAGGATTTTCTGGTTCAGTTTGGTCCGTTACTACTAACTTACCATCCTTAAACTCAACCTGATTTCCACTAGCATTTACCACTGTTACAGTTCCGTCGTAGTTAACTTGGAATGTAATATCTGTTACTGCTAAGTATCCAGTTGGAGCGGCCTCCTCATGGAAAGTATATACTCCCGGAGTCAAATCAAGTACATGTGATTGACTAGCTTTTGAAGTCCATTCAGCCACAGGATTACCTGCAACTTTTTCTCCACGGAAAATTTGGATTTTTGCACCCGCGATTTCTTCACCCGCTAGATTTACCTTACTGAAGGTAATCTTACGTGGAAGGTCATCGTCTTTGTCGGTTACAGTTACAGTTGAGCCGTTGGTAACGACTTTGTTTTCTTCGCCTTTAGAGTCTTTTTCGCCAACATTTGTCACTTCCACTGTGCCATCATGTTTGACTTGGAAAGTGATGTCGGTTACTTTGAGGTAACCTGTTGGGGCTGCTTCCTCATGGAAAGTGTAAGTTCCTGGGGCCAAGTTCAAGTCTTTAGACTTACCAGCTTCAGAGGTCCAGCTTTCTACAGCTGTGCCTTCTGCATTATCGCCCTTGTAGATCTTGATTTGAGCTCCTGCAATTTCTGTACCACCAAGGTTAACTTTACTGAAAGTAATAGCTTTTGGACTATCATCGTCTTTATCCGTTACTGTAACAGTTGAGCCATTGGTTACGACTTTGTTTTCTTCACCCTTAGAGTCTTTCTCACCAACGTTTGTTACTTCTACTGTTCCGTCAGTTTTGACTTGGAAAGTGATATCCGTTACTTTGAGGTATCCGGTTGGGGCTGCTTCCTCATGGAAGGTGTAAGTGCCTGGAGCCAAGTTGAGATCTTTAGACTTACCAGCTTCAGATGTCCAGCTTTCTACGGCTGTGCCTTCTGCATTATCGCCCTTGTAGATCTTGATTTGAGCTCCTGCAATTTCTGTACCACCAAGGTTAACTTTACTGAAAGTAATAGCTTTTGGACTATCATCGTCTTTATCCGTTACTGTAACAGTTGAGCCGTTGGTTACGACTTTGTTTTCTTCACCCTTAGAGTCTTTCTCACCAACGTTGGTCACTTCCACTGTGCCGTCAGTTTTCACTTTGAAAGTGATATCCGTTACTTTGAGGTATCCGGTTGGGGCTGCTTCCTCATGGAAGGTGTAAGTACCTGGGGCCAAGCTCAATTCTTTAGACTTACCAGCTTCAGATGTCCAGCTTTCTACGGCTGTGCCTTCTGCCTTGTCGCCTTTGTAGATCTTGATTTGGGCACCAGCGATTTCTTCTCCACCAAAGCTAACCTTACTGAAGGTAATCTTACGTGGTAGGTCATCGTCTTTGTCGGTTACAGTTACAGTTGAACCGTTTGTGACGACTTTGTTTTCTTCACCTTTAGAGTCTTTTTCACCAACGTTTGTCACTTCCACTGTGCCATCATGTTTGACTTGGAAAGTGATGTCGGTTACTTTGAGGTAACCTGTTGGAGCGGCCTCTTCATGGAAAGTATATACTCCCGGAGTCAAATCAAGTACATGTGATTGACTGGCTTTTGAAGTCCATTCAGCCACAGGATTACCTATAACTTTTTCTCCTCGGAAAATTTGGATTTTTGCACCCGCGATTTCTTCACCCGCTAGATTTACCTTGCTAAAGGTAATCTTACGTGGAAGGTCATCGTCTTTATCGGTGACAGTTACTTTAGAACCGTTTGTGGCAACTTTGTTTTCTTCACCCTTAGAGTCTTTTTCACCAACGTTGGTCACTTCCACTGTGCCGTCATGTTTGACTTGGAAAGTGATGCCGGTTACTTTGAGGTAACCAGTTGGAGCAGCTTCCTCATGGAAGGTGTAAGTTCCTGGGGCCAAGTTGAGGTCTTTAGACTTACCAGCTTCAGATGTCCAGCTTTCTACGGCTGTACCTTCTGCCTTGTCGCCCTTGTAGATCTTGATTTGAGCTCCCGCGATTTCTGAACCACCAAGGCTAACCTTGCTGAAGGTAATCTTACGTGGAAGGTCATCGTCTTTATCGGTTACAGTTACAGTTGAACCGTTTGTGGCAACTTTGTTTTCTTCACCCTTAGAGTCTTTCTCACCAACGTTTGTCACTTCCACTGTGCCATCATGTTTGACTTGGAAAGTGATGTCGGTTACTTTGAGGTAACCAGTTGGGGTGGCTTCCTCATGGAAGGTGTAAGTTCCTGGTGCCAAGTTCAAGTCTTTAGACTTACCAGCTTCTGAAGTCCAGCTTTCTACAGCTGTGCCTTCTGCCTTGTCGCCTTTGTAGATCTTGATTTGAGCTCCCGCGATTTCTTCTCCACCAAGGCTAACCTTGCTGAAGGTGATCTTACGTGGACTATCGTCATCTTTATCAGTGACTTTGATTGTTGAACCATCGGTTACGACTGTATTGTCCTCGCCTTTAGCATCCTTAGTACCAACATTGGTCACTTTAACTGTTCCATCATAGTTAACTTTAAAAGTGATATCCGTCACTTTGAGGTAACCAGTTGGGGCTGCTTCCTCATGGAAGGTGTAAGTACCTGGGGCCAAGCTCAAGTCTTTAGACTTACCAGCTTCGGATGTCCAGCTTTCTACAGCTGTACCTTCCGCCTTATCGCCCTTGTAGATCTTGATTTGTGCTCCTGCGATTTCAACCCCACCAAGACTAATTTTACTGAACGTGATTTTACGAGCTACATCGTCATCTTTATCAGTAACTGTCAGAGTTGAATTTTGGGCTACAACACGATTGTCTTCGCCCTTAGAATCTTTTTCACCTACTTTTGTCACTTCAACAGTACCGTTAGGTTTAACTTGGAAAGTGATATCCGTTACTTTGAGGTAACCAGTTGGGGCTGCTTCCTCATGGAAAGTGTAGATGCCTGGTTCAAGATTCAATTGCTTAGGTTGGTCAGTTGAAGTCCAGCTTTCTACGGCTGTGCCTTCTGCCTTGTCGCCCTTGTAGATCTTAATCTGTGCACCAGCGATTTCATTCCCTCCAAGGTTTACCTTACTGAAGGTAATTGGTTTTGGACTAGTATCCTCTTTATCGGTAATAGTCAGAACTGAACCAGCTGCAAGAACAGTGTCATCAGCTCCCTTATTCTTAATAGTGATAGAACCGTCAGCATTAACAGTAAAAGTAATATCTCCTACAATTTGATATCCCTCCGGAGCATCGAACTCTCTTAGAGTGTAGGTCCCTGGTGCCAGCTTAACCACTTTAGAAGTGTCAGCTACAGTAGTCCAGTCTGCAACAGGTGCCTCTTCAAGATTGACTGTATCTCCACTATAGATTTTCAGTTCCGCTCCTGGAATTTCTTTTCCATTTGGATCCACCTTTTTGAAAGTAATCTCTTTTTCAATTGGAGTCTTCGGAGGTGTCTTCTTATTTTCAATTCGACGTTCTACGGATTTGTCAGAACCAAATTCATCTGGAGAAATTTTAATGTCTTCAGTTAGTTTATCATAGCCAATAGGAGCCGTTACTTCACGAATCGTATAGTTATCTCGTAGCAATCTACCTACACTAGCGTTACCATCAGGACCTGTTGTCAATCGTCCAACAACAGCTTGGTTTCGATCACGAATAACTTCAAAAACTGCACCTTGCAAAGGTTGGCCTGCTTCGTCTACCTTATGAATTTTAATGGTGAAAACATATCCTTCCGCAACACCACCTGCAATCTGGTAGGTACGTGTGTTGGTTGATTGTTCATTCTCACTACCATTATAACTCATGTTGGCTACGTTCGTGATTTCCTCACCATCGACTAGATCATAATTCGCTTTAGCTTGATATTCAATCATATAACCAAAACCATTAGTGTCTCCTAAAGGAAGGGTAAAACCATCACCATTCGCATTTACTACTAGTTGGTTTTTAAAGGTTTCGGTCATATCCTGAGCATCGGACCATTTCCAGTCTCCGTTATTCCAGCTCCAGTTTACTTTATAAATACGAAAAGTATCTGGTAGGAATTTCATATTTGGAGATGAGAAGGCATCTTTGATAGTAACATTACTATAATCTGCCATATTTCGGTTTATAGTAATATTGTAACGAATTACATTGTTAGGATCTCCTCCCTGTTGAAATGAACTCTTTTCGATTTTCGAGTCGTATTTCCCTGGAGGGCCGTTATAACGGATCTTTCCTGCAAATAGAACTCTATGTCCTACAGTAATGTTGACATCAACGTCTTTTTCTTCTGAAACAACGTCATGGTCAACTCGGACATAGACAAAGAATTTCCCCCTAACGCTGGAATTATTCTCAACAAATTTTGTATAAGTGAGAGTAATTGTTTTGCTAGCTGCATCTAAACGACCAGTAGCTACAAGATTGTTAGAAGCATCTCGTAATTCAATGTCTGAAGAGTTTGAAAATGCAATCTCTGATGGCAATTGAAGTGTTGTTGTATCACCTTCATGCACAGTATTATCTGGCAACACGAAATCTGCCGTAAGACGGAATTCTTGCCAAATATCCAATCCTTGCGTTAATGCTTCACCAGATTTGTTCTCAACACCTACACTAGTGATCACATCATTATACTCTGTCGCATGTACTTGCGTCAGAGGGGCAAACGATTGGAGAATAACTCCCAAACATAGAATAAGGATCTGAATCCAAGATCTTATTTTCTTGTTCATTTAATCTTCCTTTCTTATAATATTCAGTTGTAAATGTACAATGTAATTGTAAACTAATTGATTGTCCCCAACTAATCACCATTTCCCTTTTTCAAGTAAAAATTGATAGCTACATTACTTTCATATTTTATCATACTATTTAAAAAAGGCTAGAAACATCAAACATTTTTTAAAATTTATTTTACTATTTAAAATTTATATTTTCTTATCGAATTCCCCATCAATTTATTGTATCGTTTTCTCCTATCATCGAAACAAAATCTGGTATATTTTACCGCTATTTTTTAAAAAATAAGTTCACCTTGTTTTCAATACCAGATAGTGCTTTTATCATTTTGGTTATCTGATTTCATAAACGTTAAATTACTCTAGAGAGAATACTTCTACCCATTAAAAAGACCAGGTTCCCCTGGTCTTTCTGAGATACAATTAGAAGAAATACTGATTCATTCTAGTCTTCTTTTTTGCCTTTAGTGGCCACTAATCCTGCACTCAAACCAAGAAGAGCTAAACCTGCTGCTACTGCTGCATGGCTTGCTGCACTTCCTGTATTTGGCAACTGCTCTTTTTGAGCTTGATTAGCTTTACTTGAAGCAATTTCTTTTGTATCTGCTTTTTCTGATACTTGTGGTTTTGTAGATTCTTGAGGTACTGGTTTAGTTGTTTCACTAGTCGCACCAACTTCTACAATGCGATCTTGAGCCATGACTTTATCATAGCTTTCTTTTTCAGTTCGCTTGCCATTTTCAACTTCGATCAAGTGAACACGGATACCTTTTTGACCTTCTTGTAGAACACGAGTTTGACCCGCTGGAAGCTGATCATTCTTTTGTTCCTGAACCTTGAAATCAATTGTTTCTTCTTCGATTACAAGTTCTGGTCTGTTAAGGACTAGGTTCTTCACTTCATCTTCTGGAAGAGAAGTTCCTGGTTTAGTGCCAACTTCTACTATACGATCTTGAGCAGCGACTTTATCGTAAGTTTCTTTAAGCTGACGTTTTCCATTTTCCACTTCAATCAAGTGAAGACGAATACCTTTTTGACCTTCTTGTAGGACACGAGTTTCTCCTAGGTACAACTTATCAGACTTACGCTCCTGAACCTTGAAGTCGATGGTTTCTTCTTCGACTATAAGTTCGGGTCTGTCGAGGACAAGGTTCTTCACTTCGTCTTCTGGAAGAGAGGTTCCTGGTTTTGTTCCGACCAAGACGATGCGGTCTGTCGGAGCCTCTACCACTTCACGGAGTTTTTCTTCCTTACTTCCACTAGGATTAACCGCTGTGAAGATCCGTTCCTTACCAACTTTTCCTTCTTGTTCTACACGAGTTTCACCTAGATACAGTGTTGAATCCTTTTTCTCAACTGTCTTATAGTCTAAATCTTTTTCAACAAATTCGAGTTTTGGAAGTTCCTCCTGTACAGCAGCAACAGTCTTCTCAGAAACTGGTTTTTCCTTAGTTAAGTGGATATGGTATTCCTTGACTTGTTTTCCACTTTCTGAAACAAGGCGAACAAGTACTGGAAGGCTATCGTCTCCGCTATCTACAACTGTTGAAGCTACTTGATTACTTTCTTCGACTGAGACTTTTGGACGTTGACCTTTATAGGTGATTTGGTAGTCTTGACGATCTTCAGCGAAGTCAGGAAGTTCTTTTCCATCTACAAGAATTTTTGATTGGGTACTTTCTTGAGGCAATTCACTCGGGGCAAGGAAGGTCATCTCAATCATCGCAACACCGCTCTTGTCTGCTTTACGCTCCATGCGCCATCTCATGGCTTTGGCTTTGACAGCTTTAAATGTTACGTTGATTTCATCACCAGCTGCGATGTCTTTATCTGCACGATAAGGTACAGCTTCCCAATTTTCTGGATTGTTGAATGGATGGCCTGCGTCGTAGGCTTGGTAGTTTGAATAGTAGGTAGGCACTTCAAAATCTGGGCCAATATAACGTTCCAAAACGAGTTTAGATGGGGCATCCGTACCACTATCTGCAAAGAAATGAAGTTTAGCTTGCGCAACAGTCCGTTCGACAATCTTACCATTTTCACGGAAGATCACACCTGCTGATACTTCTGGATTAGAAGATGGTGTTGGAGACCAGTTTGTCCAACGACGATTTTCTGAATGATTTCCGTCATTGAGATAGTCCACACGGTCATGGGAGTTTCTATCAATGTCGTTAGTGGCTGAAGCAAAGGCGCGGTTACTATTTTCATCATACTCTGGGTTATTTGAAAGAGCTTCACCAAGTTTGTCTGTCACTCGTACAGTGAACTCAGCAACAAGATCACTACCTAGGACACGGCCTCGAACGGTAAATTGACCTGCTTTTGTCAGATTTTCTGCTGGAACTTCCTCCCATTCAACTGCCAAGTCTTTTGTTTCGTAACCGTCTTTACCTGTGAAGTAAACAGGAACCTTAGTTGGCAATTCAAGCGGTTGCCCTACTTGTAGCAAGCGAGCTTGTTTGACCGCGGCAAGAGGTTTACGAGAGAGCAAGTCTTTATTGCTTGTAAAGTGTAGACGGTATTCTCCTAGGATATCACCATTTTCAGCTTTCGCGATAACACGAACTGGCTCACCTTCACGAACGCTTGGAACGACGGTAGCGAGACCATTGTTGCTAACACTTGCTGTTACTGCAGGAACTTTTCCATCTACTGACTCAAGATAGTAGTCAGTCAAATCAGGGTTGAAGTTTGCTAAGTCTTTACCGTCAACTTGGATTCTCGTTTGTCCTTGTTTAGCTGCCGCAACTTGTTTCGCAAAGATTTGTACCTCTGTGATAGATGTTCCTTTCTTGCTATCAAGTCGAACCATACGAATGCGAACCGCATAGGTATCAACTTTATCAAAACTGAAATGATTCATTTCTCCAGCTTTTAATTGAGCTGGTGCTTTGAGATTGCTTACCTCTTTCCAGTTTGCAGGATCGTTAAAGGCATGGTTTTCCTCACCTACAAAGCTAGGGTTTTTAGGGGCTGTTGGAACGGTCTTACCGACATAATATTCAATCACATAAGACTTCGGTACACCAACTCCGTGGTCTTCGTGGAATCCGACACTTAGATTATCAACAGAACGTTTGCTCAAGATACCTGAATCTCCGAATAGGACACCGACTGAAGCTTCTGGATTAGTACGATTCCAGTTTGTCCAACGGTTGGCTGGTCGGTCATTAAAGGAAATCAATTTATCGTTGACATTTGAAACAGGATCGGTTGGATTTGAGTCTGAAGCAAAGGCAAGTGGCAATTCTGAACCTGTCCATTGGTCAGAAATATTTGCTCCTTGCTCAGTTTGAGCAGACACACGAACATGAAGTTTGGTAGTTAATTGCGTACCTTCTAGGCGACCATTAACTGTAAAGACACCTTCCTTGGCGTATTGGTCTGATTGAATCGCATCCCATGTAACCTTGGCAGATGAAACGTGACCATTTGAATCGTAGGTACGAACACTTTCTGGTAATTGTGGCGCTTCTGCGATTGGTGTTGTCACACTGACTTCTTCAACCGAAACGATACCTTCTACAGAGACTTTAGCACGCGCTTCAAGGTCAATCCCTTCAACTTTACCTAGAACTTCGAAGGTTTGATAGTGGTCTAGTTTTTCTTTTGGAATAGCTTGCCAAATGACTTTATGAGTTTTAGGGAAACCTTTGTCATACTCAACCGTTACTGTTGTTGGAAGAGTAGGTTCTTGATGCAAGTCTGTCACTACATTTACTGGACGGATAGATTGCGCAACCTTCGTCTCAGTATTGGCTTGGATAGTGAGTTCAACTTGGCCTTTAGCTCCCTCATATTCCGCTTTCAGAGTGACTGCTCCTGGCTTATGTAACTCAAGCATTCCTTTACGAACTGCGACTTCCCCTTCACCACTTGTAGAGAAGTTCACCTTATCTGCTGGTAAAACTGCTTGTGTTCCGTCTTGATAGTGTGCAAGGACAGACAATTTCACTGTTTGGTCTTCTTTGAGGCTGCCAGCTTTCTCCACTTGTAGGCTCAAATGGTCAATTTTTGGTGCTTCTTCGAGGAACTGAATTGCATAGGTTTGAAGAGGTCCACCATCTTTTGGTTGAACATAGATGCTTGCACGCATACCGTTTGCTGCACTTGCTTGCACCACTGTAACAGCTGCATTTTCAGCACTTGCTACAACTTCTGGCAAGGATGCACCGTAAGCAAGAGTTCGATATTGCATTGGATTTTGAGTAGTAAGACCAGTGACAGATTCGCCACCAACAGTTACATTTGGTACTGCAGGAGCCGCAGGATTACCTTCTTCTACCACAAGGGTAGCGTGAATAGTCTCACCACCCAGTTGACCAGTCATTTGAATACGTGATCCTGCAACTGACAGTTTAGCTTTATCTGCTTCCGAAATCTCCCACTTATCAACTTCGTATTCTTGTACGCTTCCATCCGTAACGGCGATAGAAACGTATTTGTCAACAGCACTCAAGTCTGTTCCTGGAGCAACACGCTTAACAGTTGGAATCTCATTTGCGATTGCTAGAATTTCGACACGGGCCTCAACTTCGCGTCCGTCTGCCATACCTTTAACAGTCACAACTCCTGCTTGGCTCACATCAACTGAAGACCAAGTTACTGGACGTTTTTCACGACTGCCATCACTGTAGATAAAACCGACTGTCTTCGGCATTTTTGGCTCTTTCTCAATAACAGTACGTACTTTTGGTACTTCTGTTCCGAGAACGGTCTTTTCTTGGTCTTCTTTTTTACCAGTAAAGACCGTTACTTGACTAGATTTCAAGAGATCTGAATGGGCTGTTAGTGTGAATTTACCTGCTTGTTCAGTTGATTTGACAATGGCAACACCTTTACCGTTAAAGGCTCTGCGGATCCAAGAACCGTCTGGTTGGGCCTTATAACGTTCACGGCTGGCTTGTTCCCCATTATCAACACCGACCAGTTGACCTTGTCCATGCAATTGGAAACGAACCAAATTATTGGCAGTTGGTACCACATTTCCTTCACTGTCTACGATTTCATAGTAGATGTAAGTCAAGTCTTTTCCATCTGCTGCGATGGCGTGTTCTTCCTTGACGAGGCGAACTCCAGCTGGTTGGCCTGCAGTGGTAATCTTGTCACGTGCAATTTCTTTACCAGCTTCATCACGAGCTACTGCTTCTAAAGTACCTGGTTGATAAGCAACCTTCCACTCAAGATAGAGTTCCTTAGCATTGGCACCTTCTTGGTAAGTTCGTCCATCGCTAGTTTGTTTCTTGTTGAACTTCTTAACTCCAAGAGATTGACCGTTCAAGAACAATTCTACACTTGCAGCGTTAGAGTAAGCACGAACTGGGATCTTTCCTTGAGCATCTTCTACTTTAGAGGCCAAATCTCTATTTTCCCAGTTCCAGTGAGGAAGAAGGTGAACCATTGGTTTCTTCTTGACAGAAACCCATTGGCTTTGGTAGAGGTAGAAGTCATGTTTTGGAATACCCGCTGTGTCTACAATACCAAAGTAAGAACTCTTAACTGGTGTATGGTTTTGGTTGTGCCATGGTGTAGGCTCCCCGATATAGTCTGTACCGGTCCATATAAATTGTCCTGCATAACCAGCATTGTCACGGTCAAAAGTCCATGAAGCAGTTGCAGTTTTCCCCCAACCAACACGGTCATTTCCATAATCGGACTGTTCGTAATTACGATAAGCTTGGTTGCTATGTACCAATTCTTGGTCAGGACGATAATAGCTACCGCGTGTACGGGTTGCTGAAGATGTTTCTGAACCGTAAATCAACCAGTTTGGATGTTTCGCACGAAGTTTCTTGTAGTTATCTTCTGAGTAGTTAAAACCAACTGCATCCAGTTCATTAGCAATTTTCTCATGATCACCGCTACCATCACCAAAGCGGAACTTGTCTGCTCCCATAGTAACATAACGTGTAGTATCAACATCTTTAATCACTTTTACTAAGCGTTTAACCGTTGCAAGAGAGTGAGCATTACCATTGGCTTCACCGATTTCGTTTCCGATAGACCACATGAAGACAGCTGGGTTATTTTTATCTCTTTCGACCATGGTACGAAGATCATAGTCAGACCATTTTTCACCTTTTCTAGCTTCTGGGTGAGTGGCATCTTTTTCAAAGAAACGTCCGTAATCATAAGGTTTCTTGCCACCATACCACGTATCAAAGGCTTCTTCCTGAACCAGCAAACCAAGTTCTGCTGCGATTTGCAAGGTCTGTGGACTTGCAGGGTTATGAGTTGTACGGATGGAGTTAACCCCCATCTCCTTCATTTGTTTGAGACGACGGTATTCTGCTTTATAATTTTCTTCTGCTCCAAGCGCTCCGTGGTCATGGTGCAAGGAAACACCATGGAATTTAATGCGTTCACCATTCAAAGAGAAACCTTCATTTGGAGTCCAATGATAGTAACGGTAACCAAACAGATCCTTCTTAGCATCAACCAATTGACCATCACGGTAAACACGCGTAATCAATTCGTACAAGGCTGGTTTGTCATTTAAAACTGTCCAGAGTTTTGGTTGTTCAACTTCTAAAATAGCATCAAGACTTGTTGATTCATGTGCTTTCAAGGTACGGCTCGCTGTACGAACCAAGCCTGTTACAGCCTGACCACCACGTTCAACGATTTGATACTCTGCTACAAGTTCATGGTCTTTATCGTCTATATTGACGATTTTGCTGGTCACATGCGTTTCAACCTTGCCATGTTGCTGTTGTTCTAGCTTTGGTGTTAAGATGGTTGTCCCATTCTTCTCAACATGAACTTTATCTGTCATTTGCAAGGTCACATCACGGTAGATACCGCTACCTGAATACCAACGGCTACTTGGTTGTTTGTTGACAGCATGGACAGCAATCACATTCTCACGACCATCTTTGTGGAGGTATTTGGTAATATCGTATGAGAACTGGTTATAACCATTTGGATAATGTCCCACTAACTGGCCATTGACATAGACTTGAGAATCCATGTAGACCCCATCAAAGGTCACACGAACATTCTTCTTGAGATCTTTTTCATCAAGTTTAAAGGTCTTACGATACCAAGCCTCACCACCATTGAGCTGTCCACCTTCGTTTTGGGCAGGTGACTGATGGTCAAAATCATTAAAGATACTCCAGTCATGTGGAAGATCTAATTTTTGCCATGTTGATACATCGGCATCTGATTTCACAGCTTCTTTAGGATTCGCATTGAGTTTAAAGTGCCAATTTTGATTAAAATTCACTTTTCTATCTTCAATCATTTGATTCACTTCTTCATTTGTCGTAGCTTTCAAATCCTCCTTGACAGGCTTTTCTTGACTTGAAGCTTGAGATTCTACCTTTGGAGCTGTTTCTTCAGGTTTTACTGACGCTTTCTCCTCTTTTGGAGCTACAGGTTCATCTTCTTTCTTATCTGGTTTGCTTGCTTCAATTGGAGCAGCTTGACTTTGATCGACACTTGCAACATCCTTGTGCTCTGCTACAGTTTGATCTTCTTTTTCCTCCACTGCCGGACTTGCCTCTTTTGCTTGTTCCACAGTGTGAGCGATAGGAGTTTCATCGGCGAAAACTGGTGATTCTCCAATGACACTTCCTCCAAATAGAACCGCACAGGTTCCAATCATGACAGAGCAAGCGCCTACGGCAAACTTACGAATGCTGTAGACTCTTTTACGATTCCAATGGCCTTTTTCCATAAAATCCTCCTTTAGTAACCGCTTCCATTTCCTTGTAAGCGTATTACTTTTCATAGCCTTTTACCCTTATTTTATAAAATAATATAGGAAATTTCAATACCCTAAACACAAAAAATCATATTTTTGATTGTTTTTTCTAAAATTTGTAGAAGATTCCAAAAAAAGTGAATGTAGATTTAGAACGAAAACAAACATTTTTTTGGCACTCAGTTAAATATTATAAAAAAGCTCCTTTTGTAAGGAACTTCTTTTACTTATAATTAAAGATTCCCCCTGCCAACTTATCAGCTAGCTTGGGAAAGAGGGTATAAAACTTATGGGCTAGATTCAACAAAACTGGGAGATTGAGTTCCCGTTTGTTTTTTCCTATGATTTTGACAATCTTTCTAGCCACTGCATCTGGTTCTAAAAGAAAGCGGTCAACCGACTTGAGGTAGCTCCCATCTGGGTCCGCTTGGTCAAAAAAGGCAGTACGAATCGGTCCTGGATTGACCGTCGTTAGATAGACACCATAGGGCATGAGTTCGAGGCGCAGAGCATTTGAAAATCCAATAGCCGCAAACTTGGTCGCTGAGTAAAGACTGGACTTAGCAGTCGCAATTAATCCTGCTATGCTGACGATATTGATGATATGCCCTTTTCGAATCTCCTTCATACGAGAAGCAACCAAACGAGACAGATTAATCAAAGCAAAGGTATTAACCTCAAACATCCGGTGGATGTCTTGATCTGAAAGCTTATCAAAATCTTCAAAAATTCCATAACCAGCATTGTTAATCAAGACATCAATCTTGCCATAACGCTGATAGAGTTCAGCAACTAGTTCTTCTAAGGCTTGAGCATCGGTAATATCAATCTCAATCAATTCTGCCTGAGGATGATTACCGTATAGTTGAGCTAATTTTTCTCTATTTCTACCAAGTAAGATGAGTTGGTCATTTGGCAAGAGTTTGACCATTTCTTGGGCTAGACCACCACTAGCTCCTGTAATGAGAATGGTTCGCATGATTCTCCTTTCTCTAGCAACTAGATTTCCACTTCTTCCAAGTCTTTGACCACATGGACATTTTCAAAAATCGTTGCAGCATCTTTCTTAAGCTGGCTGATATCTTTTGAAAGGAAACGGGCACTGATATGGTTGAGCAAGAGTCGTTTGGCTCCCGCTTCTACTGCAACTTGAGCAGCCTGTATATTGGTTGAGTGGCCATGATTGCGGGCAATTTTCTCATCACCTTTACCATAAGTGGACTCATGGACAAGGACATCCGCATTGACAGCCAGACGCACACTGGCATTAGTTTTTCGAGTATCACCCAAGATAGTGATAATCTTACCTGGACGTGGAGCTGAGATGTAGTCTGCTGCCTTGATTTCAGTCCCATCTTCGAGAACAACATCCTGTCCGTTTTTGATTTTTCCAAAAAGTGGGCCAAATGGGACACCAGCAGCCTTAAGCTTTTCAGCATTCAAGGTTCCTTCAAGGTCCTTTTGCATGACACGATAACCCACACAGAAAATAGTGTGATCCAACTCTTCCGCATACACCGTGAATTTATCTGTTTCAAGAATTTTCCCTAGAGAATCTTGGTCGAACTCATGAAAATGAATCTTATAGGGCAGGCGTGAACCTGACACACGTAGGCTGGTCAAGACAAATGACTTGATTCCTTGCGGTCCATAGATTTCCAAATCTGTCTGTTCTTCATTGGCCTGAAAGGCACGGCTAGAAAGAAAACCTGGCAAGCCAAAAATGTGGTCTCCATGTAGGTGGGTAATAAAGATTTTGCTGACCTTACGTGGTCGAATCGTAGTTTCCAGAATGCGATTTTGCGTTCCTTCACCACAGTCAAAGAGCCAGACTTCGTTAATCTCGTCCAAGAGTTTGAGGGCGAGGCTTGAAACGTTGCGGGCTTTGGAGGGCTGACCAGCCCCCGTTCCTAAAAATTGAATATCCATTCGATACTTTCTAATTAATCAAAATATAACATAGCTGTGCGGTTTTCCGATCGGAAATAGCGCTTGCCAGAAAAAGCAGCAGCTTCTTGCAGTAAATCCTCTTGGCTGTAGCCTTTGAGACGCTTGCGACCATCGGCCAAGGTTTCCAGGTCTGTCAGAGGAGTCAAACTCTCCACAGAGACGACTTCTTCCTCTCCAATCGCCTTCATGTAAATCTTTCCAGACTCCTCAAAGACCAACTGATGAGGGAAAATTTGCGCAATCTCAAAGAGTAATTCATCCGTAATTACTTCCTCTTGTTCTGAGAAAATGCGACCAAGACCTTCTTCCTCATAGCAAAAGCCAAAGGATTTGCCAGATAGATTGAGGCGGATAAAAGGCTTATTTTCAAAAGTGAAACTTGGCTCAGCATTATAGAGGTTCAGTTCTTGGCTGACTTTTGCAAAATAATCCGTCGCAGCATCGGGGCTCTTTTTCTGGTAGAGTTCTGCAAAGTAGGCATTCACTACACTGGGTGGAGGAGTGATGAGGGCTAGCTGCTCCTGCTCAGATTTACCAGCTAAAAGTTGATCTAGATATCCCTTATCCAAGCTAGTATAGCCACCATACTTGAGGGCCAATGATTTTATATCAGTCATAAAAATCCTCTAATCTCCATTTGTTTTTCTCAGCTATGTAGCCTGTGATAACTTCACCATCATCTTGGTAGTCCCGCTCTTCAAGAATCGCAACACTTTCTAAATCATGAATCTTGTATGATTTAGAAAAAGGCACGCGCAAAGTAAAGGGTTCAAAAATTTCCTTAATCTTATCCAGCAATAAAGCCTGCAACTGTTCTCGACTATCCTTAGATTTGGCAGAAATCAATGCATACGGCGTTTGAGTAGGTATAAAGTCCTCCACCAAATCTGCTTTATTATAAAGGGTCAAGCGAGGAATATCCCCCATGTCTAAGTCTTTCATGATGGAGAGGACCGTTTTTTCATGTTCCTCATGATAAGGATTGCTAGCATTGATGACATGAACCAGTAGATCAACATGCTTGCTTTCTTCTAGGGTAGACTTGAAACTTGACACCAACTCTGTCGGTAGATCTTGGATAAATCCAACGGTATCTGTCAAGGTTACCTGTAGATTGCCCCCCAGATGGATGCTTTTAGTTGTTGCATCTAGAGTTGCAAAAAGCTCATCCGCTTCATACTGAGTCTTGCTGGTCAAAGTATTCATAATAGTTGACTTCCCAGCATTGGTGTAACCAATCAAACCAATCTTAAAGGTACTTGACTCCAAACGTTTTTCTCGAACTGTCGCTCGATTTTTCTCAACCACCTTGAGTTGACGTTCGATATCTGTAATCTGGTTGCGAACACTACGACGGTTCAGCTCCAGCTGACTTTCACCTGGACCACGGGAACCAATTCCCCCTGCCTGACGGCTGAGCATAATCCCCTGACCAACCAAACGAGGCAAGAGATACTTGAGTTGTGCAAGATGAACTTGGAGTTTGCCTTCATGGCTTCGAGCTCTCATAGCAAAGATATCTAAAATCAACTGCATACGGTCAATGACCTTGACACCTAAGACTTCCTCTAAATTGACATTTTGTCGAGGTGTCAGACGGTTATTGACAATGACAGTCGTGATTTCTTCTGCGTCCACCATTTGAGCAATTTCTTCCAACTTACCAGAACCGACAAAGGTCTTAGAGTCGTATTTTTCACGCTTCTGTCTGTAGCTATCAACTACAACAGCTCCAGCTGTCTTAGCTAAACTAGCCAGCTCTTCCATAGAGAGGTCAAAATTATCCATGCCCTGGAGTTCAACACCAATGAGCAGGACTCGCTCCTCTTTTTTCTCCGTTTCAATCATTTAAAAACTCCTCAATCTGGCTTAGAATGCGGTCCTTCACGCCAGACTCTCCGATCTGATAAAAGGTCACCTGCATGCGATTACGGAACCAGGTCAGCTGACGCTTAGCAAAACGACGCGTTGCCTGTTTGAGACTCTCGCTGGCTTCCTCGAGTGTCTGCTCCCCACGAAAATAAGGAAAAAGTTCCTTATAGCCAATGCCTTTGGCAGCCTGCACATCTGGATAATGGTCAAAAAGCCACTTAGCCTCATCCAAAAGTCCAGCCTCAAACATCAAATCCACTCGGTGGTTGATACGCTCATAGAGTTGACTGCGTTCATCATCTAAGCAGATAATCAGTGGTTCATAAGGACTTTCTTGATTTTCCAAATCCTGACCAAAATGGACGATTTCCAAGGCACGCATGGCACGACGACGGTTAAACTGGGGAATTTCAAGGCCTGCTTGCTTCACGAGATGGACTAATTCCTCATCTGAATAAGGCTCCAAGCTAGCCCGATAGGCTAAAATCTCCTCATGAGGTGTTTCCCCACCTAGATGATAGCCTTCCAGCAAGCTCTGGACATAAAGCCCTGTGCCTCCAGCTATAATGGCTAGCTTGCCACGGCTTTTAATATCCTCAATAGCCTTCTTAGCTTCTGAAACAAAATCAAAAGCCGAGTAAGACTCGGTCACCTCTCTGACATCAATCAAATGATGAGGAACAGAAGCCTGCTCCTCCGGGCTAGCCTTGGCCGTCCCAATATCCAATCCTCTGTATACTTGCTGACTGTCACCGCTGACTACCTCTCCACCAAAGCGCTTGGCCACTTCAATAGCAAGGGCTGTCTTCCCAACAGCAGTCGGTCCAACAATCACAATTATTTTTGTTTTCATCTTTTTTCCTTGAAAAATTTCCATTTTTTCGTTACTATTATTATATCACAAAAAGGTCAGTCAGAAAAATGCTACCACTTAAGGAGCCTGGCTGATTGGGAAGATAAAGGAGGAAGACTCATGGCTAAAGGATTCGCTAAAGGTCTTGTAACAGGTGTCGCAGGAACTGTCGCTGCCGTTGCAGGTGCAGTATACGCAATTAAAAAGAAAGTGATTGAGCCAGAAGAGCAAAAAGCAGCTTTCATCGAAGAAAACCGCAAAAAAGCAGCTCGCCGCCGCGTATCACATTAAGCAACAAAAGAAGTTGAGAAATCTCAACTTCTTTTTATTTTCTTTTGTACTCAATGAAAATCTAAGAGCAAACCAGGAAGCTAGCCGCAGGTTGCTCAAAGCACTGCTTTGAGGTTGTAGATAAGACTGACGAAGTTAGTTACATATATCTACGGTAAGGCGACGCTGACGTGGTTTGAAGAGATTTTCGAAGAGTATTAAATAGCCAAATCAAACTTCAGTTGCGGCTTAACCGGATCATAGTCAATCAACTCAAAGTCCTCGGCTTTGATATCAAAAAAATTGGTCCCATCTGGAACATTTAAAACCAAGCGAGGTTGGCAGTTTGACGACTCACGGCGGAGCAATTCCTCTGCTTGTTCAAACTGATTATCATAGATATGAAGGTTGTTGATAAAATAGAAAAACTTCCCAACCTTCCAGCCAAAATGCTTGGCAATCATCATTTGAAGAGCCACATACTGCATAGCATTGATGTGGTGGGCCACCAGCATATCATTCGAACGCTGGGTCAAGGTCGCATCCAGATAGATGTCCCCATCAACCCGACGGACATCAAACATGGTCTGAAAGGCGCATGGAAGAAGACCATCTGTCTCCTCAAAAGCTTGATAATCCCAGAGCGAGATGATATTGCGGCGGTTCCAAGGATTTTCTTCCAATTGTTTGAGAATCTTGTTGATGATATCGTGCTTTTTAACCACAGCCCCATAGCGCTCACCGATGGTTCCCGTATCTCCCACTTCCCAGTCATTCCAGTAATGAACATTGTACTTGCCATTAAGAACTTCCAAGCTATTGGATTGATCTTGGTAGATCCAGAGCACTTCTTTGATAGCTGATTTGATCGCAATGGGACGCAAGGTTGTGATGGGAAATTCGCCCTTAGACAAATCATACTCGGCAAAGGCACCCGTTACGTACTTGGAGTTGGCAACAGTCCCATCCTTGTACTTGGGACGAGCCTGCTCAGAAAAGACACCGTCTTTGAGGATTCGTTCAATATTTTCTTTAAAAATCGTATCAGTTTTTGTCATTTACTCTCACCTCATTTATTGTCCTAACTAGTATAGCATAAAAAAAGAAAGGAGGAAAATCACTGGCTTTAAAGTAGTGTTTTTCCCCCTTTTTATTATCTTATTGCAATACAAGTGATGCTGCTCCAATAACTCCAGCGTCATTTCCTAGAGTTGCAAGAGCCAGTTTAGTTGTTGTGCGTACTTGTGGGAAGGTATTTTCGTCATAAACCTTTTGCACGCCTTGGAGAAGGAATTCTCCCGCAGCTGATACTCCACCACCAATAACGATTGTTGATGGGTTTAGGATTGAACCGATATTAGCACAAGCGATTCCCAAGTAACGTGAGAAGTTACGGTAAACGATCAAAGCAAGGTCATCCCCTTCTTTTGCAAGGTCAAAGACAGTTTTAGCAGTTACTTCTTCACCGTCGTCGATCAAGCGTTTCAAGGCCGCATCGCCTTCGTATTCATCTGCATAACGACGAGTCAAGTTGACAATCCCTGTTGCAGAAGCAACTGTCTCAAGACAGCCTTTTTTACCACAGGTACATGCGATTGGTTGGTCAAAGTCAACAGTGATGTGGCCAAGCTCTCCTGCTGCACCAGCAACACCGTGAAGCAATTTGCCTTCTGCCACGATTCCGCCACCAACACCTGTACCAAGTGTCATAAAGACAACGTCCGGTTGGTTGTCACCAGCGCCCATCCAGCGCTCACCAAGAGCAGCTACGTTGGCATCATTATCAATGAAGAATGGAATCCCCAAGGCTTTTTCAATCTTTTCTTTAATTGGTTGAAGGGTTTTCCAGTTGAGGTTGTAGGCACCGATAACAGTTCCTTTTTCACGGTCAACCACACCAGGTGATCCCATTCCAATGCCTCGGAAGTCTGTGGCTGACAATCCAAGCAAGTCCAAACGATGTTGAATAGACTCGATCATATCATCTACAATGTGACTTCCTTCATCCAAAATATTAGTCTTGATAGACCATTTTTCTTGGATTTCTCCCTCTTGAGTTAAAATTGCAAACTTGATAGATGTTCCACCAAGGTCAATCCCAATAATCTTTTGACTCATCGTCTTCTCCTTTTTAATTGAAAATGCTTACAGATATAGTATAACAAAATCGTTAGATTTGTGCAAAGGTTTGCAGGCTACAAGCCAAAATTAAAACATCTCATTTGCTTCACTATTTGTAAAAATTAGTCACCTAAATGTTGAATGGCATAGTTTGCTTCTTCTTTGGTAAATTTTCTAAAATAAGGAGAAGTTAGCCTCTCATAAATTTCTGTCTTTGACAAATGGGCATTCTTTCGGTATTCTCTTGCTTGAATTAAGGCATTTGCCTTATAGTCTGCTTGCAAATGATTGATAGCATATTGTGCAGTGTCACTATTAAAACCTTCATAAATTAACATCTCATAAATTCTTTTTTTTGACAAATGAATCCTATTATAATCTTGTGCTGTCTTTAAAGCTGCTGAGTATGGATTCCCGGCTACTGGTTTTGGTTGTCGCACACCATCGTTTCCTACATAGTAACGACCACCATCTACCCATTTACCCCTTACCATTTTGCCTTTAGAATCAACATAGTAACGGCCACCATCTACCCATTCATTCTTGGCCATCTTACCATCTGATTTATAATAATAGTCCCCTACCCATTTATTGCGGACAATGCTTCCTTCTGGTGTTAAATCTAGTTTTTGAATGGCATAGTCTGCTTCTTCTTTTGTAAATTTTCTAAAATAAGGAGAAGTTAGCCTCTCATAAATTTCTGTCTTTGATAAATTGGCATTCTTTCGGTATTCTCTTGCTTGAGCTAAGGCATTCGCCTTATAGTCTGCTTGCAAATGATTGATAGCATATTGTGCAGTGTCACTATTAAAACCTTCATAAATTAACATCTCATAAATTCTTTTTTTTGACAAATGAATCCTATTATAATCTTGTGCTGTCTTTAAAGCTGCTGAGTATGGATTCCCGGCTGCCGGTTTTGGTTGTCGCACACCATCGTTTCCTACATAGTAACGACCACCATCTACCCATTTACCCCTTACCATTTTGCCTTCAGAATTAACATAGTAACGGCCACCATCTACCCATTCATTCTTGGCCATCTTACCATCTGATTTGAGATAATAATTTCCTACCCATTTGTTGCGAGCGTAGCTGCCTTCTGCTGTGAGATAGTAATATGAACCATAGTTTTTATCATAAATCCAGTCACTTTTAACCTTTTTTCCATCAGAATCAACATAATAACGACCACCATCTACCCATTCATTTTTAGCTCTCTTTCCATCTGATTTGAGGTAGTAATTTCCTACCCAGCCAGACTGAACTTTAGATTGTGATTTATCCTGTTTAGGAGTTGTTTCTTTAGCTTTTTCAGTCGGTTTTGATGCTGGGGTTTTCGGTTTATCAGCAGGTTTTGATGCTGGGGTTTTCGGTTTATCAGCAGGTTTTGGTGCTGGTGTTTTTGGTTTCTCAGCAGGTTTTTGTGCTGGTGTTTTTGGTTTATCAGCAGGTTTTTGAGCTGGCGTTTTCGGTTTCTCAGCGGGTTTTGGTGCTGGCTTTGGCGCTGGTTTTGGTTGCCACACACCATCGTCTCCTACATAATAACGACCACCATCTACCCATTCATTTTTGGCCATCTTACCATCTGATTTTAGATAGTAATTACCTACCCATTTGTTGCGAGCGTAGCTGCCTTCTGCTGTTAGATAATAATAGGATCCATAGTTTTTGTCATAAATCCACTCAGCTTTAGCCATCTTACCATCTGATTTAAGATAGTAATTGCCTACCCATGTGTTGCGAGCGTAGCTGCCTTCTCCTGTTAAATAATAGTATGACCCATAGTTATTGTCATAAATCCATTCATTTTTAGCTCTTTTCCCGTCTGATTTTAGATAGTAATTACCTACCCATGCGTTTCGAGCGTAGCTACCTTCTGCGGTTAGATAATAATAGGATCCATAGTTTTTATCATAAATCCATTCACTCTTAGCCATTTTACCATCTGATTTAAGATAGTAATTGCCTACCCAAGCATTTTGGACATAGTTTCCCGAAGCATTTAGATAGAAATAAGAATTAGCTTTTTTATCAAAAATCCACTTATTAGTAACTTTAGTACCATTTTCATAGTACGATGAGCCTACCCAACCAGACTGAGCTGTAGATTTGGACTTATCCTCTTTAGGACTTGTATTTTTAGGTTTCTCAGCAGGTTTTTGAGTTGGTGTTTTCGGTTTCTCAGCGGGTTTCGGCGCTGGTTTTGGTTCTGGTTTTGGTGCTGGTGTTTTCGGTTTCTCAGCAGGATTTTGCGCTGGCGTTTTTGACTTCTCAGCTTGATTTGGCGCCGAAGTTGTATTCTCTTTTAGAATCTTACCGTTTTTAGATACATCCTTTTCTTGAGCAGAAACATGCTGAGCCGAAAAAGGAAAGGCTCCACTTGTATCCGCAAATGAAATAAGTCCCAGTGTTGCAGTTGCTAAGCTGGTTACTAAAATTTTTTTTGATTTTTTCATAAAAATCTCCATTATTTTTATTGATTTATACTTATTAGTATACCATATTTTTAATTTTTCTTTCAAATCAAATATTAAATATTCAGAAATAAATCTAAAACTTAATTGAAAATCTATAGTTATATCACTTCCAACTCATACAAGCCTCTGACTGCATTACAGCCATAGATAGTCTCCGCTTGGTTCAAGTCTGCCAAAGTCAGAACTTTTTCCTCTACCTGTCCTCTTTCCAACAAATGCTGGCGGTAGATTCCTTGTAAAATTCCTAGACTGGTAGGTGGTGTATAGAGTTTACCATTAATTTTTAAGACCAGATTTCCAATAGAGGTCTCAAGTAGTTCTCCTGACTTATTGTGGTAAATCTTCTCTTGCTCTCCTAGACTTAAATGTGGTCTATGAGTTGTTTTAAAGTAGATAAATGATTGATTCAAATCTGCTTCTTGCAGACAAAGTTTGGCTTTGCAGAAACTTGGACTGAGGGGTGCTAAGATTTGGCGACTGAGTTCCATCTCTCCAGACTTGCTGAGAAAAATTCGCAAACGGTAGTCTTGGTGGGAATCACAGGCCTGACACTCCATCTCTATCTTTTGTCTCAAGTCTTCCGGATCAAAAGGAAAGGCAAAATAACGACTCGCCTTTGTCAGTCTTTCCAGATGTTGATCTTCAAATAGTAAACGCTTCTGGCTGATTTTCCCAGTTGTAATCAGTTTGAAACGAGCTTGTTTACGATAGAGAACAGCTGCTTTTTGATGAACTTCTCGGTATTCAGATTCCCAAGTACTATCCCAAGTAATGCCACCACCCACTCCATAGATGGCTTTCCCTTGATGCAGTTGGATAGTCCGAATGGCGACATTGAAAATTCGTCGCCCATTTGGAAGTAAGAGACCAATCGTTCCACAGTAAACTCCTCTAGGTTGGGGCTCCAAATCTTTGATAATCTCCATGGTCGCAATTTTCGGAGCTCCCGTTATGGATCCACAAGGAAAGAGAGAGCGAAAAATAGCAACCAAGTCCACATCCTCTCGCAACTGACTCTTGATGGTCGACGTCATCTGCCAAACAGTCGAATACTGCTCCACTTGGCACAGACGCTCCACATTCTCACTGCCCACTTCAGAAATACGGTTCATATCATTGCGCAAGAGATCCACAATCATCATATTTTCAGAGCGATTTTTAGGATCCTGTTCTAGCCAACTAGCTTGGGCAAGGTCTTCTTGGTCAGTCACTCCCCGCTGGGTTGTTCCCTTCATTGGTCGCGTTATCAACTCACGGTCATTTTGCTCAAAAAAGAGTTCTGGACTCATGGAAATCACTGCCATCTCATCATGTTCAACATAGGCATTGTAACCCGCCTCCTGTTCTACCACCATGCGATTGTAGATGGCAAAAGGATTAGCGCCCAAGTCTTGCTTGAGTTGGACAGTGTAGTTGACCTGATAGGTGTCCCCCTGACGCAAATGATGGTGAATCTGGGAAATAGCTTTTTCATAGTCTTCTGCAGACGTCACTTCCTGCCAATTTGAAGGCAGATCTACTTCCTCATAAGTCAGAGGAATAGGGGATGTTTCCACCCTATCGTGAACGGTAAAGTAAAGCAAATACTCGCCCAATAGAGGAAGCTTGTGAACTGCTAGTTTTTCCTCAAAAGCAGGTGCAGCCTCGTAACTGACATAGCCCACGACATAATATCCTTGCTCTTGGTAGCTTTCCACTTGTGCTAGCAAGTCCGCCACTTCTGCTAAATCTCTCGTTTTTAACTCTTTAATCGGCTGGGTAAAAGTGTATCTCTCCCCCAAAGCCCTAAAATCAATCACTGTTTTTCTATGCATATCTTAAGTATAGCACAAAAAAGCCGACCTAGAACAGCTAAATCCAGCTTTGTTTACTGATTTCTATGACGTAAAATCTTCTCTAAGTTGCTTTTTTCTACTTTTGGCAATTCTCCATCAGATAGCACCCCTTCTTCTTTTAAAAACTGGTCTTATTTGGAGCACTTTACACAAAAATTCAACAAAAAAGAACAGAGGAAGTCATGGTATCTATACCATTGTTTCCTCTGTCTTTTGCTTTTCTTCTGTTATTACAGAATGATTTTACGACTTTCTGATAGAATCTTGTGGATACTGCGCACGCGCACCTCCGATTAGTTTGGGACGACTAGCTAGAGCCGTTACATGGGCATGCCCAATTTCTCTCAAAAGAGGGCGAATCGGAACCTGAACATGCTTAACATGCATGCCAATCGCAGTATCTCCGATATCCAATCCAGCATGGGCCTTGATAAATTCAACCTCAACTGGATCTTGCATAAACTTGAAGGCTGCCAATTGACCCGAACCTCCTGCATGAAGGGTAGGAAGGACACTGACGATTTCCAGACCAAACTGCTCTGCCGCCTGACGTTCAACGACGAGGGCCCGATTGACATGTTCACAACCCTGAACGGCTAGATGAATTCCATTTTCTTCTAGGATATCAAGGATGGTCTTCACAATGATTTCGCCAATTTCTTGGCTGGATTCCTTGCCAATCTGACCACCTATCACCTCACTAGAAGAAAGGCCCAAAACAAAGATAGCTCCTTGCTTCAAATTAGCCTTGTCTATTACATCTTCTACAATCTGGCTTGTTGCTCTTTGAATGTCTTTTTCCTTCATACTTGATACCTCTTTTGTCACTATCTATCATATCTTTTTTTACTGATTTTATCAAGGCTAACTAATCATTCTGATTTTTAAAAGTAAAACTCCCAGAGTGAACTGGGAGTTAGCTAGTTTCAATTTTATTGATGTATATTTCAACTGTCGTCCCTTTTGAAGGTACAGAATCAATCTTCATCTGATAGTTTTCTCCAAAATGAAGTTTGAGTCGTTGGTCGACATTTTGTAGACCAACTCCCCCACGTTTGAGCTGACTTTGACTGCTATCACCAGGATTTTGGAAACCAACACCATCATCCTCAATACGGATGACAAGCCCTGTATCCTGTCTCTGAACAGAAACTTTAATATGGCCCTGACCTTCCTTCTCCTTAATACCATGGTAAAGAGCATTTTCTACAAGAGGTTGCAACACCAGTTTAGGCAAGACTAAATTATCAAAGTCAGGTTCTTCAGCAATCTCATACTCCAGCTTATCACCATAGCGTTGTTTCTGGATAAAGAGGTACTGCCGGACATGATTGATTTCATCAGAAAGAGAAATCAAATCCTTTCCTTGATTGAGCGCCAAGCGGAAATAGGTTGCCAAGGACTTGGTCACCTGAACCACTCGCTGACTATCCTGAAATTCAGCCATCCAGATGATAGTGTCCAAAGTATTATAGAGGAAATGGGGGTTAATCTGGCTCGACAGTGCTTGAAGTTCATACTGCCGGGTTGCTTCTTCCTGCCTGCGAATAGCTGCCATCAACTGATCAATCTGATCCAACATAGCATTAAACTGGCGAGTCACTTCTCTCAGTTCATAGGCACCAGCTTCTTTGGCTCGAAGATTTTGTGTACCAGAAGCAATTTCCAGCATGGTTTCTCTTAGGTCCTTCAAAGGAGCAATCCAGCGTTTGAGACTGAACCACACCAAGCAGAGACAGGCAAGAAGAGATAAGGTACTAGCACCAAGCAAGGTCCACATGAGTTGACTCCGAACCTGGTCTAACTTCTCCAACGAAGACACGCCTATAACCGTCCAATCAGTACCTGCAATCTTTTCCTGACTGACGTAGGATTGGTGATACAGCGTATATCCCTGCCCCGTCTCGATGTAGGGTTTCATGGCCTCCATTTCACTCGCTGAGCTATAGACAGTACGTTTAGGATGGTAGACAAATTCATGGTTTTCATTGATGATAAAGGCAAAGCCCTGCTGGCCCAACTGGAGTTGGTTGAGATAGGCTTCGAGAGTTTCGTAGGAAATATCCAAACGAAGCACACCAAGATTGGCTCCCTTTGCATCAACAAGTTCCTGAGTGACAGAAATGACCCACTGGCTGTCTGATTTACGAGCTGGTGTCAAAACCGGCTTAGCCCCTTGATGAATGGCCTTTTGGTACCAATCCTCAGCCATCATATCTGAGGAGGTTTTCATCTGCACACTGTCATCTGTAGAAATAACCTGACCAGACTTGGTTACCAACACCACCGTTTTCAAATCTTGGTCTGCCTTTAAGATAGTCAAAAACAGATCTCGGATTCCCTTGACTTGGTCTTGATTAGGATTCTCAGCATAGGCTAACAAATCCTCCTGCTGGGTCAAACTGGTCGAGGTGGTTTCTAATTTTTTGATATAAGACTGAATAAAGTGGCTTGTCTGGCTGATGGTCGTTTGGCTATTGCCTTCAATGGTAGCCTCAATGGCTGATGAACTAGATTGATAGTAGAAAGTCCCAACCACAGCCAGGAGAATGAGAAATACTAGAAAGATGGAAATAACCATTCTAACTAGGAGAGAAGAACGCTTCATTGACCTCCCCCCTTCTTAAACTGACGAGGCGTCACACCTGCAATCTGTTTAAAGCGTTGGGTAAAGTAGTTCATATCTTCAAAACCAACCTTTTCGGCTATCTGGTAAATCTTTAAATCCGTTGTCAAGAGCAAGAGCTTGGCTTGTTTGACACGCTCTCTCACCAAATAATCCTGAAAAGGCAAACCCAACTCTTTCTTAATCAAGGAGCTCAGATAAGTCGAACTAAAGCCCAATTCACTGGCCAAAGACTTTAAACTAAATTGGCTGTCAGCTAGATGAGACTGGATCTTCTGGGCTATGTTTCCTTCAAACTTATCGATCAGTAAATCTTGTAACTGCTCTTCCTTCTCTTCCTTGTCTAGTTTTTGCTTGATTTTCCCCAACATTTCCTCGATATCCTGACGAGAAAAGGGCTTGAGCAGATAGTCATCGACACCGAGTTTGACAGCAGACAAGGCATAATCAAAATCATCGTAACCCGTTAAAAAGACCAAATGCACTTGTGGATAGGTTTCTCGTACCAGACTGGCCAACTGGATGCCGTTCAGCTGAGGCATGTTGATATCGGTTAAAATGATATCTGGCACCTGCTTTTGAATCAAGTCCCAAGCCTGCCTTCCATTTTCGGCCTGACCGATGATTTCCATATCGTAGGCTGCTACATTGACCAACTTGGTCAAGCCTTGTCTTACTAGATATTCATCCTCTACGATTAAGATTGTGTAGGTCATGCTCTGCTCCTTTGTCACTTACTAGTATCAGTATAGCAAAATTCTCCACTAACTGCTTAGGAAAGACTTCTTAATCGACATAATCTAGTAAATAGGCATAGCCTTTTTCTTCCATTTGGTCTTTGGGAATAAATCGGATAGAAAGACTATTGATACAGTAGCGCAAGCCACCCTTGTCCTGAGGCCCATCTGTAAAGACATGGCCAAGGTGAGAATCTCCAACTCGACTTCTCACTTCCATGCGCGTCATATTGTAAGACTTATCTTCCTTGTAAGTGACAACATCTGGACTAATTGGTTGGGTGAAACTAGGCCAGCCACAACCAGACTCAAACTTGTCTTTTGATGAAAAGAGGGGTTCGCCAGTGGCCACATCCACATAGATACCAGATTCGAATTTATCCCAGTAGCGGTTTGAAAAAGCTCGTTCTGTTTGATTTTTCTGGGTAACTGCATACTCCTCAGGTGACAAGGTCTTTTTCAATTCTTCATCGCTTGGTTTAGGATATTTGCTGGCATCAATGACGGGATAGGCAGCTTGATTGACATTGATATGACAGTAGCCATTTGGATTTTTCTTGAGGTAGTCTTGATGATAATCCTCAGCCACCACAAAATTCTTCAAGTTTTCCTTTTCAACTGCCAGAGGTTGGTCATATTTTTTAGCAACTTCATCAAAGACTTGGTTGATTACCTCCAAATCCTTGTCATCTGTGTAATATACGCCGGTACGATACTGGGTCCCCACATCATTTCCTTGTTTATTTTTGCTGGTTGGATTGATAATGCGGAAATAATGAAGCAGGATTTCCTTGAGGGAAATTTGATTAGCGTCGTAGGTGACATGGACGGTTTCCGCATGACCTGTTTGGTTAATCAATTCGTACTTGGTTGTTTCCCCTCTACCATTTGCATAGCCTGAAACGGCATCTGTCACTCCAGGCACGCGTGAGAAGTATTCCTCCACTCCCCAGAAACATCCCCCAGCTAGATAAATTTCGTGCAAGTCTGCGTCTTTGCTAATTTCTGTTTTTTTCACTGTTTTTCCTCCTTGGCTAACTGACGCTTTCTCAATTTGCGAGCTATCTGTCTGCCCTGCATTTCGCATCAATAGGAAATAGAAACCGGTTAGGACTAGGAGAATGACCCCTGCCAAGACAAACAATTTTACTTTATCATTCATAGCCTTTCTCTACCCCATTTCCTTTAATGTTTTTAAAATCATATCCTTATCCATAAAACCTGGTTGCGTTTTGACCAGCTTGCCTTCCTTGTCTATAAAGGCTTGAGTAGGGTAAGAACGAACACCATAGCTTTCCAAAAGTTTGCCTGACGGATCAATTAAAACCGGTAAATTTTTATAATCCAATCCCTTGTACCAGTTCTTAAAGTCAGCTTCAAATTGTTCTCCCTTGTGGCCTGGTGACACCACTGTCAAGACCACGTAGTCATCACCAGCATTCTTAGCAATTTCATCCGTATCTGGAAGGCTGGCTAGACAGATGGAACACCAAGAAGCCCAGAATTTAAGATAGACTTTCTTGCCTTTGTAGTCAGATAAACGATAAGTCTTACCATCTACTCCTGTTAGTTCAAAATCAGCAACCGCCTGACCCTTGGTGGCAGTTTGCGAGCTGACTTGTTCTGTTTTGGATTGCTCCTTCATAGTAGACTCGTCTGACATGTTTTTAGCCGAACAGGCTGCCAAACAACAGATTGAGCCTACTCCAAGGAGACATGTTTGCCATTTTTTCATTTCTTCTTCCTCTCTATTCAAATAATCTTGTTAAAATAGACGCATTTCCCAACAGCACCAAGATTCCCATCAGGATAATGAGGAAACCACCCACTTTTTTGAGGATTCCGAGATAAGGATGGAGTTTTCGAAAATGTTTTAAAACATAACTGGAAGCAAGAGCTAGAACCAAAAATGGTAGCGCCAATCCCAGCGTGTAAACCAACATGAGACCAGCTCCCTGCCAAGCTCCTGAACCACCTGAAGCCGCCAAAGCCAAAACAGAGCCCAGAACCGGCCCCACACACGGTGTCCAAGCAAAACTAAAGGTCAACCCCAGTAAAAATGCTTGACTATAACCGTTAGAGTTTTGACCCTGTCTCTTTAATTGTAGCCTTTTTTCCTTGTAGAGCCCCTTCAAATGTAAGACTTCCATCTGGTGCAAGCCCAAGAGAATGATGACCGCACCCGTCACATACTGAAACCAGGAAGTATACAGCAAATTGCCTAAAAAACCAGCTCCATAGCCCAGTAAGATAAAGATAAAAGAAATCCCTGCTATAAAGGCCAAAGTTCGCAATAAACTAACAAGTGAGATTGAAAATTTTCCACTAGAAGCCTGAGCATCATTCTTATCATCCGACAAGACTCCTGCATAGACCGGTAACAAGGGTAAAATACAAGGAGAAAAGAAGGAAAGAATTCCAGCAAGAAAAACACTGATAAAAAAGATAATCGTATCCATTACCTTCCTCCATTCTTTGATTTGATAGGACTATTATAGCTCCAAAACTCCAGAAAAAACAGGGACAATGATAGGGAAAAATAGGAATTTAATCAGTTTATTCAGAAATCTGGTACAAAAAAAGCCAGACAAGGTCTGACTTTGATAGAAACAGAAAAGAAATCACCTGTCTTCCCTACTTACCTGGTAATAAATAAGGTCCGCAACGTAGTCTTTTCTCTCCACACCATTGGCAATAGTTTTTAGATAGGACATTCCAGCCTTCTCCATCACACGGCCTGAAGCTGGGTTAAGACTGGCGTAACGAGCTCTGACCTTTTGAAATCCTGCTTGGGTAAAACAAAAGTCTAAGACAGCTTTCAAGGCCTCCGTCATCATACCACGACCCCAATAATTTTTTCCTAAAATATACCCAATTTCACAAGAAGAATCGTTCTCATCCAGCTCAACGATGCTGATATCTCCTATCACTTGCTCAGGATTTTCTTTGAGACAAATGGCCCATTTGTAATAGTTGGGATTAGTATAGGATGCAACCCAATTTCGAATCGAGTTCCGAGTCACTTCAACATCAGGGTGAGGATCCCAGGTGACATAGGTCAGATTCTCAGCAGACGAAGCCCAATTTTGAAACATGGCTTCCGCATCACTCTCCACAAATCTTCTCAAAATTAAACGATCTGTCTGTAAGGTTTGCGTACCGATTGCTTTCATAATGTTACCTCGCTTTCTATCTTTGGGAGTAGGTTTATACTGCCATTGTTCTGCCTTACTTCTCTATTCAAGACCAGAAGCGAAGAAGGTCCACTGGACCTTCCTCGTTTTCCTATTTTTAGACTTGGGCTGAAAACCTCCTATGGAGGTTCCTCGTTTTCTTATTTCTAAACTCGGGGTAAAAAGATCCACTGGAAGTTTTTACTCCCAAAAGTCATCAAAGACGGTGATGGGTAGGTGGCGTTTGTGTTGGCCTTTGTACCACCAGTTTTCAATAGTCGCTTGGGCTTCTGGGCTGATTGTTTTTCCTTCGAGGTAGTCGTCAATTTCATTGTAAGTGACTCCAAGTGCGACTTCGTCAGCCAAGCCCGGCTTATCTTCTTCAAGGTCTGCGATGGGGACTTTCTCATAGAGGGCAGAATCTGCGCCAAGCTCTTTCAAAAGTTGTTTCCCTTGGCGTTTATTGAGTCGGTAAAGAGGGAGAATATCCGCACCACCGTCACCAAACTTAGTAAAGAAACCTGTGATGTTTTCAGCTGCATGATCTGTCCCAATGACAGCTCCGCTATGTGCTCCTGCTAGGGCATATTGAGCGATCATACGGCTACGAGCCTTGATATTTCCTTTGTTAAAATCCGTCATTGGACTGCCTGTAGCTTCTACCGCTAAGGCCATGGCATCAGCTGATTCCTTGATATTCACAACCAAGCTGACATCTGGTTGGATGAAAGCAAGAGCTTTTTGAGCATCTTCTTCATCAGCTTGCACTCCGTATGGCAAACGGACAGCGATAAATTGGTAGCTGTCATCTCCTGTCTCTGCTCGCATTTCTTCCATAGCTAATTGCGCCAAGCGCCCTGCCAAGGTTGAGTCTTGTCCTCCAGAAATTCCTAGTACAAAGGTTTTAAGAAAAGGGTGTTTTTTCAAGTATCTCTTTAAGAAGTCAATGGAACGACGAATTTCTTCCTGGGCATCAATCACTGGTTTGACGCCCAGTTGCTGGATAATGGTCTCTTGCAAACTCATTCTTCTTCTCCTTCACCAAGAGCTTCTTTGCGCATCTTGTCAATCAAGTCCATTTTGTCCTGCCAAATATCACGCGCCAAATCCACTGGATAGTGTTGCGGATTGAGTACCCGTTTGTACTCATCCCAAAGTTTGTCAAATTCCTTACGAGCATAGGCTTGAATGTCAGTCAAACTAGGCAAATCGTAAACTAATGTTCCTTCTTTAAAGATATCCACCAAGAGAGGAACAGCATCAAAATTACGAACGGTCTTTTTGATGTAGGTATAAGTTGGATGGAACATCTTGATTTCTGTCATGTCGCTCACATCCACACCGTCATAAGTAATGTAGTCGCCTTCTGACTTGCCTTTTTCACGACTGGTAATGCGCCATACCTGCTTCTTACCTGGCGTCGATACTTTTTCCGCATTATTAGACAGTTTGATGGTATTGCGCATCTGACCATTCCCATCTTCGATCGCAACAATCTTATAAACTGCCCCAAGAGCTGGCTGATCATAGGCTGTAATCAGCTTGGTACCCACACCCCAGACATCAATCTTGGCCTTTTGCATCTTGAGGTTGAGGATGGTATTTTCATCAAGGTCATTAGAAGCATAGATCTTTGCCTCTGTGAATCCGGCCTCGTCTAGTTGCTGACGGACTTTCTTGGAAATGTAGGCAATATCCCCAGAGTCGATACGAACGCCTTTAAAATTGATCTTATCACCTAACTCACGCGCCACCTGAATAGCAGCCGGCACACCGATACGCAACGTGTCATAAGTATCTACTAGAAAGACACAGTCACGATGGGTTGACGCATAGGCCTTAAAGGCCTTATAGTCGTTCCCATAGACCTGTACCAAGGCATGAGCATGAGTACCTAAGACAGGAATACCAAAGAGCTTCCCTGCTCGTACATTACTAGTACCATTGGCTCCACCAATCACGGCTGCGCGTGTTCCCCAGATAGCTGCATCCATTTCTTGCGCACGACGTGTTCCGAATTCCATCAAAGGCTCATCTTCAATGACTGAACGAATACGTGCTGCCTTTGTCGCTATCAAGGTTTGAAAGTTAACGATGTTTAAAAGAGCCGTTTCGACCAATTGACATTGGGCTAGAGGTCCTTCAACCTGCACAATCGGCTCATTAGCAAAAACCAAGTCCCCTTCCTGAGCAGAACGAACCGTTAGTTCTAACTTGAGATTTCGTAGGTAATCCAAGAATTCTCCATGATACCCAAGCGTCTCCAAGTAGGCAATATCGCTATCTGAAAAGCGTAAGTCTTCAAGATAATGTACAATTCTTTCCAAACCAGCAAAAACCGCATAGCCGTTATTAAACGGTTGCTGGCGGAAGTAAACTTCAAAGACCGCCTTCTTATTGTGAATCCCTTGGTCAAAGTAAACTTGCATCATGTTAATCTGGTACAAGTCCGTGTGCAATGTCAAACTATCATCTGGATACATCTGTTTTCCTTCTTCCTACTTTACAAGGGTATAAAAGTATTCTACCACTTTCACACCATCCGATAAATTAGTACTATTATAACACATTTTACCGAGATTGATAAAAAGCTAACAAGCTATTCTCCATTCTCCAGTTCATCCATATCTTGCTCAAACTTTTTTTGAGCCCATTCGCCATAACTTTTAAGGCCAAGATTACCGATAAAAACCCAAGGAAGGTAAATCAGATAAGTAATGACCCAAGCAGACAAGTATTTAACGTTCAAAGAATTGTGCTGATAAATTTCTATGTTAAATTGATAATTCTGCAACATCAAAAGAGTCGTAATAGCGAGAGTTACCAGCAAACACCCTAAAATTGTAAAATGAAAACGACTATAGTAGTTCACACCCAAATCTCGAGCACGTCCGAAAAAGTAAAAAGTTCCAATAATGATAATGATGAGAATCATTCTCGGATTAAAAAGACTTGGTGCTAATACTGCAATCATATAAGATAAAAGCAAGAAAGCTATAGAGATATAGAAACTTTCAGCCCCCGCTTTATTCATCAGTTGTTCTTCTCTTTCGTCTAGTAATTGATAATAAAAAAATCTATTTTTCATCTTCTTCCTCCCAAAATAATTGATCTAAAGTTTTGCCTAAGCATCTGCAAATTGACTGGCAAAGGGAGAGACTAGGATTGTATTTCCCAGCTTCAATCAAGCCTATAGTCTGCCTAGTAACACCTACAGCTTCTGCCAAATCCCCTTGTGTTAAATCACGCTCCACACGAGCTAATTTTAATTTTAAATTTTTAGCCACTAGCGTCCTCCTTCACATTTTTAAAAAGTTGCGCTTCTTTTAAAAACATTATACCATATATCTAACTCAATGCAATATATAAATGTCATTTTGTAAGATTTTATTGACAAAAAACTCTCTACCATCTTACATGATAAAGAGTATTCGTTCTTTTTTGATACTTAGCTAAGTTCCTCTCCAAAAGAAAGAAGTCTAGGTCACAAATCTTTTTGGTAATAGTATCTCTGCCCTGTGTAGGGATAGTCTTGCAAGGTAAAGACTTCCTTGTAGCCATGGCTTATATAAAAATCTGGCGCTTGAAACTGGTAAGTATTGACAAAAGCAAAACGACAGTTTCGATTCTTGGCTTCATTTTCTGCTCGCTCCAATAGTTTTGAACCAATTCCTTGTCCCCGTAATTCCTCTCTCACAAACAAATACTCGATTTCCAACCAATTTCCGAAAGTCTCTGCTACTAAGCCCGCCATGAGATTGCCCTTTTCGTCTTCGAGATAAATATTCAGTGGCTCGCTCTCAGCCTCTTCTCTTTTTGAACGATTATAAGCACGAATTTGATTCGCGATTTCTCTCGCTTTCTCGGATTCCATATTCTCCAATCTAAGGTACATCCAAACCTCCTAATAAACTACTACAGCTTGATTATAATCCTATTTCAATAGACTGTCAAACTAGAAAACTCACCAAACAGAGTTGATGAGTTCATGATTTATTTTCTAAATTTCCACTGACTATAAATCCCAAAAACAAGGATCCAGATAGCAGAACCAACTGCCCCCATGAAAGTCGACTCTTGCAAAAAGAGAGTCACAAAAACAAAGACAAAAAAGAGAATGGTTAGGGGATTAAGCAAGCGATACTGAGGCATGAGGTAGCCATCCGCCATGAAATCTTGTGACTTGCGGTATTTTAGATGAGCCACCATAATCAAGATATAAATCGCGATGTAAACACCTGATGAGGATGCTGTGATCAAAGCAAAGGCATCTGAAACACCTGGTAGCACGTTGATAAAGGCAGCCAGAGCAATCAAGATCGCTGAGGCGATGATGGCATTTTGAGGTACATTGTGGCGAGAAAGGGTATCGACCTTGATGGCCTTTAAGAAACGATTGGGCGAATCATGGGCAATCTGATATAAGTGTCTCCCTGTTGAGTAGAGAGTTGAGTTAAGAGCAGACGCTGCTGAGGTCAATACAACAAAGTTGATTAGAGCCGCTGCCCACTTGATCCCCGCCAGTTCAAAGACCGTTACAAATGGAGAATCTGAAGAATTAAGATAAGACCAAGGAATAATGGCCATAATCGCAATGAGAGCTCCCCCATAGAAGAAGATAATTCTGAGAGGAATTTCCTTAACAGCTTTGGGCAAGACCTGACGAGGGTTCTTTGTTTCAGAAGTTGTCACCCCGATAAACTCAATCATCAGATAGGCAAAAAATACCATTTGAAAGGCCATGACAAAGTTCATAACTCCGTTTGGAAAAAGAGAGAACTGATCGCTGATATTTGCCAAGCTTGCAACACCATGCGGTGTCTTAAAGCCTGTCAAAACCATAAATACCCCAGTGGCAATCATGGCTAAAATCGCCACAATCTTAACCATAGCAAACCAAAACTCGACTTCTCCAAAGAGCTTAACTGCAATCAGATTGACCAAAGCCAAAATCGTTAAAAAGACAAGCTGAATCAGCCAGCTAGGCCAGGTGGGAAACCAGAAGCGGACATAGTCTGAGATGGCAGTGATTTCTGCCATACCGATAAAAACAACTGACAACCAATAAGACCAAACTGAGAAATATCCCCAGCCTTTCCCCAAATGACGGGTGATAAAGTTGATAAAGGTATGTTGTTCGGGATCCTGATACAGCATCTCTCCAACAGCCCTCATCATCAAAAACATAAAGGCTCCTGTGATCATATAAATCAGGATGATAGAAGGTCCTGTAAGGCTGATAGAGCGACCAGCACCTAGGAAAAGTCCGGTTCCGATTGTTCCCGCAATGGCCATCACCTGAACATGGCGATTGGTTAAACCACGCTCCATTTTATTTTTCTTCTTATTTGAACTCATATAGTCTCCTATTTATCCAAAAAACCAAAAAGGAGTTGAGCAAGGCAAAACCTTCACTACTCCTTTTTCATCCTATTTAGGCTGTTTTCTCAACCTTTAAGATTTTGACATCATAGCTACCAACTGGTGTTTCAATCGTTGCAGTATCGCCAGTCTTCTTGCCAATTAGAGCACGGCCAATCGGACTTTCATTTGATACTTTACCAGCAAAAGCATCTGCACCTGCAGAACCGACGATGATGTAGACCTCTTCTTCGTCTTCACCGACTTCTTGGATTGTTACTGTTTTACCGATTGCTACCTCATCTTGGGCAACTGCATCGCTATTAACAATTTCAGCATAGCGAATTTTTGTTTCTAGACTTGAAATTTGTCCTTCAACAAAAGCTTGTTCATCTTTCGCTGCTTCATACTCACTATTTTCTGAAAGGTCTCCATAGGAACGAGCAATCTTGATACGCTCTACGACTTCGGGACGTCGAACGAGTTTCAACTCCTCTAATTCTTTTTCTAGTTTTTCCTTTTCTTCAAGGGTCATTGGGTAAGTTTTTTCTGCCATTTTTTTAACTTTCTTTTCTATTTCTTTTTTAAAACAAAATTATGTGGAAAACCACATAATTTTAGTTTGAACTACTTGCTTGAGGTAACTTGCTATTGATATGCTCTGCAACGTTTTGATCATGTTCTTCTTTTGTTGTTGCAAAGTATACTTTACCGTCTTCAACATTGGCTACAAAGTACAAGTACTCACTCTTTGTCTGGTTTACACTTGCTTCAATCGCATCCGAACTTGGGCTATCAACCGGTCCAGGCATGAGGCCAAGGTGTGTGTAAACATTGTATGGTGAATCAATCGTTGTATCAATTCCAGCGTCATCTGCTAAACTAATCTTTTGACCAAGTTTTCCTTGAGCATATAGGATAGCGATATTACTTTGAAGTGGCATACCGACATTCAAGCGGTTATAGAAGACACCTGCGATTTTCTTGCGGTCTTCGGTCTTAGCACCTTCTTTTTCGACAAGAGAAGCAATGCTGAGCAATTCATTAACTGTCAGATTCTTTTCTTTGATCGTAGCGTAGTATGGTGACATAGCCTTGTCCATAGCAGCTACCATCTCATCAATCAAACTTTCAACAGTTGTGCTGTCTTTGATCGTATAGGTTGCTGGGAAAAGGTAGCCTTCAAGACGATAACGAACGCCACTGTCTTTTGTTGGAAGACTTCCAAGTAGGTTTGGATACTTGGCTACTAATTGTGAGATAAAGGTCTCATCTTGAACTTTTGCCAAGAAAGCATCCGCAGTAAGAGGTTCTTTAAATTCACCTTGAAGTTGTCCTACTGTTTGAGCGATTTGCTCTAATGTATAGCCTTCTGGAATGGTCAAGTTTGCAAGAACAGGTGCCTGAGCTTCAGGAGTCCCACCTTTTTGCAATTCTTGAATCAACTCATCCGTACTCATACTCTTCTTCAAGTTGTAATAACCTGACTTCAAGTTAGCATGGCTATAGTATTTAGCATAAAGGCTAAAGATCAGTCCATGTTTAACCAAACCAGATTTTTCCAAGGTGCTTCCAATTTCTTGAACGTTTGCTCCGTCTGGGATTTGAACCGTTACATAGTCCTTAGAGCTCGCATCAACAGGTTTCAAAGAATCTTGAACGTAACCATAACCAAAGTAACCACCGACTGCAACGAGTACTAGGAGAACTAGAACTGTTACTAGGCAACCTTTGGCTTTTGATTTTTTCTTTTTCTTAGTTGATGTTGCACCTTGACGACGACTACGACGCGGAGCATCAGCTAATCCACTGCTAGATTCTGTAGAAACAGGCTCTACTCTTTCAGGCATCCCTGGGGTGATTTCCTCTTTCTTGTCTTCTGTTTTATAGGTTACGGCAACCTTAGTCGGAGTATCGTTAAATTCTTTTTCTTCGGGTTTAAGCTCAACTGGTTCTACCTTAGGTTGAACGGGTTCCACTACAGGTTCTTCAGCCAGATGAATCGGCTCTACTAGAGGTTCTTCAGATTCTACAACTTCAATCTTGTCGATGATTGGCTGTCTAATCTCTTTCTCTTCTTGGTCATCCGTTTTATCAGTTCTAGCACTTGAAAGTGGAGGAACACTTGGTGCATTCTTTAGAATTTTATCGACAACAGACAGGGAATCAGCCATCAACTCTTCTGTTGATGTTTCTGGTTCAAGATCTGAAGGAGTTGCTGAACTAGCTTGAGATGATGAAGCCATCAGATTTGGAATCTCTACTTCTTTCTCTCTTCTATCTTGTTCTTTTACTCTTTCTAAATCACGTAGAATCTGCTCTTTAAAGCTTAATTTTTCTTCTTCTCTTGATTTTTCAGTCAAAAGCATTACCTCCTTGTTGACAATCCATAATATTATATCTTAAAAGTCGTAGAAAAGCAACCAACTAGGGCATTCCCTAGCTAGTTTTATTGATTTTCAGGCTGCCAGACCATATCATACCATGTTTCCCCAGCAAAGTTTGACTGGGATATTCCTTCATTAACAAAGCCGTGCTTTTCATAATAGGCGATAAGGTAATCATGACACGTCAGATTAATGCCCTCTCGCTCATGTTCTAAAGCGACTTCTTTCAAAGCCCTTAATAGTCTTTTCCCCACTCCCAAAGCTTGTGCTTCCTTGGCAATAGATAGGCAAGTCACAGAAATATAACCTCCAGGTTGATGGCTATAGTCTTTTATTTCTTCTGTAAATGACTGATCATGTAGATGGCGGTGTGGGACGACTGGACCTTCGATATAACCAAGAATATTCCCCTCTTTTTCAGCTACCAGAAAACTGGTCTGAATTTCCTGCAAATGGGCCTCAAAGACCGAACGAGGAATGGCTTCCTCCAGTGAAAAATTCTCCAGCTCTATCTCTATAATCCGATCTAAATCCGAAAATCTTGCTTGTCTGATTTTCATATTTCCTCCTGATAAAAGGGATTTCCCCAAATCAGATACCATTCAGAGCCACTGCCATAATGACTCTCGGTCACTTCTTCTTCAACAAAGCCATTCATTTCAAAATATGATAGTAGTTCATCAGGACTCTGCAAAAGAATACCTTGATAATCTAGTTCGACTGTCACCTGTTTCAAGGCTGCAAGAAGAAGAGTTCCCAGCCCCTGTCCCCAATGGTCAGGATGAATAGTCAAGGATTTTACTTCTATCCATTTGGGATGAAGAGACTGAGCTTCTCCCAAAACATAGCCCACGAGCTGATTTTCATCCCCAGCTACAAGAAAGGTACCCGCAGTCTTGCGGATACTCTCTTCTAAGGATTGGTGGCTAAGTGTCTCTTCTGATGAAGGATTGGCTTCTTCAATCGCCAACATTTCTTCTAAATCTGATAGGGTAGCTTGCCTTATAGTGATTGGAATTTCCATCTGTTTTCCTTATTGGACATTGCTTGTCAAGTTAGACAAGAGACGTTCAAATGAATATTCATAGGTTTGGATATCTCCAGCACCCATAAAGACGTAAACAGCATTATCATGGTCTAGGAGTGGAGAAACATTTTCAACAGTGATAACCTGGTGTTTCTTGTTAATTTTATTGGCTAAGTCTTCTACTTTGACATCACCATGGTCCACCTCACGAGCTGATCCATAGATTTGCGCTAGGTAGACGGCGTCTGCTTGATTCAAAGCATGGGCAAATTCGTCCAACAAGGCAATGGTTCTTGTAAAAGTATGTGGTTGGAAGATTGCCACGATTTCCTTGCTTGGGTATTTTTGACGAGCCGCATCCAAGGTCGCAATGATTTCTGTTGGATGGTGGGCAAAGTCATCAATAATCACTGTATCATTGACAATTTTCTCAGTGAAACGACGCTTAACACCTGCAAAGGTTTTCAAGTGTTCACGGACCAAGTTCAAATCAAAACCAGCTGTGTAAAGAAGACCAATAACAGCTGTCGCATTCATAATATTGTGACGACCAAAGGTTGGAATGTGGAATTGACCCAACTCTTGACCACGGAAATGAACGGTGAATGTCGAACCAGTCGTAGAACGAAGAAGATCGCTAGCTACAAAGTCATTGCCCTCAGCTTCAAACCCATAGTAATAGATTGGCGCATTGGCTGTGATCTTACGCAACTCAGGATCTTCACCATATACAAACAAACCTTTGGTAATTTGTTTGGCATAGTCGTTAAAGGCATTGAAAACGTCCTCTAGACTTGTAAAGTAGTCTGGATGGTCAAAGTCAATGTTGGTGATGATAGAGTATTCTGGGTGGTAAGGCATGAAATGACGCTCATATTCGTCTGATTCAAAGACAAAATATTTGGCATTGGCTGAACCGCGACCTGTCCCGTCTCCAATCAAAAAACTGGTGTCTGTGATGTGAGACAAGACATGTGACAGCATACCTGTCGTTGAAGTTTTTCCATGTGCTCCTGCCACTCCCATGCTGACAAAGTCGCGCATAAAGCTACCTAGGAATTCGTGGTAACGTTTGTAGCTGATACCATTTTGATCTGCATAGGCTATTTCAACGTTGTTATCTGGACGGAAGGCATTCCCAGCGATAATCTCCACATCACCTTGTAGGTTCTTTTCATCAAAAGGAAGAATGGCAATCCCTGCCTGCTCTAGACCACGTTGAGTAAAGTAGTATTTTTCAACGTCTGAACCTTGAACCTTGTGTCCCATTTGGTGCAACATCAAGGCTAGGGCACTCATCCCTGATCCCTTGATTCCAATAAAATGATATGTTTTTGACATGCTTTTCTCCCCTACTCAGTAATTCTTGTCAGATTCAACTCTTGGGCAACCTGACGTTCCTGTTCTGTTTGCTTATTCTTTTTATTATAGATTTGACTCTTCTTTAGAAAATCGTAGTTGTTCTTTTTAGCTTTTTCCGTTTGGTTTTTCGGAGTTGGATTCGCCACTTGGCCAACCTCCTCAGCTAAGATATAGTGAGACTGGCTCAAGTTTTTGCTAAATTTGGCAAACTCACCAGGATTTTCCTTTTGAAATGGTGCTGTTGGTTGGTTTCCTTGACGAACAAGTGTTGAACCATTGTGTCGTCTGGTATGACTAACATCCTGAGTCAAATACTTGGCTGAACGTTTCTTCTTCAAGTCCGCACGCGCCTCTTCTCGAGCCAACTCTGCATAAGTCTTTTCAACTTTTTTAGGTTCTGGACTTGGCTTTGACTCCTTGTTAATCACTGGAGAAACTACGGTTTCTTCCTCATTGATAGGAGACCATTCCAAATAGTTCTTATCGCGGTAATCACCTTTGATATTGCTAATAAAGTCTGACTCATCGTATAAGTCCATGACTGGCATTTTGGTCAGCATGATCTCATCATCTGACACCAATGGAAATCTATCCTGTTTCATTTTGTATTTCCTTTCAACACTTCATTATAGCGTATTGTCTTGATTTTTCAAGTGCTGGCTTCAGAAATTCCCAAAATTTCACGAATTTCTGCCAGACTGAGACTCGCACGCGACTCCGTACCATCTAAAACTTGGGAAACCAAATGTTTCTTTTGTTCTTGAAGTTCTTGGATTTTTTCTTCAATGGTTCCTTTGGTAATCAAACGATAGACCTCGACCATCTGCTCCTGCCCCATGCGGTGGGCTCGTCCGATAGCCTGGGCTTCGACAGCGGGATTCCACCAAAGGTCAACTAAAATGACCGTATCAGCTCCCGTTAGATTGAGACCAACACCACCCGCCTTAAGGGAGATGAGAAAGGCATCTCTTTCCCCTTGGTTAAAGGCCTTAGTCATCTCCTGTCTGTCATGAGCAGGAGTTGAACCTGTGATTTTGAAGGAGGTCAAGCCCAAGTCTGGGAGTTCTTTCTCGATTTTTTCCAACATTCCTTTGAACTGGGAGAAAATCAAGACCCGATGCCCACCATCAGCCACTTGTAGTAATAAATCTCGGAGACTATCCAATTTACCACTAGCTCCCTGGTAATCGTCCATAAAGAGGGCTGGAGTATCGCAGATTTGGCGCAATCGCATGAGGCCAGATAAGATTTCTACCCGACTTCTCTGGAATTCTTGATCTGTCACTTGCGCTAGGCGGTCTCGCATCTGTTGCAACTGGGCCAGATAGATGGCTTTCTGCTGGTCTTCCAGTTCATTTTTATAGACGACTTCGATCAGATCAGGCAGTTCTGTTAGGACTTCTTCTTTCTTACGCCTCATGACGAAGGGCTTGATAAACTGCGCGACTCGCTCAGCCGGTAATTTCATAAACTTCTTTTTACTTGGCAAGAGCCCCGGAAGCACAATTTGAAAGATAGACCACAACTCTCCTAGATGGTTTTCAATGGGCGTACCCGACAAAGCAAAAACTGCTGGCACCACAAACTGGCGCAAACTCTGAGCAATCTTGGTCTGGGCATTTTTCATGACCTGGGCTTCATCTAAGAAGAGAAAATCAAAAGCCATCTCTTGATAAAGCTCGCTGTCTTGACGAAAGGTTGCATAGCTAGTTACATAGATTTGGTGATTTTCAGAAAGAATCGCTTCTCGATTCGCTTTCAAACCATGAACGACAGCCAAATCCAACTGTGGGGCAAATTTCCTGAATTCATCTGCCCAATTGTAGATCAAACCTGACGGAGCCAAAATCAAGACCCGACTTTCTTCGGTCACCTGACTGGTCAAAAAAGCAATGGTTTGCAGTGTTTTTCCCAGTCCCATATCATCTGCCAGAATGCCACCAAAACCATAGTGATGAAGCATCTGGAGCCAACGAACACCCTTTTCCTGATAGTCTCTCAAACTCGCCTGCACCCGTATATCTCCCAAAGGAAAGTCCTCTGGATGGGTCAAATCATGAGCTAAATGCTGAAATTCTTCCGAGAAGGAGATCCGATCTCGACCTTCGAAAAGCTGAGAAAGGCTATAAGCCAGAGATTTTCGAGCATGAAAAGAACCATCTTTTAGCTCAACCCCCAGTTCCTGCAAATTTTGACGAATCTGCTTGGTTTCCTCATCAAAAAAGTACACTTGGTCAGAAGAACTGATATAGAAATCCTGATTGCTGGTCAGGGCTTTAAGAGCTTGATCAATCTCTTCTTGGGCAATCCCTTGGAAATCAAATTGGATTTCCAACAATCCTCCCTTGGACTCAATCTGAACCTGAGGAGCTTGGACGCTGTAGAGCTGATTCATCTCATCAGATAAGAAGACCTGACCCAACTTCTCAAAAGCTGGAATCGTATGGTGAAAGAAAGAATAAACTGCCTCTGGCTTCAAAGCCTGTCTCCAAGACTGAAAATCAGCCTCAAAACCAGCCCCTAAACAGACTTGAAATAGCTGGTTTTCCAAGACGGCATCGCTTGAAAATGGTAATTGTTCCAGCTGTTGACGACTAGTCACCTTAACATCTCCATAGTCAAACTGGATATCCAAGCGGATGCGGCCGTCATCCTCCCTATCAAAGTAAAAGATTGGTGAAAAGGGTCTGATTTGCAAGCGCTCAGGAGCAGAAACTGTGCCCAGCTGTCCAAATAAAGGCAGACAGGCGGCTAGGCGGTCACGATCACTGTTGTCAAACTGGAGGCATTTTCTCCCTCTTTCCTCCCGAGGGAGCTCCTTGAGTTCCTTTAGAAGGCTGATTTGTTCAGGGTTTAAGAGATAAAGATTCCCCTTACGAAAGAGAACCGCTCCCCCATAGAATACGTTGACTCGCTCACTTTCAGAAATCTCCATCTCAAAATAATCGGGAAACTCCTGCACAGAAAAAGAGAAAAGTTCCGCATCTGGATCTAAATCATGAAAGAGAAGATTTTCATAACTAGTAATCTGATGTTCAAAATGAAAATCTTCCAAGTTCATCAGCAACTCCATTCCCTGCTCAAAAAAGGTCAGAGGGAAAAAGAGGTGACGACCTTGATTGGGGAAAAAGAGGTCTTGACTCAGTCCCTCCTCAATCAAGCCACATAAAAAAGTAAGAACATCTTGACTAGCTGTATCAAAAGCATCCCAAGACAATTCATTTTCATAGTGTTTCCCAATCATATATGGCTTTCGATGGACCAAGACCTTCAAAAAGAGAGGGATATCACGAATGACATAATATTTTTGACTATCAACTAAACCGATTCGGAGAGTCCAAAGGAGGCGATTGGTTCCAGCTTCCACCTGGCCTTGTGCCGACAAAGTGTAGATTTTCTCTCTCTTCTGAGGTTGGATACGCTCCAAAAAACCGCCACCAAAACTAACCTTGGTTTCGACCTCTTCTTGCTCTTCATGTCCTTTTTCTAAGGCTTGTAGAATCACCTGACCTTCTTCATCGTTCTTCAGATAATGCTCGAGCGCTGCGAGGTGAACACAGTAACCTCTTTTTTGGAAAAAATCGCAAGCACAAAAAACAAGATCATCCTCTAAACTGTAGCGCAAGTCTTCTCCCGCCACACGAGTATAGAGGCGATTCCCTTTTTCCTTGATAATCTCAATGTTGCCTGTCTCATAGAGAGTAACACCCTCCATGCGCAACTTTCCTGGAATCAATTTAGCCATAGTAACCCCTTTATCTTATCTTTTCATTATACCACATTTTCCCCTATGAAAATAGCCTTCTAGGAAGACTTTTCTCCTAGAAGGCTCGATTTTAAAGTGTAGCAAAAGTGGTCACGATGCGTTGACAAACCTCTTCTAGTACTGACTTCGGCATGGCTACATTGAGGCGGGCATGAAGAGTCCCCTCCTCCCCAAAGTCCAAACCTCTGTTCAAGATAACCTTGGCTTCATTCTTCAAAAGCTCTTGCAAGCGATCATCCGTTAGGTCATAGGCTGAAAAATCAAGCCAGATCAAGTAGGTGCCTTGTGTTTTCATGACCTGAATCTTGGTTTCGTCGCCCAAAACATCCACTACATAGCTAATGTGGTCCTCAATGACTTCTTTTAACTCTCCTAACCAGTCCTTGCCATAACGGTAGGCAGCTTCTGTCGCCAAATACCCCAAGCCTGAAATTTCATGTTGGTTATTGGCCAACTGGCGTTTTTGGAAAGCCACTCGAAGCTTTGGATTTTCAATAACTGCATAAGAATTTTTGGTCCCAGCAATATTAAAGGTTTTAGTGGCACTACTCAAAATAAGGGCAAAGTCTTTAAAAGCAGGATCAATGGTGTTGAAAGACTGGTGTTTGTGACCAAAGAGGGCCAAATCTTGGTGAATCTCATCTGAAACCAACAAAACACCATGTTTTTGGCAGAGATGACCAATCTTTTCTAACACTTCCTTTTCCCAAACACGTCCACCAGGATTGTGAGGATTGCAAAGGATATAAAGCTTCACATCCTCTTCCACCATATCCTTCTCCAACTGGTCAAAGTCAATCTCAAACAGACCATTCTTTTCCACCAAAGAATTGGTAATCAACCGGCGATTGTTGAGTTTGACACTGCGAGCAAAAGGGGGATAGACTGGTGTGTTAATCAGAACAGCCTCTCCTTCTTTTGTAAAGGCTTGAATAGCTGTTGAAATAGCTGGTACCACCCCCTCGATAAAGACGAGGGAATCCTTGTCAAAGTGATACCCGTGTTGACTGACTTCCCAGTCCTGAACCGACTGAATCAAAGCATCACTAGCATAAGTATAGCCATAGACCAACTGATCTGCGTAGGCTTGTACAGCTTGTCGAACCTCAGGCAAAACCACAAAGTCCATATCTGCTATCCAGGCTGGTAGAACTTCTCGATCAGCTTCCGCTTCTTTCCATTTATAAGTATGGTGTCCAAAACGATTGGGCAGGCTTGTAAAATCATATTTCCCCATATCTGTCTTATCCTTCCAAAGCTTGGCGCAAGTCCGCAATCAAATCTCTAGCATCTTCTATCCCAATAGACAAGCGCAAGAGGTCGTCTGTCAAACCGTAGGAGTGACGTACTTCTGCCGGAATATCCGCATGGGTTTGCGTCGTTGGATAGGTAATGAGACTCTCTACCCCACCCAAACTCTCAGCAAAAGAGAAGACCTTCAAGCTATTTAAAATATGAGGAATACGCTTTTCATCCACTACTTTAAAGGAAATCATACCCCCACGTCCAGTATAGAGCACTTCCTTGACAGCAGGTGAATCCTTCAAAAAGGCAACCACTTCTTGGGCATTGGCTGTAGAACGCTCCATACGAAGAGGCAGAGTTTTAAGACCACGAATCAACTGATAACTATCAAATGGTGACAAGACCGCACCTGTCGTATTGAGATTATAGAAAAGTTGTTCATATAGTTCTAAACTATTAGTCACAACCACCCCAGCTAAGACATCATTGTGCCCTGCTAGATACTTGGTGGCAGAATGAAGAACGATATCCGCACCATCTTCAATCGGACGTTGGTAAATCGGACTGTAGAAGGTATTGTCCACCACTACCTTGGCACCCTTGGCATGAGCTAGTTTGGCTAGTTTGGCAATATCAAATTCCAACATCAAGGGATTAGTTGGTGTTTCAATATAGAGAACATCCACATCTTTCTCTAACTCAGTAATCAACTCTGCTTCAGTATTGGCATAGGTAAAATGGAAACGGCCTTCTTGCTCCACTTGGTTGAACCAACGGAAAGAGCCTCCATAAAGATCACGCACAGCCAAGACTTTACTTCCTACTGGAAAAACACTAAAAGCTAGTACAATCGCAGCCATACCTGAGCTTGTCGCTAGGGCATAGTCTGCTGATTCGATTGCCGCCAAGACTTCCTCCGCCTTACTGCGAGTTGGGTTTTTGGTACGGGTATAGTCAAATCCCGTAGACTGACCGAATTCCGGATGCTGATAAGTGGTTGAAAAATGAAGCGGTGTTACCAAGGCACCTGTAGCCTCATCTGACTTGATCCCAGCCTGGGCCAAAATTGTGTTGATGTGTAGTTCTTTGCTCATACAATACCTCCAAATCTATAGTAACTATTGTACCACTTATTTTCACTAACTCATTTTCTTGTTTTCAAGAGCTAGTTATAGTTTCAAACTATATAAAAACGATAGTTCCTTTAGAAACTATCGTTTTTCCTGTTGAATAGACTGGTTATTTAACGTGTTTTGCCAGTTCTTCTTGGGCTTTTTTATTTGATTCTTCTTTTTCTTTCAGCCATTTTTCTTTAGCTTTTTCATACTCATCAGCCGTTACAGTCTTATCTTGTAACTTGAGATACTTGTATGATTCGACACCCTTATTTCCAGCTTGTGAGAATGGTGATGAGAATGGAACTGTCTTTCTCAAGGTCGGTGTCCCACCCTGAGAAACGTTTGGAATAGCAAGGGCGCTATCAACGAGCCAAGCTTGAACTTCAGCATATTTTTCATAACGTTTTGCTGGTTCTTGCTCCTTATTCGCTTCCTCTAACATTTGAGTGTAAGTATCCAGACCAACTGCCTTAGCCTTGTCATTGACCTCACCTGGTTCTAGACCAAGGTTTTGCAACATACCACCGTTATTGACATTTAAGATATCAAGATAACTTGATGGATCCAAGTAGTCCGCACTCCAACCACCATTATAGATATCAAAGTCTTTTTGAGCTGCAGTTTGAGCGAGGTAGCCAGAATTATCGTAGTCATCTGTTGATAATTGTTGGATATCGATAACCACATTCTCAGCTCCTAGAACAGATTCGATGGATTGTTTCAAAGAGCTCGCTTCAAGTACACCTTTTTTAGCTGATTGGTCAACTGTTACATCCAAGTGGATTGGGAATTGCACACCCTTAGCTTCCAATTCTTTCTTAGCTTCTGCAAATTTAGCTTTAGCTTTATCAGGATTGTAGTATGGGTCTTGTGCATCTGCAAAGTTGATTCCTTGCCATTCTTGGCCATAGTTGACCATCTTTTCTGAAACAACATCGCCAAAGTCTTTTCCGTTGATACTTACAAATGTTGGAGGTACAACCAAGTTACGAATAATCTTTGTCGCTCCGTCCTCCCCTTGAGATTGTGCTCCATAGGCTGTACGGTTATAAGCATAGTTGAAGGCTTGACGGAAGTTTTTATTCAGAACTGCTTCTTGGGTTGATTTCTTTTCGATATCTGAAGATTTAGACGTGAAGTTATAAGACTTTCTGTCCAAGTTGAAGTTCAAGTAATAAGAAGTTGCGTTTTGCATACTATAGATGATGTTATCCTTGTTCTTCTCTTTAATGCCTTCAAAGCTTGAGCTATTTGGATAGAGACGCGCGTAGCTATAGACTCCTTCTACAAAGTTACGTGCTAGTGCATCTTGGTCACTACCATCATAATAGGCCAATTTCACACCATCCACAAAGACATTTTTTTCATCCCAGTAGTTGGGATTTTTCTTGAATTCGATAACAGATTTTGAAACAAAAGATTTCATCAAGAAAGGTCCATTGTACAAAATACTAGAAGGGTCTACCTTACCAAAGTCATCCCCTTTTGATTTTAAGAAATCTGCATTGACAGGGAAGAGAATGGTTGAAGTTGTTTTAGAATTCCAATAAGATTCTGGACGTGTCAAAGTGTACTGAACTGTTTGGTCGTCAATCGCCTTGACACCGACAGTTGAAAAGTCAGTTGTTTTCCCGTTGATATAGTCATCCAAACCTGCTACAGAGTCTTGAACCAGGTACAAGGCTTCGGATTTTTTATCAGCAGCATATTTCAAACCTGTCACAAAGTCTTGGGCCGTTACAGGGGCATATTCTTCACCCTCATAAGTATACCATTTTGCATCCTTACGCAATTTGTAAGTATAGGTCAAACCGTCCTGAGAAACAGTCCAATCCTCTGCCAACGATGGAACATAGTTACCATATTGGTCATTTTCCATCAACCCATCCACCAAATTGGTCACGATGTCGGTAGTTGTTGCACGGTTTTCTGCAAGATAGTTCAAACTAGATGGATCGCTCGAATAAACATAGTTATATGTTTTAGAAGCGCTACTTGAATTTCCACATGCGCTCAGTAAGATACCTGCGCTTAACACGACACTTGCAAGTGTCAGATACTTGGCCTTAGACTTTTTCATTTCCAGAACCTCCTGTTTAAAAGTTTTGTCTTATTATACAGCTTTAGTTTTATTTAGTCAAGTAATTTCTGAAGAAAAACTTAAAAAAGCATATTTTTTGCTCTTAATTTTAGAAAAAGTTCTCTTTTTTTAAGAAAAATGTAGTATAAAAACCTTTCTGTTAAAGAAAGGTTAAATTTATTACTTTTATTTATAAATCTTTTACGATATTTTCAATCGTGTACGTAGTCGGTCTGCTTGAGTTTTGCCAATTATCTTGTCCAAGAGTCGTGTCCGTAGGCTCATCAAACCATAAAGACCTCCTCCAAGCCCTCCGATGAGAGCCACATAAAGGAAACTCCAGAAACGTCCACTTGGTTGGAAGACAAAACCGATTATCCACTGCAAGAAGCCAACTAGGATAAACATGACAAGGGTCAAAATGGTAATCAAAATGGTTCGCTTCAAGATAATCTTTCGACGAGCACCCGTTACCTGGCAGATATCTCGGTACATCAAGACATTCGGAATAATCAAGCCGATAGTCGTTGAAATCAAAGGACCGTAGCTGTGGAAAATAGCAATGGTTGGCAATTGCAAGACGATCTTAGCAATGGAACCATAGATAAAGTAAAGAACTGCCTTGCGGTTTCGGAACATGGCCTGAAGCATAGGAGACAAGACCATATACAATCCTAGGATAGTAGACTGCAAAACTGCAAAGACAAATAAGCCCATGGCCAGACTATCTGGCTTACCGTAAAAGACTGTATAAAGAGGCTCCCCTACCATGACCACTCCAACCGTTGCCGGCAATAGAAATAAGAAGAGCATGGTGAGGCTATCTTGGACTAGGCGAGCCGCCGCCTGCAAGTCTCCTTTTACATAGTTTTCCGTCAACAGTGGCAAGCCGACACTCCCAATGGAAACCCCTACAGAGATTAAGATCATGGTAATTTTATTCGGATTGGCAGAAAAATAAGAAAACATGACAACCAAGTCTTCATTGCTATAGTTGGTAAACCACTTCATACTATTAATAAAGGTCATTTGGTCTAAAATCTGGAAGAGCTGAATGGCTGATCCTGTTAGGATAAAGGGAATGGCTTCCTTGATAGTATCGACTAAGAGTCGCTTACTATTGATCTTATCCCGTGTTTCAAAGACTCTTTTGAGCAAACCTTCTTGGGCAAGGAAGTAGATCAAAACTGCAAAACTTGCCACCATCCCCACAAAGGCCGCAAAGGTCGATTGGGTAACGGCTGATAGGTAGTCACCAGAACCCATCTTCATAATGAAGAAGGTTGCCATCAACATCCAGATAACACGGATCACCTGCTCAGCGATTTGACTCATAGCATAGGGTTTCAGATTGTTCATCCCTTGGAAGAAGCCCCGGATGACACTCATAGATGGGAAAATCAAGACCGCCCAAGCCAAACTCTGCATGATAGGAATCAGGTCTTTCCCCACACCTGACAAATCTGCTAACCATGGAGAAAAGAGATACAAGACCAAGGCAAAGACCAGTCCCAAACCAGTCATAAAGCCTAGGAAACTCCGAATCAAGGCAAAGCTGTGTTCTTCTTCTCGCATGGTATTGTATTTAGCCACTTGTTTTGCGACCGCAACTGGGATACCCGCTGTTGAAATCAACAAGAACCATGCGTAAATATTGTAGCCCATGGTAAAGAGGCCGTTTGCCTTAGCAGCATAGGTCCCCATCCAGATATACCAGGGAATAATATAGATAGCACCAAGGAGGCGACTAATAAAGTTACTAGCTGTTAGCCAAGCAGTCCCTCGCAACATCTGGGCTTGCTGGTGATTGTTTTCGTTAGACATAGCTTCCTCATTCAATTTTGATAACTAGGAAAAGTTCCTTACCTTCCATTATAAACTTTTCCTTGTTACTTGTAAAATTCGGGCTTGAAGTTTATAATAGAAAGTATGATTAAGATTGAAACCGTATTAGATATTTTAAAGAAAGATGGCCTTTTTCGCGAGATTATTGACCAAGGACATTACCACTACAACTACAGTGAAGTTGTTTTTGATAGCATCAGTTATGACAGCAGAAAAGTAAAAGAAGGCACTCTTTTTTTTGCCAAAGGCGCTGCTTTTAAAAAAGAATACCTCCTATCCGCTATAACGCAAGGCTTAGCTTGGTATGTCGCAGAAAAGGACTACGAAGTCGGTATCCCCGTCATCATTGTGAACGATATCAAAAAAGCCATGAGTTTGATTGCTATGGAATTTTATGGCAATCCACAAGAAAAACTCAAAATTCTCGCTTTCACAGGGACAAAAGGAAAGACAACAGCAGCTTACTTTGCTTACCACATCCTATCTCAACGCTACCCAACAGCTCTCTTGTCAACTATGAACACAACTCTGGATGGCGAGACATTCTTTAAATCTTCCTTCTCAACACCTGAAAATATCGATCTTTTCGACATGATGGCTCAGGCTGTTCAGAATGGTCGAACCCATCTTGTAATGGAAGTCTCTAGCCAAGCCTATCTTGTTCATCGAGTCTATGGCCTGACCTTTGATGTAGGTGTCTTTCTTAACATCACTCCTGACCATATCGGTCCGATTGAGCATCCTAGCTTTGAAGACTACTTCTATCACAAACGTCTCTTGATGAAAAATAGCCGAGCAGTTGTCATTAATAGCGACATGGACCACTTTTCTGTATTGAAAGAACAAGTGGAAGATCAAGAACATGACTTCTATGGTAGCCAGTCAAGTAACCAAATCGAGAATTCCAAAGCCTTTAGCTTTTCCGCTACAGGTAAACTCGCTGGTGATTATGATATCCAACTCATAGGTCACTTCAATCAAGAAAATGCAGTCGCTGCAGGACTTGCCTGCCTCCGTCTAGGTGCCAGTCTGGAGGACATCAAAAAAGGAATCGCTGCAACCCGCGTCCCTGGACGTATGGAAGTCCTCACACAGAAAAATGGCGCTAAGGTCTTCATCGACTATGCCCACAACGGGGACAGTCTGAAAAAACTCATCAATGTTGTTGAAACCCATCAAACTGGAAAGATTGCCCTGGTTCTCGGTTCGACTGGAAACAAGGGTGAAAGTCGTCGCAAAGACTTTGGAATCCTTCTCAATCAACATCCTGAGATTCAAGTCTTTCTCACCGCTGATGATCCCAACTATGAAGATCCAATGGCCATTGCTGAAGAAATCAGCAGCTACATCAATCATCCTGTTGAAAAGATTGCCGATCGTGAAGAAGCCATCAAGGCAGCGATGGCCATCACAAATCAAGAACTAGATGCCGTGATTATTGCTGGTAAGGGAGCTGATTGTTACCAAATCGTCCAAGGAAAGAAAGAAGACTATCCTGGAGACGCAGCTATCGCAGAATGTTATCTATAAAAAAATCAAGGGAAACATTCCCTTGATTTTTTTAGTCTTCTTTCTTAAATGAATTTTTAAGACCTTCAACGGCACCTTCTACAGCACCTTTAGCATCTTCAACAACTTCTTTTGCTTTGGCAACTGTTTTTTCAACAGTACCTTCTGCTTCTGTCTTGCTATCACCAGTAACTTTACCAAATCCTTCTTTGATAGCACCAGTTGCTTGATCCAATTTATTTTCAAGTGACATAGTTCTGTCTCCTTTGCTTTTAATACGATAAACGTTATCGCTTACATTCAGTTTATGCTTATTCTTTAGCAAAGTCAAATAATCTGCTCAAAAGCAAGCAATTAAGGCAAATAGAAAGTCAAGCGTTCCTTGTCGAAATCAACAGCCAACTCATACTTCCCTTCTTCGTTTTGAACAATATAGCCTAAGACGACTAAACTCTCAACGAAAATATCACGCCGTTTCTGCATGAGCTGGTCCTTTTTGAGGAACTTGAGTAAAAACGTCGTCATATACTTGAGAGCATACTCAGGATTGACATCTCCCAAAATGGCATAGAGTTCCTGCTGTTTTTCCGTCAAAGGATATTGGTGCTTGACCTTGTAGAAATAGTTGGATAGGGTCATCTTTTCTCTTGCAAAGTCCGTACGTTCGACTAAAATGGCGGCATTGGTTTGATTGCGCAATTCTGTCTCAAAAGTCTTCTTCAGCAAAGCTTGATAAACTGGACTATCCTCTCTGACAAAAATTTCTTGGTCAAGGGCTAAATTATCCGTAGATTCTAAAAAAGGGAGATTGAGAAAATAGCGTTTGTTTTCCCTTAGGATCAAGCCTGCCTTGATAAACTCTTCCATAAATTTATCAACTGCCACATCTGGAAACTGAGCTTTGATTTCTCGTAGAATCACATCGTTATGCTGGTCCAGATAGTCCACCAAATCTATAAAAAATGGCTGCCGAGTCAAACGAGAAGGATTAAAAATCTGAATCATGAAGATTCCTTTCTTTACATTCTAAAAGAGGAGATGCTGCTAGTTGACTAGGATTGGTCCCTGGCTGGTTCAGAGGCACAGGAAGTTCAAGTTTCCTGTAGTATTCTCTCCAAAAATCACTAATCTCCTGCTCCCCGTCCCCAAATTGCATCGGAATAGTCTCAAAAATAGGAAGAATTTCCGCGATATACTGGGAGCAATAAAAACCAGACCCATCTGGATAAAAAGAGGCATTATAGGGGGCACCTAAATGTTTGCTAGCTCTCTCCTTCACCAAATCAGTTTCTATATCTGGGTAGGTATAGAGATCGTAGAGATGACTCGATTCAAAAAATTCAGTCGATTCTTGACAAATGACACCAGCTTTCCCACTAGCATGGTAGATGAAACCGTCCAAAAAGATTGCTACATGACTATAGTTCCCAGTAGAAACCTGGATGGCCTGACCCATATCTGAAAGGTCCTTCACAAAAATCAAATCGCCATTTTCTAACATCTTTCTCTCCTAGAAAAAAAGGAGCCGAAACCCCTTTAGCTATATGGAAAACACTGTTTTCTCGTGTCAATCTCCAGTCAAATAATTACCATTTAAATAATTCATTAACTATATTATAAGAATCACTCTAGCTGAAAATAATAAAGTAGCACCAAACTTCCAAAAGACAGAGCTAAGTAGAGGATTTCTATTTGCAATCCATACAAATACCAAAAACTACCACTAACCAAAATAAAAATCGATGTCTCAGCAACGAGGCGATGCCATTTTTTAAAAGCATATGGAGATTTTGGTGCCATGTATCGCGCCCAAAATAAGATTAATAGAACTGCTAGAAGAAAAAATAGGAATTTTTCCAGCCAAGAAATTTGTATCACAGATACGGAGAAAAGACCAAGGATTGCCACAACCTCAACCAAAAAGCGCAGTCCTTCAATCAATCGCATCATGCTATCACCTTCTATAAATAGTCAAATTAACAGTTCCAAATATTCCTTAAGAATTACCCATTAAAGCTTTCAGTCAACTGAGGCACCACTTGTTTCTTACGTGAAACAGCACCTGGAAGGAAAGCGTGGTTGTTTTCAAGTTTGAAGTTGAAAGCTGCTTCGACCTTGTCCATGTTTGACCCAAGAGCAAGGATTTCTGAGTTTGAATTGACGATGTCTGTAATCATCAAGACAAAGTCTGAGTAGCCGTTTGCTGCATTAGCTGCTTGCATTGCTGCTTCGATTTCTGCTTGGCGTTCCAAGACTTCAGCGATATCAACTGTGTTTACTTGAGCTACACGAACCTTATTTCCATTGAGTTCAAAGGTCTTAGCATCGATGTCAATCAATTCTTCAGCAGATTTGCTTGCCAAGTTCGTACCAGCCTTGAGCATAGCCAAACCGTACTCTTCCAAGTTGACACCAGCTAATTCAGCCAATTCAGGCGCAATGACTTTATCGGTTGGGTGAGTTGTTGGTGATTTCAAAAGAAGAGTATCTGAAATCAAACCTGAAAGCATCAAACCTGCGATTTCTTTAGGAACAGCTACACCATGCTCTTTGAACATGCGGTAAACGATAGAAGACGCTGATCCAACTGGTTCCAAGCGCATGTAAAGTGGGCTGGCAGTTTCAAAATTAGCCACACGGTGGTGATCCACAACTCCGTAAACTTCTACTTCAGTAATATCTGACACTGATTGTTGGAATTCATTGTGGTCAGTCAAGATAACTTGCTCTGCACCTTCTGCTTTAGCAGATGTGATGACGCGTGGTGCTTCTACACCAAAATAGTTCAAAACAAAGGCTGTTTCTTCATTAGGAGTTCCAAGTGCTACTGCTTCTGTGTCCAATCCATAAGCCTCTTTTGCAAGATAGGCAAAGGCTACAGATGACCCGATGGCATCTGAGTCTGGATTTTGGTGACCAAATACTAGAATCTTAGACATGATAATACCTCTTTAAATTTATTCATCTTATTGTAGCACTTTTTTCCTCTTTTGACAAAAGTAAGAGGAGTCAAAAGACTCCTCGTTTGACATCAATATGGTTGACTAGATTCTTCTCTTGATTTTCAGATAAAAATCGTTCTTTCTGTGGACGTTTCTTGCGTTTGAGGAGAGCCTCTGCAGACATGGCTTCTTCCTTACTGGCAAAACCCTGAGCATAGATGAGTTTGACTGGCAAGCGAGCTCGGGTATACTTGGCTCCCTTACCACTATTATGAACGGCAAGGCGCCTCTTCACATCCGTTGTATAGCCCGTATAGTAAGAACCGTCGCGGCACTCAACCACATACATATAGGCCTTATGATCCATAGTAAATCTCTTGAATTTCTGGTGTATAGGAACCATCATCATTGTGAACGATGAGAGGTGGCAAGACCTTAAAGCCACTGGTCGATCCATCCTTGATAGCTTCGATTAAGAGCATATTGGCCTCCTTCTCACGTTTAGGATAGACAAATTGCAGGCGCTTGGGTGCCAAATTGTGGCGTTGAAGCATATCTAGGATATCCAAGAGCCGATCAGGACGATGGACCATGGCCAAACGGCCATTAGACTTGAGAATACTCTGAGCACTTCGGCAGATTTCTTCTAGGTTAGTCGTAATTTCGTGTCTGGCCAGAAGGTAGTGCTCACTCTCGTTCAGATTAGAATGCGGATCCACCTTAAAATAAGGCGGATTGCACAAAATCATATCCACCTTACTTCCCTGAATGTGGGCAGGCATATTTTTCAAATCATCACAGATGACCTGTATCTGCTCTTCCAAGCCATTCAACTGAACCGAACGCTCTGCCATATCCGCCAAACGCTCCTGAATTTCTACAGAGAGAATTTTTGCCTTGGTACGACTACTTGCAAAAAGTCCAACTGCACCATTTCCAGCACAAAAGTCCACAATTAACCCCCGTTTAGGGAAGCGAGGAAAGCGTGATAAAAGAACACTATCCACTGAATAGCTAAACACCTCTCTATTTTGAATGATCTTGATATCTGTCGAAAAGAGCTGGTTGATTCGCTCTCCTGGTTTTAATAATTGTTCTTCTTTCATACTTTTATTATAACAAATTATGTTAATATTACAAATGGTTTAGATAATCGTATTTATGGCTTCTTCTTTAAATGCTCTAATGCCTCACGCGTCCAAACAGGCATCATTCGGGCAAGAGGAGCAAAACCATGCTTGATTCGATCATTTGAAAAACGTCTCCGTCTTGGCAATTGATGTTTTTCCTCTTCCAAGGTACGTATGGAAAGACTAGCCTTCCCAGTGTATTCATCAAAATCCACCACCTGAACTTGGACTTCATCACCAATTTTTAAAATGTCATAGATATTTTCAATAAATCCCGTCCGAATCTCCGAGATGTGAATCAGCCCTGTCACCCCTGTCTCTAACTCGACAAAGGCACCATAGGGCTGAATTCCTGTAATACGCCCAGTTAGCTTATCACCAATTTTCATTCTAGTCCTCAATTTCAATCGTTTCAATTACTACATCTTCAACTGGCTTGTCCATTGCACCAGTCTCAACAGCTGCAATGGCATCCAAGACTGCGAAAGATTCTGCGTCTACCAACTGCCCGAAAACAGTATGGCGGCGGTCAAGGTGAGGAGTCCCACCTTGTTCTGCATAAATCTCAGCGATAGGTTCAGGCCAGCCACCACGCGCAATCTCTTTCTTAGAGTATGGCAAATGTTGGTTTTGCACGATAAAGAACTGGCTACCATTGGTATTTGGACCCGCATTGGCCATAGAAAGGGCACCACGGATATTGTAGAGTTCTTCTGAAAATTCATCTTCAAAAGAGTCGCCGTAGATTGACTCACCACCCATACCAGTACCAGTTGGGTCTCCACCTTGGATCATAAAGTCCTTGATAATTCGGTGGAAAATCACACCATCATAGTAACCGTCTTTTGACAGAGCAACAAAGTTAGCCACTGTTTTAGGAGCATGTTCAGGGAAAAGCTTGATACGCAAGTCTCCGTGATTTGTCTTAATGGTCGCAAGAGGACCTTCTACTGTTTCAATTTCTACTTGTGGGAAATGCAATTCTTTTTCTACCATACCAAATCCTTCTAAGGCATCAAAAATGCCATCTTCTTCTACTGTTTTTGTAATATAATCTGCTTTTTCTTTGATCTTTTCGTGGGAAACTCCCATAGCAATACTGATTCCAGCATAATCAAAGAGTTCCAAGTCATTGAGACCATCCCCAAAGACCATGACATTCTCTGGTTTCAAGCCTAGATGTTCCACCACCTTGGCTACACCAGTTGCTTTTGAGCCTGAAATCGGCACGATATCAGATGAATGTTCATGCCAACGCACCATGCGAAGTTTATCCGATAAGGACTCTGGCAAGTGCAAGTCATCCCCTTTATCTTCAAAGCTCCACATCTGGTAAATATCTGCTTTTTCATGAAAGTCAGGATCCACATTCAAGTTTGGATAAATCGGATCAATAGCCTCACTGATCAGTTCTGTTCGCGTGGAGAGTTTGGCGTCATGACTACCAACCAGGCCGTACTTAATTCCCTCTTCCTTCGTCCAAGAGATATACTCCTCAACATCTGACTTGTCAATCTGATGTTGATAAATGACCTGACCTTTTTTATCTTCTATATAGGCCCCATTTAGGGTTACAAAAAAGTCCGGTTTGAGCTCACGAATCTCTGGAACAACACCAAAAATACCACGTCCAGAGGCGATTCCTGTTAAAATTCCTTTTTCACGCAACTGTTTAAAGACAGTGGGAATTGTAGCTGGAATAAAACCTGTCTTTGACGTACGCAAGGTATCATCAATATCAAAAAAGACGATTTTAATCTTCTTTGCCTTGTATTTTAATTTTGCATCCATCTCTCTACCTCTTTTTTATCACTCCTTCCATTATACCATAAAGCTGATGAAATTCCTTTTTTGAAAAAAGATGAAAATCCTATCAAAAAGAGAGCCAGAAAAACTAGCCCTCTCTTTTCATCCTAGAACATCTCTAGAGCAATCATGGTAATCATCGTTGCATCATAGTAGTTGTCCAAAGGTAAATCTTGTGTGAAAATGTATTTATTTTGCTGAAGAAGTTTCAGATAGCCTTCTCCCTTGTCAGACACGTAGGTAATCGGTGCCAAGAAACTACCCGCCTGGTATTGATTGAGGGCCGTTCCGTTCAAGTCATAACCAGCATAAATGCGCTGCTCTTTCATAAAGAAATCCATCATCTTTTGAACGAGTTTTTGGCTTCTTTCATCCTGGCTCTGTGACAAGTGATAAGGCAAACGGCAAGCGTTATAAGAGTACGCCCCATCGTATTGAGATTCGATAGTGTTGGCATCAACAAGACGTGCCCCAGACTTCTCAGCCCATATAAAGTCTGGCAAGAGACCCGTATCAGAATGAGAACTGATTTGCTCCAGTTGCCCAAGCATCTTATCCTTAACATCCAACCACTGTTTGTTTCCAGTCAGGTCATAAAAAGATTGGAAATAGTGAGGAAGAGTATCAGACGTTCGCATCAAGTAATAATAATCGGAATCCTTGTTTGCCCAATTCCCAACTGTTAAAACACCAGTTTCCTCGTTGTAATTGTACTTAAGGACATCATCCAAGATTTTTTTAGCTTGCGCTTGGTATTCCTGCGCTTTATCTGGCCACTGCTTGGCAGCTTCAATTAAAGAATAAGCGATATAGAGATCTCCATCAGTTGCATTTTGTTTCTCGACCGTTTCGCTATCATTTTTGATCACTTGCTTCCAAGACATCAACTGCGTTCCCTCAATACGATGATTTTGGTAGTAACGATAAAGACTCTCAAAATCTGCTTGACTTGCTTGCCCTTTTTGGGCAGCTAAAACTGTTATGAGCATGCCGTAACTTTGAGCTTCTGATAGAACTGTTGTCTCCTCAGAATTATTCGTCGTACGGACATAGGACTGATTTCCCTTAGTCACAAGAAACTGTTCACTCCATTGGCGGTAAATACGATTACGCATCTCGACTTTACTCCTTCCTCTTGCTAAAAACAATGCTAAACAAAAGATAGAAAGGATGAGCACAAACCATACATATTTTAATTTATTCGTTTTCATAGAACCTCCTATCCTGCAAATCGCTTGGTTTTAACCCACTTGGTTTCTTTTCGTCGGAGTACCTTGTCCAGAACGATTGAAGAAATGGAATCAATGGAAACAACGATAAACATCTGTGCATAAGTGAAATAGGCAGCCAAAGCCAACCAGATTTGCTTTGTAGTAGCTTGTCCAAATTGACTTGCCAATGCTGTCATAATTTGCATCAAATAGAGACCAATCATGAGAATCCAGTTAAAGAGCATGAGCTGGGCGATGTAGATATTGTCCGCATCAAAAGCAAATGGAACCCTGACATCTGGGAAGAAAAGATTAAGACAGATCGCTAGCACATTCGCTAGGAAAATCAAATCCGAAAGAACAATGGCAAAGTTAAACCAAAAGAAAACACATGAATAGTTAAAGACTTCTAGCTTAACGCGCCAGTTTGCTCTGCCAAATAGATGCTTAAAGTTTGAGAGAACAACTTCGTAATTTCCTTTTGCCCAGCGTTTCCGTTGCATATAGTAACTCTTTAAGGTCTCAGGTTCTTGTTGGAAAGCCTCTGAATTATAGGCAAGGGCAATCAATTTACCACTCTGCATAATTTTGAAGGAAATATCGGTATCCTCGGTTAAGGCACCATTTTTCCAACCACCGATACTCTTTACAAAGTCGGTTTGAATGATAAAGTTGGTTCCTGGAATACGCCCAATTTTAAAGAGATGCCACATCCCAACGTGGTGCACGCGCTGAGTAACAACGATTTCCTGGTTGATACAACGAGTCAAGAAATTTTGGTTGGCATTTCGAGTCTTGTTGCGACCGAAAGATGCAACATGACGTTCTGGATCCTTCATCACTTCTTTCACAAGGAAATAAAGAGCATTTTTTTCAGGCATGGCATCTGCATCATAAACACAGATGTATTCACCTGTTGCCATCTCCAAAGCATCGTTTAGAACACCTGCTTTTCCTCCCGTACCAGTACGGTCGATAATAGTCAGATTTCTTTCTGCATATTCAGGCATGGCTTGTACAGACAAACACTCTGCATAGGTGTTATCTGAACAGTTATCCGCAAACAAGAGCAATTCCACACGGTCGTGAGGATAGTTCATATCCAAGATAGCTTTTGCCGTTTGGGCAATAACCACATCCTCATTATGAGCAGGAACAACAATCGTTACCTTAGGATAATAAGGTAGCGGCGAAGTGTCTACACGAAAATCACTATGTTTAAACCAAAAGTGAACAGCTGAAAAGAGAATTACCAATCCCCATGCTAGAGAAATCCAAATTGTAAGCAAGGTAAAAATCATTAACATTTGACTAATCATGATTCACCGCCTTAAAATTTTTGTTCACTCGATGGTAAAGAATATTGTATGCAATAAATAGTATGATAAAACAAATGCCAAAGGCGAGACTGAGTCCCAAAGCAATACCAAAAAATAGTTCGGTTAAAGTCATGTTTCCCTCCTAATATTCTACAATTACATCTGTCTCTAGTTGACGTTTGAGATGACTAGCAACATCCGCGTAGTCTTGGTATTTATCTTTATTATCAGGGTTAATCACCAAATAGCCTGTTTGGAACTGAATTTCTTGATTACCTTCTTCTCCATGAAAAACTAAACTGCTTAGTTTCTCCTGCAAACCATTCAAATAAAGATCCTTCAAAGAATGTTGGTTACTACTCAATAGAACGAGAAAATTACCATCCGAAACGTAATAGAGCTTATCATTGTAACTCAATTCCTGAGCAATTACCTCTTGAATACGACTGAGCATCTGGTTATGTTCTTTCGGTTTAATCTGGAAGAACAAATCTTCATGTGCCCAATGAATCAATAAGGACTGTACCGTCATATCACTTTGTTCAGTTACCATAGCTTGGTAATCTGCTCGAGCTTCGTCTTCCTGTTCTTGGACCTTTGAGGCCACCTTGAAGAAATAATAACGAACCTTAAGTAGAATCCCAATTAAAAGAGGAAAACTGATTAATAAGAAGATCAGTTGAATGATTGGTATATAAACCACACCCGCAACCAAAACGATAAGTCCAAAACCAAATGCTAAGATAAGGGTCCAAGTAAGCAAAAGGTCAGATAATACCAACACTGCAAACAAGGCTAAAGCTAAAAACAAGATTTGTTCTAAAATGATTGCTCGAGCATACAAAAAACAAAGCACCAAAAGAATGACCTCACAAGCAAGCAAAGTCAGAAACCAGTTTCTAAATTTATACCAATTTTTCATTGTGTCCTAGCTCCTTCTTGAAACTCTGATGCAGATTCACCAAAACCAAAATAATGTTTAATAGTTTGTACAATTCTTTCTGATGCATTTCCATCTCCATAAGGATTTGGTGCCTGAGACATTTGTCTATAAAGAGTTTCATCTGTTAAGAGTGCTGCCATCGCTTCTTTTACACGTACTGGATCCGTACCAACTAACTTCAAAGTACCTGCTCTTACTCCTTCTGGACGTTCCGTCGTGTCACGAAGGACAAGGACAGGTTTGCCGAGAGAAGGCGCCTCTTCCTGAACACCTCCAGAGTCAGTCATGATAAAATAACTTCTTGAAGCTAAATTATGAAAATCAAGTACATCTAAAGGCTCAATCAAGTGAATACGATCGTGACCAGCTAAGATAACTTTTGCTGCTTCTTGCACAGCAGGGCTAAGGTGAACAGGATAAACAACTTCAATTTCCTGATGAAGATCGACCATCTCACGTAAAGCTGCAAAGACATTTCTCATTGGTTGACCTTGATTCTCACGACGATGCATGGTTACCAATACAAGTTTCTTATCTGGATCCAATTGATCTAGAACTTCATGATAGTAATCCGATTGAACGGTTAATTTCAAGGCATCAATGGCTGTATTTCCCGTAATGACAATAGCAGACTCAGGATGATTTTCCTTGAGGAGATTTTCTTTACTCTCACTAGTTGGAGCAAAATAAAGATCCGCAAGGCAGTCAGTCATCTGACGATTCATCTCTTCTGGGAAAGGAGAATACTTATCAAAGGTCCTTAGACCAGCTTCAACATGGCCGATACGTACCTGATTATAGAAAGCAACTAAACTTGCTGCAAAAGTTGTTGTTGTATCTCCATGAACAAGAATTATGTCTGGAAGTTCTTGCTTAACAACCGGATCAAACTTTTCTAAAATTTTTCCAGTAATATCTAAGAGAGATTGATTCTTCCCCATAATATCCAAGTCATAATGTGGCTCGATGCGAAACGTTTCAAGAACTTGGTCCAGCATTTGACGATGCTGAGCTGTCACAACTGTTATCGTCTCAACACTATCACTATGTTTTTGCAATTCCAACACTAAAGGGGCCATTTTAATCGCTTCTGGTCGTGTTCCAAAAACAACCATCACTTTCAATTTCTTCATTATGCTATCCTTCTACTATAATAAAATTTGATAAATCATATTAATTTGTATATCGAATAGTTCCAATTTCAATTAATTTGACTATCATAATTATTTTACCGTCAATTAATTTATATGTCAAATTTTTTCCAAATTATATTATTTCATTTAATTTAATTTTAACATTTTGTAACTTTTTTGCAATGATATCGTTTACAACTAAAAATAGCCTATTCTTCAATATATTTCAGATTTTTTTCAAAAAATAAGACCATACACAAACTATTATTTATATGTTTTGTTGTATTTTCATATTTGTATTGATATTTCGAACAATTATATTTTATCACTTTGAGGAATAAATCAAACAATTTCAAACAAAAAAATCCCTTTTTCGAATGAAAAAGGGATTTACGACTTCTTGTCATTTTAAAGTTAAACCTTATAAGATCTATCTTAAATCAAATCTTTTCGACAGATATAAGACCAATTCTCCGATATCTTCACAAACCGCATTCATTTCCAACGACTGATTTCGATACCAAACGCCTGAACCATCTGGAATATAGCCTCGTTTGATGTACAATCTCTGGGCAGGTCCATAGCCTGAGTGCAAACCTACACCCAACGTCACTTTGTCTGAAAAAAGTTTAACTCGATTTTCTGCCTCTTCCATCAAGAGGTTTCCAATGCCTTGATTTTGAAAGGGCTCAAAGACATTGAAATCTGAAAGTTCTGGAGCCATTCCAGCAAAGGGGCCCTGCTTAGCATCGGGTAAAATAGTAATGTAGCCCGCTACAGCACTAGTAAGATCAGCAATTAACACTTCCCTCTCTCCACTTTCCTGCTCCTTGAAGTATCGAGTTAAAATCTCCTCTCTACTTGGCCAACCTTGGCTGATAAATCCTCGAGATAGATCTTTAATGTCAGATTCTTGCATTTTTCTAATTGAACAAGTCGTCTTCATAAGCTGCTCCTTTAAAGCTTCCTGTTACCATTATAGCACGATAATAAAAATAAAAAGAAATAACCTAGTAAGAAAAAAGCATCTTACTAGGTCAAAAGGGACTCCATTCTAACAGAGTCCTGGAAAAGTCTGAAAAAAAAGGCCACTGGACCTGAAAAAAAGACCCGTCGGGGTCTTGACTCGCTTTCTTATTTCCGAGCTCATAAAAAAGAGGTCCACCCGGACCCGACTCGCTCCCTCATTTCAAAGCTCGTGAAAAAAAGACCCACCCGGGTCTTTTTTTTTAATCTTCGTTTACGAAAGGCATCAAAGCCATTACGCGAGCGCGTTTGATAGCTGTTGTTACTTTACGTTGGTTTTTAGCTGAAGTTCCTGTTACACGACGAGGAAGGATTTTCCCACGTTCTGAAACGAAACGGCTAAGAAGCTCAGTATCTTTGTAATCAACATATTCAATTTTGTTTGCTGCGATGTAATCAACTTTTTTACGGCGTTTGAATCCGCCACGACGTTGTTGAGCCATGTTTTTTCTCCTTTATAGTATTAATTGTCCATTAGAATGGTAAATCATCATCTGAAATGTCCAATGGATTTGTTGCTCCAAATGGATTTTCAGAACGTGAAAAGTCTGGTACTGGGTTTGCAGGTGCTGATTGACCAGCAGTTGGTGCAGAATAAGCCCCACCTGTATGTCCTTCACGCACTCCGCGGCTTTCCAACATTTGGAAATTCTCAGCCACGACTTCTGTTACGTAGACACGTTGTCCTTGCTGGTTATCGTAACTACGAGTCTGGATACGACCTGTGATCCCGATAAGAGAGCCTTTCTTAGCCCAGTTAGCAAGATTTTCAGCCTGTTGGCGCCACATAACGACATTGATAAAATCAGCCTCACGTTCGCCATTTTGACTCTTAAATGTACGGTTTACTGCAAGAGTAAAAGTCGCAACTGCTACATTTGATGGGGTATAACGCAACTCGGCGTCACGTACCATACGCCCTACAAGTACAACATTGTTAATCATAATCTACCTTCTTACGCGTCAAGTTTGACGATCATGTGACGAAGAATGTCAGCGTTGATTTTTGAAAGACGGTCAAACTCTTTAAGAGCTGCGTCATCGTTTGCTTCAACGTTAACGATGTGGTAAAGTCCTTCACGGAAATCTTGGATTTCGTATGCAAGACGACGTTTTTCCCATGATTTTGATTCAACAACAGTTGCACCGTTGTCAGTCAAGATAGAGTCAAAACGTGCTACCAAAGCGTTTTTCGCTTCTTCTTCAATGTTTGGACGAATGATATAAAGAATTTCGTATTTAGCCATTGATATGTTCCTCCTTTTGGTCTAATGACCCCAAGACTTTGCAAGGGGTAAGTGAGGTTTGCTCACAATTAACTATTATACTAGAAATACTAGTAGATAGCAAGAGAAAAAAGATAAAAATGAAAAATAACTCTATTGATTAGAAATAACATTCTCTTTCAGTTCTAAAGCTCTGGCCATCTCTTTCAAAATGAAGAATAGTGAAAAGCCGACTATTACTAAAAAGAATCCTAAGTAAATAAAGGCTTCTACAAAACCTAGAGCATCAATCAGCCACCCCGTCAGAGGAAAAACAACAATCATACTCAGGCTGAACATCATGGAGTAGACACTGAGCATGGTTGCACGTACCTCACTTGGGAGTCGCTTTTGTAAATCGTTGTCAAAAATCGGTTGAAAGAGAGCATATAAGGCGTTACTAATCAAATAAATCAAAATATAAATCAGTGGCGTACCAACGTAGGAAAGTAAGTAGGTTACTCCCGTTAAGAGTACAAGAATGGGAAAGAGCTTTAAGGCTGCATACTTCTTTCCAACCTTACTCGCTAGATAAACTGCCCAGATATTCAAAACACTGCCAATCAGCATGACCATCGAAATCTGCCATCCTTCTAAGTCAGGCAACTGATTTTGATAGTAAAAATAAAACATGCACATCAGTGTTCCGATGATTTGGGACAGAATCATCCAACCAAAAAGACTGGGATTTCTCTGCAACTCCTCTTTGACAGTCAACATAATCTTTTTCATCGTTAAACGTTCAGATTTTTGCGCTTTAACACTAGGCTCTTTTAGCATCCAAGTTAGGAAAAGAACGATCATAGAAGTGGCAATCATGATATAGTAGGTCAAGTGCAATTGACCATGGACAAAAAATCCCGCTAAAACAGTCCCCAAAGACCGAGTTCCTTCTGCTACTCCTGACATAAAACTTGAGATAGACAAGTAGCGCTCTTTTAATCCAGCCTCCACGGCCGAATTATAAACCATGGCTGCACTCGTCCCCGAATCAAAATTATAAGACAAGGCACTCACCACCATCGCGAGTGCGTAAATCCAAAAATTACCTTGCCCTACTAACATAAGAATAGACGACGCGATCCCAGCAATCCGACTGAGATAAAGATTGGTTTTATAGGAATAGCGGTCAGCTAACATTCCAGAGGGAATTTCACAAATGACACTGGTGGCATGAAAAATACTTTCCAATAAGCCAATCTGCCAAAGTGACATCCCATTTTGACTGAGAAATAGAATCCAAAAGCTAGTAATGCCCAAAAAGGCAAAAAATTCTACCCCAGCCATGAGACCGATATTCTTCCGATAATTTGGTTTAAACATCATTTCTCCTTTAACAAGTGTATATATCCTTGTGTCTGTCACTTGTTAAGCTGTGCTTTACATGATCTCCACCTCTTCTTTCTTCTACTTTGAAAAAACGCCTATTATGGCGTTTTAATCTTTTTATGGTTTGATTCGGTGCAACATACGTGGGAATGGAATCGCTTCACGGATGTGTTTTGTACCTGCTGCGAAAGTTACCATACGCTCGATACCGATCCCAAATCCACCGTGTGGTACAGTACCGTATTTACGAAGGTCAAGGTAGAATTCATACTCTGTACGATCCATACCAAGTTCTTCCATCTTAGCGACAAGGGCATCGTAGTCTTCCTCACGCATAGAACCACCGATGATTTCTCCATAGCCTTCTGGTGCAAGCAAGTCTGCACAAAGCACGCGCTCAGGATTTCCAGGGACTGGTTTCATGTAGAAGGCCTTGATAGCTGCTGGGTAGTTCATGACAAATGTTGGCACACCAAAGTGGTTTGAAATCCATGTTTCGTGTGGTGAACCAAAGTCATCGCCATGCTCAAGATGCTCGTAATCAGCATCTTCATCATTTTCATGCTCTTGCAAGAGGTCAATAGCTTGATCGTAAGTGATACGTTTGAATGGCTCTGCAATGTAGCGTTTCAAGAGCTCTGTATCACGTTCCAAGGTTTCCAAGGCTTGAGGAGCACGGTCTAGAACACCTTGAAGAAGGGCTTTAACATAAGCTTCTTGCAAGTCAAGTGACTCATCATGAGTCAGATATGAGTACTCCGCATCCATCATCCAGAACTCAGTCAAGTGACGGCGCGTTTTTGATTTTTCAGCACGGAATACTGGACCAAAGTCAAAGACACGGCCAAGAGCCATAGCACCTGCCTCTAGGTAAAGCTGACCTGATTGGCTCAAGTAGGCTGGCGTTCCGAAGTAATCTGTTTCAAAGAGTTCTGTTGAATCTTCTGCTGCATTTCCTGAAAGAATTGGGCTATCAAACTTCATGAAGCCGTTCTTATCAAAGAACTCATAAGTTGCATAAATGATAGCGTTACGGATTTGCATCACAGCTACTTGCTTACGAGAGCGGAGCCACAAGTGACGGTTGTCCATCAAGAAGTCTGTTCCGTGTTCTTTTGGTGTGATTGGGTAGTCTTGAGATTCACCGATCACTTCGATGTCTGTAATATCCAACTCATAGCCAAACTTAGAACGTTCGTCTTCTTTGACAATTCCTGTCACATAAACAGAAGTTTCTTGGCTCAAGCGTTTGATGACATCAAACTTCTCAAGTCCCACTTCTTCACCAAATTTTTCTACAAAGTTTGGTTTAAAGGCTACACCTTGGAAGAAAGCTGTTCCATCACGCAATTGCAAGAAGGCAATTTTCCCTTTTCCTGATTTGTTGGCAACCCAGGCTCCGATGGTCACTTCTTGACCAACGTAGTCTTTTACATCGATAATTGTTACACGTTTTGTCATAATCTATCTTCCTTTTTTCGTTTAACTTGTCCGAAGACGTCATTACCCACTATTTTACCATAAATAAACTGCGATAGCTAGGTTCTACTAGAGAAAATTCGCGAGATTTTCGTTACAAAAAATCTTCGCCAAAAAGGCGAAGATTTTGAGTTTTATTTTTCCATAAATTGATGCAAACGGCGAATAGCTTCTTTTAATGTATCCAAGTCTGTGGCATAGCTGAGACGAACATTTTCTGGTGCTCCAAATCCAGCTCCTGTAATCAAGGCAAGTCCGACTTCTTCGAGAATAGCCGTTGCAAACTCCGTCACATCGGTATATCCCTTCATCTCCATCGCTTTTTTAACATTTGGGAAAAGATAGAAGGCTCCTTGGGGATTGACTACTTCAAATCCTGGTACTTCACACAAAAGAGGATAGATGGTATTCAAACGTTCCTCAAATGCTTGGCGCATGGTTTCGACAGAGTCTTGTGGTCCAGTTAGGGCTTCAATGGTAGCATATTGAGACACTGCTGTCAGATTTGAAGTCGTTTGTCCTGTCAATTTGCTCATAGCAGCGATAATTTCAGGATTTCCTACTGCATAACCTACCCGCCAACCAGTCATGGCATAAGCCTTAGATACACCGTTAATCACGATGGTTTGCTTGCGAATGGCTTCTGACAGACTAGAGATTGGAACAAATTCGTTCCCGTTATAAACCAAACGACCATAAATATCATCTGCTAGGATAAGGACATCATGTTCAACCGCCCAATTTCCGATAGCCAAGAGTTCCTCACGAGAGTAGATCATACCGGTCGGATTCGATGGTGAATTAAGAACCAAGACCTTGGTCTTATCTGTTCGGGCTGCTTCTAGCTGCTCTACTGTTACTTTAAAGTGGTTGTCTTCCTTGGCCTGGACAAAGACTGGCACACCTTCTGCCATCTTGACCTGGTCTCCATAGCTGACCCAGTAAGGTGTAGGAATGATGACCTCATCACCTGGATTGACCACAGCCATAAAGAAGGTGTAGAGAGAGAACTTAGCACCAGTGGCAAAGGTAACCTCGTTGGCTGCTACAGAATACCCATAGTGGCGTTCAAAATAGGTATTAACCGCTGCCTTTAAGTCTGGTAGACCTGAAGCAACTGTATAAAAGGAAGCTCGTCCATCTCGAATCGCTTCTATCGCTGCATCCTGAATGTTTTCAGGAGTATGAAAATCAGGCTGTCCCAAGGTTAAGAAAAGAACATCCTTTCCTTGAGCTTTTAATGCTTTGGCTCTTGCATCACTAGCTAGAGTGACGCTTTCTTCCATTTCTAGTACACGTTTGGATAGTTTCATATGCCCTCCTTATTGGACCACTGCTCCTGTTTCAAAGTCAACCAGATAGTACTGGTTTACTGACTTAACTTCCCAAATCGGCTTATCCTGATAACGACCAAAAGTAATCTTGTCAATGTCGCTAGCTCCTTTTTCCCTCGAAATCGTCGCTGCCTTGTCTTGAGAAATCCCCTTATCAAGCTGATAAACATAAATTTTGTGGTCATTCTTTTCAATCAGTACGGCAATGGCCTCTTGCTTTTTATTATGTCCTAAAACGCTGTAATAACCTTCTAGTCCATTATAAAAATCAACCTGATCTACCTTTTCCAATTCTGCATACTGCTTGGCTAGTTTTTCTCCCTCAACTCTAGCATCTTGATAGGGTTTCATGCTGAGTGATATCAGATAAAGGAAGGAAGTGGTCATGACTAGTACTACCAGAGCAATGCCGATTCCATACTGTAAAAGTAGTTTGTTTTTTGCTTTTTTCTGTCTTAGTTTCACTTGTCTATTTTACCATCTCTCCTCTTTTATTACAAGTGAAGACAGGAACATTCTAAGATTCTTTTCCTATAAAATGTAAGTTCTTGTTTTTCTCTCTCATTATTGATAAAATAACCTTATGAAACAATATTTGAAAGAGAAAATTTCCGATAATCAACTAGACTTAAAAATGGCTATCGTCCTCAATAAAGCCATACGAACTTTTAAACCATATGAAGCTAAGGCTGCTAAAGAACACGGGCTAACACCCACTCAATTTTCAGTTTTGGAAACCCTCTATAGCAAGGGGGAACTGCGCATTCAGGATTTGATTGAAAAAATGCTGGCCACTTCTGGAAACATGACTGTTGTCATTCGAAATATGGTTCGAGATGGGTGGATTTCTAGAACTTGTGACCCCAAGGATCGTCGATCCTTTTTCCTGAAATTAACACCTGCAGGACGCAAAAAAATTGAAGAGGTTCTTCCTGACCATATCGATTCTATCGTAGAAGCACTTAGTATCTTAGAAGATGGCGAAAAGGAAGACTTGATCCGGATTTTAAAAAAATTTAAAGATTTGTGAGCAAAATTATTGCTAATTAGTATTATTTGTTGTAACATAGATGGTAACAAAAGGGTTCGCTCTTTGAATTTTAAACTAAAGGAGACATATCATGTCTAAAAAAGTATTATTTGTCGTCGGTTCACTTCGCCAAGGTTCTTTCAACCACCAAATGGCCCTCGAAGCTGAGAAAGCACTTGCCGAAAAAGCGGAAGTTAGCTATCTTGATTACTCAGCTGTTCCCCTCTTCAGCCAAGATTTGGAAGTTCCAACTCATCCAGCTGTAGCTGCTGCTCGTGAAGCAGTTCTTGCTGCGGATGCAATCTGGATCTTCTCTCCAGTCTACAACTTCTCTATCCCTGGAACAGTGAAAAACTTGCTTGACTGGCTCTCTCGTGCCATTGATTTGTCTGATACACGTGGTGCTTCTGCCCTCCAAGACAAGTTTGTTACTGTCTCATCTGTAGCCAATGCCGGTCACGAACAACTCTTTGCGATTTATAAAGACCTCTTGCCATTTATCCGCACACAAGTCGTTGGTGACTTTACAGCTGCTCGTGTCAATGACTCTGCTTGGGCAGACGGAAAATTGGTGTTAGAAGAAGCAACTGCTTCATCACTTAAAAAACAAGCTGACGACCTTCTTGCAGCCATCAACTAATCTAGCAAAAACCAGCTCGAATGAGCTGGTTTTATGGTTGTTTCACAAAGACGAGTTCTAAATCACTTGATAAATCAGGTCGGTAATCAAAACCTGCAAAACTGAGCTTGCGAGCTTGTTCGACAGTTTGAACTTGCCCTTCTATCAAGGCGGTCAAAAAGGCGCCACGGGCTTTTTTTGAAATGGTTGAGTGGATTTTCAGCTGGCCATCCTTGCCCTCCATAAATTTGAAGGTCACCATCTTTTCTCTAATATCCTTAAAAAATACGGTTTCAAACTCTGATGATAGGAGTGAAAATATCAAATCCTCATCCTCTAGCGCCTCATCATAGGCTGACTTCCAATGAGTCTTTAAAGTCTTACCAGCTACTTTTAACTTCATCAGAAAGTCCAAACGGTGAGGAGCCATGGGAGATAAGGCAGGGACAACACCGTATAAAGCCGAGGTAATCAGGACATGATTTTCAAGATAGGTTTGTTCAGCCTCGGTTAACCCATCTCGTTTGATGTGGCGATACATGAGACCATCGAAGAGTTTCAGGGCTGGATAATTCTTAGCGCTCTGATTTTTTAGAGCTTGAATATGAGCGTACTCTTCTTCTGCTTTCTCGGCAGATACCTTATAAAAACTTTCTAATTCACTAGCTGAGTAGTGCGCCAGTGAGTCAAGGACTGCCTGACTTTCTTCACTCAAGGGGAGCGCTTCGACAAGAGGAAGGTTTGTGTTCATTTCTTTGGCTGTTGGGATTAAAATTTTCATATTGTTAGTGTAGCATATTTTTCAACCACGACCAAGAATTTAATCTTAAAAACCTCGGTTCATACCGAGGTTTCTTTTACTTGACTTTAAAGGTCTTAAGATAGTTATCTTTTCCAACTTGACCTTCAAAGGATTGGCCATTTTCAAGGTAAGGGAGCTCGTCTGACACTGAAGCCTTGACCTTATAAATCTTGCCATCAACTTTAAAGAAGTAGACGGTATCCCCCTTGATAACAGCTGATTTAAGGTCTGAAACCACTCCCTTGATATTTTCCACCGTTTCATTATCCAGCTCGAGGTCGTTTTTATTGGCATACTTGCTGAGGAGTTCATCTACCGTAGTTGCTACGATGACATTTTGGTACTCCACGGCATCGACCAATGCATATTCCTTGACCAAGCCTGCATTGTCCTTTAAGCCCATGATATAAAGAGGCTTGTCATTGAGATTGACAAGGACAGGGAAGGTAGCCTTGTAGGCCTTCTCCTGAACGGCTCCTTCTGCAGAAGCACGGGCTGATTCTTCGGTTGCTGAAGCTAGATTGTACTTGGTGATTTCTCCAGTGCGCATGTTTTCAAGGATAAATCCTAGATTACTTTCGTCAGCATTTGCTGAAGTCACACCCGTGTAGAGATAAATGTCATTTCCGATAGAAAGATAGTTATAGCCCTCTGTCGTTTGGGTAACATTTTTCTTAGAAATCAAGGCATTCCAGAAACCGTCTTTATACTTGCCGTTGTAGTTGATTTGTTCGATGGTTTCTTCTGCTGGATAAACACGATCCACCCATTCTGGCACTTCATCCAAGCTGTATTCCTTTGTTTCTCCATTAGTAGCGTCCAAGATAATAACAGATGAAGGTCGAGGTACTCCTAAACCAAACTGCTTTTGATAAACGGTTGCTACATAGAAAGGATTTCCTTCATCATCCACCTCAAAGGATGGGGTTTTAAAAATCTTAGTCGGATACTTGATTCGAAGATGACGTTTGACGTCACGGTTAAAATACTCGGAGTCCGAATACTTCATCGGTGTTTTTAAATCTACCAATTCGGCATTTCCCGTCACCATATCAACCTTGATGTACTCACCAATTCCCTTGGCTTGATTGTTGAACCATTTGATGGGATCTGCATACTCCAAGGGTGTAACTCGATAGGGTTTGCCATCAACCGTCAGCTGGGTATAGGTGTCTGCTGCTACATACTGGGATACCTTATCCGTCAGAGAGCCCAGATAACGGTCCCCAATTTTTTCTGCAGTACTCCGATCCAAGATCGGAACCTTACTGGTATCACTCTTAGGAAAATCTTTAAAGTCTTTTTCTGTGATAGAAACCACATTAGCATAGTTTTTTGCTTGGAAAAAGCTTGATGTCACTAAGCTAACCAGACCAGCAAGGGCAAAGATAAGGCCTGCAGCCAGAAACAATCCTCTACTGAGTTTGGTAAAATGGAGTCCTTCTAGATTGAGCTCGTTGGCAGGCTTGCCATGACGTACATGAACTGTTTTGATGATATTGGAATCCTTGAGGAAACTAAACAAAATCCCCGTCACCACCAGATGCCCACAGAGAAAGAAGATGAATTCCCAACTAGTCAGATTGAAGGGTGGTAAAAAGATATACCAGGTCGTTGCGATAAAAACAAGTTCAAAAAGTATGCGTTTCATCTGAGTTCCTCCTAAATAATCCGTCCTTCCAAATGATCCAGTTCATGTTGGCAGATCTGAGCTGGAAAACCTGTTAGCGTAATAGTCTGTTCCTGCCACTTGCTATCGCGATAGGAAACCGTAATCGTTTCATAACGAGTTGTTGGTCGCACCCCAGTCAAAGACAAACAACCTTCCTCTGTCTCGTAAGGTCCTTTATAGGAGAGGAGAATGGGATTAAACATGACCATGGGAACCAAGCCAAGATTAAAGATAATGACACGCTTCTGCACACCAATCATATTGGCTGCCAGACCAACACAGGTCTCGCGATTAGTTAGCAGAGTATCCTGCAAATCCTTAGCCAGATAAAGGTCTTCCTGACTTGCAGGTTTCGAGACCTGCGACAAGAATAAGACATCTCGGACAATTTTCTTTTCCATCCTCTTACACTCCTTACAACTTTACTTTATTATAGCACAAAAGGGGGCAACTTCTAGTCCTTTCCCTCAAATGCAAAAAAAGCCATCCGAAGATGACTTTCTTTTTAAATCGCGTTCTTATCAAGACCAAGTTTACGTTGAACAAACTTAACGATTTCGACGATAAGTATCATTGAGAAGCTTCCAGCAAGAACAATGGCCCATTGTGACAAGTCTAGTTTGGTTACGTGGAAGATTCCTTCAAGCGGTTCTACGACAATTGTTGCCATCAGAAGAATGAAGGATACCAAGATAGACCAGTTGAAGGTCTTAGACTTGAATGGTCCAACTGTCAAGATGGATTGGTAAACAGACTTGACATTGTAGGCATGGAATAGTTGAATCAAACCAAGGGTTGCAAAGGCCATAGTAAGGGCATCCGCATGAATGGCATGATTGTCACCCACATGAACTGGGTAAGCAATTGCAAGTCCATAAACACTCATAACAATAGCTGCTTGGAGTACACCTTGATAGATGATAGAACTCAAAACACCACCTGAGAAGAAGCTTGCCTTTCGTCCACGTGGTTTATGATTCATGACACCAGGCTCAGCAGGTTCAACACCAAGAGCGATAGCTGGGAAGGTATCGGTTACCAAGTTGATCCACAAAAGATGAACTGGCTGCAAGACGTCCCAACCAAACAAGGTTGATAAGAAGATAGTTAATACTTCAGCAGTATTGGCAGAAAGTAAGTACTGAATAGTCTTTTGAATGTTTGAGAAGACCTTACGTCCTTCTTCAACTGCGACGATAATAGTCGCAAAGTTATCATCTGCAAGAATCATGTCAGAAGCCCCCTTAGAAACCTCTGTACCAGTGATTCCCATACCGATACCGATATCGGCTGTTTTCAGAGCTGGCGCATCATTAACACCGTCACCTGTCATAGCAACAACCTTACCTTGTTTTTGCCAAGCCTTGACGATACGAACCTTGTGTTCTGGAGACACACGGGCATAAACAGAGTATTGACCAACTACTTTTTCAAAGTCTTCATCTGACAGTTCGTTGAGCTCAGCACCAGTTAAAACGTGGCCTTCTGTATCATTTGCATCAATAATTCCCAAACGTTTGGCAATAGCTTCTGCAGTATCTTGATGGTCACCCGTAATCATGATTGGACGGATTCCAGCTTCCTTAGCCACACGAACAGCTTCTGCAGCTTCGGCACGTTCAGGGTCAATCATTCCAATCAATCCAGTAAAGATCAAGTTGTTTTCAAGCTCTTCAGAAGTCAAGTTTTCTGGAATACTATCGATAATCTTATACGCACCCGCAAGGACACGCAAGGCTTGGTGAGCCATTTCAGAGTTGTTTGTGTGAATTATGTCATTGACTTGATTATCAATCGGAGCGACATCTCCAGCTTTATCCCGAGCAACACAACGTTTCAAGAGTTGGTCAGGGGCTCCCTTGACTGCTACGAGGAATTTACCATCTGGTAATGGATGAACCGTTGACATGAGTTTACGATCTGAGTCAAACGGCAATTCAGCTACACGAGGATATTTCTCTAAGAACCCTTTAACATCGTAACCCTTGTCCAAGGCATACTGGATGAAGGCTGTTTCCGTTGGATCCCCGATCAGGTTTCCTTCTGCATCAATCTTAGTATCATTAGCCAAAACAACTGATCGAAGAAGAGGCATTTCAAGACCTAGTTCAATATCATCAGCTGAATCATGTAGGACCGCATCATAGAAGACTTTTTCGACGGTCATCTTGTTCATAGTAAGCGTACCAGTCTTATCAGAAGCGATGATTTCAGTTGAACCAAGTGTTTCTACTGCTGGCAACTTACGAACGATAGAGTTTCGTTTTGCCAAAACTTGAGTACCAAGGGCAAGAACGATGGTCACGATAGCAGGAAGTCCTTCTGGGATGGCTGCAACAGCAAGCGCAACAGAGGTCATCAACTCACCAAGTGGATTTTTACCTTGAATGAAGACTCCGACTACAAAAGTAACAAGGGCAATGACCAAAATTGCATAGGTCAAGACCTTAGAAAGGTTGTTCAAGTTTTGTTTAAGTGGTGTATCCGTCTCATCCGCATCTTGGAGCATGCCAGCGATATGACCAACTTCAGTATACATACCTGTATTGACAACAACACCAAGACCACGACCATAAGTCACATTTGAGTTTTGGAAGGCCATATTGACACGGTCACCAATACCAGCATCTGCAGCGAGCTCGACTGTCAAGTCTTTTTCAACTGGAACAGACTCACCTGTTAGAGCTGCTTCTTCGATTTTAAGAGAATTAGCTTCTAGCAATCGTAGGTCTGCTGGCACTACGTCACCTGCTTCAAGGGCAACGATATCTCCTGGCACCAATTCTTTGGAATCAATCTCTGCCATGTGTCCATCACGAATAACGCGAGCAGCTGGACTAGACATAGACTTGAGGGCTTCGATAGCTTCTTCTGCTTTTCCTTCTTGGTAAACACCAAAAGCAGCATTGATGATAACCACAGCTAGGATAATGATGGCATCTGCGATATCTTCCCCACCAGAAGTTACGACTGACAAGATAGCCGCAGCAATTAGGATGATAATCATCAAATCCTTAAACTGTTCGATGAATTTAACCAAGAGAGATTTTTTCTCACCCTCTTCCAGTTCATTGCGTCCATATTCAGCTAGACGTTTCTGCGCTTCGCTTGACGAAAGACCTTGCTCAGTTGCTTCAACTGACTTCAAGACCTCTTCAGGACTCTGAGTATAAAACGCTTGGCGTTTTTGTTCTTTTGACATGTGTCTCCTCCTTGACATTGTGTGCAAAACAGACTCTCTTTCTATCCTATCTTTTCACGACAAACAAAAAGAGACCTGTTAATCATAACAAGTCTCGCTGTTTAAGATAGTGCCGGAAAACATACTTTTCAGTATACAATTCGGAATGACGACACTATCACAGGTTTCTGCCAGCTACTCCCTTGAGTAGTACTATTATATCAAAATTTGAAAAGTTTTCAAGGGTTTAAATCTGATGAAACACTTTCTGAATCAAAAGTACGATCGCTGATAATATACCTAGGACGACGTTTTGTTTCCATATAAATTTTTCCAACATACTCACCAATTACGCCCAAACTAATCAATTGAACTCCACCAAGTAGGCTAACTATTGCATAGGTGCTCGCCCATCCAGCCACGACTGTACCAGCAAACTTACTCCATACAACCCAAATAATCAATAAAAAACTAAAGAGAGAGGTCAGGACTCCCAGACTTGTAATCAACCTTATCGGTTTGATTGATAAACTAGTAATACCATCCATAGCCAAACCAAGCATTTTAGATAAGGGATAATGGCTCTCACCAGCAATTCGTTCATGGCGTTTATATGAAACGTAAGAATATTTAAAACCAACTAAAGGCATTAAACCACGAAGAAAAAGATTGACTTCAGTGAATTTTTCTAATTCCTTCAAGAATCTTTTAGAAACCAATCGATAGTCAGCATGATTAAAAACGACTTCTGCTCCAAATAGGCGTAAAACTTTATAAAAACCTTCAGCTGTAATTCGTTTAAAAGCAGAGTCCGTATCACGGTTATCACGTACACCGTAGACAATTTCAGAACCGCTTTTATATTCTTCAATCATTTTATCCATACAATTGATATCATCTTGTCCATCGGCATCAATGGTAATGACAATATCAGCAAACTGAATGGCCTCATACATACCTGCAAGTACACTACTTTGATGACCTCTGTTACGACTTTGCGATACACCAACCACAGAAGGGATAGATTTAGCATAACTTTCTATCAGTTCCCAAGTTCGATCTTTACTACCATCGTTTACGTACATAATTTTACTATGGCGGTGGATTTCTTCTTTCTTTATTAATTGTTCAATTTTTTCAACAAACATTGGATTAGTATGTGGTAAGACTTGCTCTTCGTTATAACATGGAACAACTATATATAAAATTGGCTTGTGTCTACTCATCTCTTTCTCCTAATCTTTTTATCCCAAAAGGAAAGTTAGTTCCTCTAAACATCCTGACTATCAATTCACAGCCCAAAATTGTCAATATGGCTACAAAAACTGTCGTTATATATTGATTAACAAAAATTCCAGTATATTTAGTAGACAACTCTTTGACTAATTTTTCTACCAAAACCAGAACTATCGGCGAATGTACTCCATAATAAATCAACGTTTTTTGTCCGATTGATTTCAAAATGGAACTCTCTGGAAGTGTTTTAAAAAATATAAGAACACTCCAAATTCCTGAAATAGCTGCCACATAAAATAAGAAATGATTCCCAATTTGCTGATAATACAAATCAACAATTTGATAGCCACTCACTCGATAGTTTAGTTTACTACTATAATTGGTAAGAATAAGTCCTATTGGTAAAAAGTAAATTGAAAAATACTTTTCTAATTGATGTAAATTATTCTTAGTCCATACTCCCAGCAAGATAAAAATCAGAGCAACAGGAACTAAATCAATATTCCAAATTAAATAATACTCCCTCTCATATACCTTCTGTCCGAGATAGACTAAAACCAAGAGAGATAGGATTATTATCAGCCACTGACCCAAATTCCATCTTCTCTTTAAAATAAAGTAACTGAAAACATGAGCCAAAAACATCACATTCAAAAACCATAATTGAAAATAAATATGCAAACGATCTGAAATCAGTAACTGTTTTATAAAATGAAGAATATCAAAACTCAGAACCTGATCAGGGTACATAACAAAAAGTTGAAACAGAAAAACAAAACTATTTAGCAAGAAAAAAGGAATAACTAAACTCTTTACCTTATTTAAACAATAGCCTGAGAAGGTTTCGTATTTTCTAACATTCAAAGTAAAACCAGATAAGAAAAAGAACAACGGTATGTGGAATGAATAGAGAAGCAACTTTGCATTATTTGGAACGAAGCTACTATGTCCAATGATAACTAATATAATCGCTAACCCTTTAGACATATCTATGTAACCAATTCGGTTCTTCATACTATCCTCCTGTTCCTAATTTTAAACGATAAACGCTCATATCTGAAGTGACAGATTCAACTTCCTCAAAGTAAACATCCTTCTGATAATGTTCTTTCATAATTTTTTTAACACTATCCATATTCCCTGAGGAAGTGGACCAAAAGAAGAGAATATTCTGATTGTTGATTGCAGAAGACAACAGATTTTCAGGTTCTTCAACTCCGTATCGTTTCATTTGTTCATAATAATGAGGAGAAAAAGTTTGCCAATTTCCTAATGTAGTTGTATTTGTCACTAACTGATTGGATCTTAATTTAAAAGTTGACAATGTAGGCTGTGAAGAAACCAAAGTGCCATATCCACCAAAAACAATAAGTTTATCCGAATTCCTCTGTACAAGATTTTGGTACTCTGAGACTACTGACGATTGAATATAGGGAAACCAATACAGTTCTTGTCCAAGCTGATTTATCCATACTGCTCCTCCTAGTATTCCCATTATTTGTAAGCTAAGGAACACCTTCCTCTTATCAAATAAACGTCTTTTTTCATAAAATGATCGAGCATAGAAAATAAATACTACTAAGAAACATACTATTAGAGGAATATACACACGCTCTACTACCCTCTGTCTAACAAAGAGAGCTCCAATTAAAAGTAATGGGGAAATCGGTACAAACCATCCGTATAGCTTCTTAGGATTAAAAATCAAGAACCAACTAATCAATATTAAAGAGAAGGTTGTCAGTATACTATTCTTAAAAAAATCTGATATCATCTGAGGCAGATTAAACGAGTATTTCTCTGAGAGGGAACGAACAGATTGAATGTTTGTTAAAAGAGTATTGCTTAAGGCTTTTTTTTCAGCAAATAACCAGTAGGTGGAGACATTCAAATCATTCTCACTTACTCCCAAAGCTTCAAATTCATTCGCATGTATTTGATAATCAATAGCAGGATAATCTCTCAAATTCGTACTTAGGGCATTCCATGTCAAATACTCCTGTACGTCAGCTTTCCCTAGTGTATATAGTTTATTGGAAGCAAAAATCAGTAAAATGACGCTAAATAATAAAACAACTTCTTTTCTTTTTTTAGAAGATATCCACTCAAAGAGCAGAAAAGGGAATAACAGTAACATAAAGCTTGATATAATTTGAGGTCGAATGGATAAACCAATGAACAATAGTGATAGTCCTGAAATGTACCTTTTGTCAAATAGTAAAAAAGTTGCTGCTGTAGCTGATAAATATGCGATAACGGAAAAAGAAAAATATTTAATAAGTATCAATTGGGCTAAAAACACAATTGGAAGCAAAAGATACAGTTTTTTCTTATAAAAAAAGATAGCATAGACACCAAAACTAATACAATAAATACTGACTAAAAAGATAAAAAAAATATTCCAATCAGTAAAAATTTTTTGAAGAAAGACCAACCCTGTAGATAATAAAATTCCTACATAGGGTAATAGCATATTATCACCAGATAATATAGTTTGATTCACCATGATATCATCTACTACAGGATATTCAAAACCTCTCATCGATATATAGAGATAAAAAAATAAAAATGGCAAAAATAAAAAACTTAAGCTAAGTAGCCTACTGACCATATTTTTATTTATCATTACAAGCTCTCTTTCGAATAAATATTACTCTTCAATTCTACCACATTTCCTTATAAAAAACTAGCTTACCTCCAACCTTGTAAGCCTATATCGTTTGAATTTTCCTTTGAAAACCAGTATAATGTAAGAATACTATATGACTAGAAAGGAAGTCCGATGAATCAATCCATATCAAATCTCAAGTTGGCGGAACGTGGTGCCATTATCAGCATTTCGACCTACCTCCTCTTGTCTGCGGCAAAATTAGCGACTGGCCACCTCCTACAGTCTTCCAGTTTGGTAGCGGATGGTTTCAACAACGTATCCGATATTATCGGAAATGTTGCTCTTCTGATCGGTATTCGGATGGCGCGCCAGCCTGCAGACCGTGACCATCGCTTTGGTCACTGGAAGATTGAAGATTTGGCTAGTTTGATTACTTCCATCATCATGTTCTATGTTGGTTTTGATGTGCTTCGTGACACCATTCAAAAAATTCTCAGTCGGGAACAGACGGTTATTGACCCTCTAGGTGCAACTCTCGGAGTCGTCTCTGCGGCAGTCATGTTCGCAGTTTATCTCTATAATACTCGCCTCAGTAAGAAATCTAAGTCCAAGGCGCTTAAGGCTGCCGCCAAGGACAATCTTTCCGATGCTGTCACCTCGCTTGGGACTTCCATTGCCATCCTAGCCAGCAGTTTTAATTATCCAATCGTGGATAAACTGGTCGCTATCATCATCACTTTCTTTATCTTAAAGACAGCCTATGATATCTTTATCGAGTCTTCCTTCAGTCTTTCAGATGGTTTTGATGACCGTCTGCTAGAGGACTACCAAAAGGCCATCATGGAGATTCCAAAGATTAGTAAGGTCAAGTCCCAAAGAGGGCGGACCTACGGTAGCAATATCTACCTTGATATCACCCTGGAGATGAATCCTGATCTATCAGTCTATGAGAGTCACGAAATTGCAGACCAAGTCGAGTCTATGCTGGAAGAGCGCTTTGGAGTCTTTGATACCGATGTCCATATCGAGCCAGCTCCCATACCTGAGGACGAGATTTTGGACAATGTCTATAAAAAACTGCTCATGCGTGAGCAGTTGATTGACCAAGGAAATCAGCTAGAAGAACTCCTTGCTGAGGACTTTCTCTATATCCGTCAAGATGGGGAGCAGATGGATAAAGAGGCTTATCAAGCCGAAAAAGAACTTAGTGCTGCGATTAAGGACATTCAAATCACTTCCATTAGTCAGAAAACCAAGCTCATTTGCTATGAGCTAGATGGCATCGTCCACACCAGTATCTGGCGTCGCCATGAGACTTGGCAAAACATCTTCCACCAAGAAACTAAAAAAGAAGACAAACAATGACCCTATCCAGTGGATAGGGCCTTTTTGATTATTCTACTTTAAGCAAAGACAGACTATGACGGTTTGGAAGATTTGCTTTTCAAAGCTTGTTTTGCCTCTTTTCTTGCTTGACGATTTTGTTCGATACGCCATTCTCTTTCATAGTACTTCATGGTCTCGTATACCCTTTCAGGAAGACCTACATCTAATAGAAAGATAGGGATAATCAAATCTGCTGACAGATGAAAAGGGAGACACCTTCTCTTCAGTAGAGTTAGAAACGATGGTTTTTTCACATTTTCCTTGTTTTTAAAATAAACTTCAATCCGATAGGAGTCCCTATACTTCCCTCGAATCCGAGAGAAGGAAAATTCCTCTACATCAGCCCAAGCGTAGAAATGACTGGGTTTCTTTGGATTCGGTTTGTAGTAAAACCCCTCAGCAGTACATTTTAAATATTCCTTATCGGAGCTTAACAGTCTGTATGTCTGATAAACGACTACTCCAGCGCAAAAAAGTACAAGCAACATTAACAAAAGGCTTATCGTATGAAGTTTAGTCCCCTTTTGCGAGTACGAATGGAGATAAGAGAGAGGCAGCAAGAAGAAAAGCACTGAAGCCAAGCCAAACAAGGCATTCCAAATGATTTTCTTGGGACTTCTTTTTATGACTTTTTCTTCCATCATGCCAACTCACTTAGGTATTCATAGCGTTCGTATTTTTCAAGGAGTTCTTCGTTTTTCTCGTCTAGCTCTTTCTGAAGCGTCGCCAGTTTACCAAAATCGGAGCCATTTGCCTGCATTTCTTCTTCAATGGTTGCGATACGATTTTCCAAGGCTTCAATATCGCCTTCAATGCTTGCCCATTCCTGCTTTTCTTGATAGGTCATTCGCTTCTTTTCTTCACGGACTTTGACTACTTTTTCCTTTTCGGCCTTTTGAACTTGACTTGCTGTTTCTGCTTCAAAAGCTTTTTCGTCAAGGTAATCAGTGTAATGGCCAAAGAAAGGACGAATCTTGCCATCTTCAAAAGCGAGAATCTTAGTCGCTACCTTATCCAAGAAATAGCGGTCGTGGCTAACTGTCAAGACAGGGCCTGCAAAGCTCTGCAAGAAATTCTCCAAAACTGTCAAGGTCGCAATATCCAAATCATTGGTTGGCTCGTCCAAGAGGAGAACATTTGGTTTTTCCAGGAGCAATTTGAGAAGATAAAGGCGTTTTTTCTCTCCACCAGACAATTTCTCAATCAAGGTTCCATGCGTCGAACGTGGGAAGAGGAACTGCTCCAGCAATTCAGCGATAGAAGTTGTGGAACCACCACTGGTCTTTACCTCTTCTGCCACTTCCTGCAGGTAATTGATAACGCGCTTGCTTTCATCCAGACCATCAATTTGTTGAGAGAAATAGGCGATGCGAACCGTCTCACCGATGATAACTCGACCTTCAGTCGGCTCAAGACTTCCTGCGATGAGGTTAAGCAGGGTTGACTTTCCAACACCGTTGTCCCCAACGATACCGATACGGTCTTTAGCTTGCACCAAGAGATTAAAATCTTGCAATATCGGCTTATTCTCATAAGCAAAGGAAACATCTTTAAACTCGATAACCTTCTTACCAATTCGACTGGTCTCAAAGTTCATGGTCAAGTCTGTCTCAGCAACGCCACCTGAAACTTCTTTTTTCAAATCGTGGAAACGATTGATCCGAGCCTGCTGCTTGGTCGCACGCGCTTGCGGTTGTCTGCGCATCCAAGCCAATTCTTGTTTGTAGAGTTGCTCCTTTTTGTGAAGGAGAGCAGCGTCACGCTCATCTTGTTCCGCCTTAAGGCGAACATAGTCCTGATAATTACCCTGATACTCGGTTAAGCCTGCTCGGTCCAACTCGAAAATCCGCGTTGATAGTGCATCTAAAAAATAGCGATCATGGGTGATAAAGAGAACCGTCTTCTTGGAATTTTTCAAAAAGAGGGTCAGCCACTCGATGGTCGCAATGTCCAGATGGTTGGTCGGCTCGTCCAGAAGCAAGAGGTCGTGGTTTCCTAGGAGAACTTGCGCCAACTGGACCCGTCTTCTCAGACCACCTGACAATTCACCAACTGGAGTCGACAAATCCTGAATACCCAACTTGCTGAGAACTGTCTTGACCTGGCTTTCAATTTCCCAAGCTTGGAGAGAATCCATCTCAGCCATGACGCGTTCCAAACATGCCTGCTTTTCCTCACTGTAGTTGAGCATGATTAACTCATACTCACGAATCAACTGGATTTCCTTGAGGTCGCTGGAGAGAACCGTATCCAAAACTGTCTTGCTATCATCAAAATCAGGATCCTGTGTCAAGTAGCCAATCTTATAGTCATTCTTAGCAGAAAAAGGGCTAACGTCACCATCAAATCCTGAAACACCAGAAAGAACATCCAAAAGGGTAGTCTTACCTGTTCCATTGACACCAATTAGACCGATTCTGTCTAGGTCATGGATAATAAAGGAAATATCCTTAAAAACGGTCTTGTCACCAACGGATTTGCTTAGTTTTTCAACGATAAAATCACTCATTTTTTCTCCCTCAGGTAAGTATGAATGGCATCACGGTCATTCTCCAAGTCACCATCGACAATGGCAAACTCAATCTCTGCTAAAATCTCTCCCAAATCTGGACCTGGCTGGTAACCATATTCCTTGATTAAAATACCACCGTTAATCTGGATTTCTTTCTTGTCATGAATGGTCAAACTCTGGTAAGTTTCTGTGATAAGTTGGGGGTTGACCTCTTTTCCTTGGGCTTGACGAAGACGTTCAGCTTGTAGAAGGGAATCCAAGTCAAAACGGTAACAATCACGCTTGCTCAACTCTCCTTCTTCTCGTAGAGCCAAAATAGTCAGCAAATCCTGAACCTGCTTTACAAATTGACGTGAGGTTTTCCAATGCTTCAAAAATGGCTGTGCATCTATAATCTCCAAAGCCCACAACAGAGCTGCCCAGGCTTGTTCAGACGATTCAAAAGTGAAATCCGTCTCCAAATCAAACAGTTTGTTGAGCTTGCCCTGGCTTCCTGCCATGTCTGGAAGATAGTCATAAGCTCGGCTCTCAATCATGGAAAACAAGCCAACACGCCAAAAAGGTGCAAGCAAGAGTTTGTCAAATTCAACAAAGGTACGCTCCACAGAGATTTTCTCCAAGAGCGGAGTCAAGGATTTCATGGCTTCAAATGTTTCTGGCTCAAGTTTAAAACCGAGACTGGCCTGAAAACGAAAACCACGCATGATACGTAAGGCATCTTCATTGAAGCGCTCACTAGGTACTCCAACTGCTCGCAAGACTTGATTTTCCAGATCTTTGAGACCATGGAACAAATCGATGATTTCTCCTGTCTCATCCAAGGCAAAGGCGTTGACTGTGAAATCACGGCGCTTGAGATCTTCTTCTAGCGAGCGCACAAAGGAAACTGCACTGGGTCTGCGATAGTCTACATAGACATCCTCTGTCCGAAAGGTGGTTACCTCATACTCCTCGTCACCATCTAAAACCAAGACAGTTCCGTGCTCGATTCCGATATCAGCTGTTCGCGGAAAAATCTGCTTGGTCTCCTCTGGATAGGAAGAAGTCGCGATATCCACATCGTGGATGGGACGATTGAGGAGGGCATCTCGAACAGAGCCTCCAACAAAATAGGCTTCAAAACCTGCTTCTTTAATTTTTTCTAATACTGGTAAAGCCTTCTGAAATTCAGAAGGCATTTGTGTTAATCTCATAATAAGTGTTCTAATCCATAGACAAGCTCATGACGCTTGACAACTTCTTTGATTCCCAAATTGACCCCTGTCATGAAGGAGCTGCGATCATAGGAGTCATGACGGAGTGTCAATCCCTCTCCCTGATTGCCGAAGATGACTTCCTGATGGGCTACCAATCCTGGTAGACGGACTGAGTGGATTCGCATGCCATCAAAATTAGCACCACGTGCACCCGCAATCAACTCTTCCTCATCAGGCGCACCTTGCTGGATTGACTCACGCACTTCCGCCATCAACTCAGCTGTTTTGATAGCTGTTCCACTTGGAGCATCTTTTTTCTTGTCATGATGGAGCTCGATAATCTCCACATTTGGGAAATATTTGGCAGCCTGCGCCGCAAATTGCATCAGCAAGACAGCTCCCAAGGCAAAGTTAGGGGCAATCAAGCCACCTAAATCTTGTTCACGAGAAAATGATTTTAATTCTGCAATTTCTTCACTAGTGAATCCTGTTGTTCCAACTACTGGAGCAAAGCCATTTTCAAGGGCAAAGCGCGTATTTTCGTAAGCAACAGCTGGTGTAGTAAAATCTACCCAGACATCCGCTTCAAAGCCGGCTAAATCAGCCTTATCATTAAAGACAGAAATCCCTTGCCATTCTGACTCAGACTCAAAAGGATCCAAAACTGCGACCAAGTCCAAGTCTGGATCAGCCAAGACCATCTGACAAGCAGCTTGGCCCATCTTTCCCTTAAAACCGGCAATAATTACTCGAATACTCATCTCTACTCCTGACTAAGATACAAAGGACGTTAGCTGCCCATGAAAAATAGGGAATGGCGCTGACTTTCCATGAAAGGCAAGACAGGCATCTTTTTTCAAGAGGCAGGTAGCCCGTGTTCAATTTCTAAGATACAAAGCCTGTAAGAACAATTTAGACGATTGGTGTATAGCTCAAGGCGATACTACCTTCTCCAAGGTGGGTCCCAATGACACTACCAAAGGTTTCAATTGGAATTTCAGCAGTCACACCACTCTCCATCAAAAGCTGACGTAAATCCGCTGCCTTTTGAGGAGCATTGCCATGGATGACTGTTATACGGTAGTCCCCATCTTTTGTCAACTCCTTGATGATTTCCACCAAACGTTTGATTGCCTTCTTTTCCGTACGAACTTTTTCGTAAACTTCAATCACTCCTTGGTCATTAAAGTAAAGGATAGGCTTGATACTGAGGAGATTCCCTAAGATGGCTGCCCCATTTGACAAACGTCCTCCTTTAACCAAGTGATCGAGGTCATCTACTATGATAAAGGCTGAATTATCAGCAATTTGGATAGCCAACTTCTCCTGAATCTGGGCAAAATCGTCGTCTTGTTCTGCCCACTCAAAGGCACTCTCCACCATAAATCCTAGAGGGGAACTTGTGATATGGGTATCTGGAAAGGCAATGGTCAAGCCATCATACTCATACAACATGTATTGGATGTTCTGATAAAATCCTGAAATTCCTGACGAAAGAAAGAGTCCCAAGACATGAGTATAACCTTGTCCTTTCAAGGAACTAAGAATCTCATCCAATTTGGCAATACTTGGTTGACTAGTTTTAGGCAATTCTGCAGACTGAGCCATTTTTTGATAAAATTCCTCAGCAGTCAGATTGACACCTTCAACATACTCCTCCCCATCAATATTGACAGGAATATCCAAGATAAATAGATTCTCTCTTTGCAGCGTCTTCTCCTCTAAATAGGCTGAAGAATCTGTAATGACAGCTAATTTCATGACTAAAACTCCAAATTGATCCCTGGAAGATCCAAGGCGATTTCTGTTACTTCATACGTCAAACGGTTGAGCATGTTCAAGCATGGACGTGCCAAGGTTTCGACTTCTTCTTGGTTAAATTCGCTTGGTTCGTTGACAATACGACCTTCCACGTGGTTCACTTGGGAAATCGTCCCGCTGATGACAAATTTGTCAAAGACAATCATGAAACTCAAGATAACAACAAGCGAAGTCACTTGGTTTTCTTGGTCATGTTGGAGTAACTGAAAGTTCACGTCTACCTTGGTTTCAGGAGCTCCATTTTCATTTTCCCATTCAAAGTTACGAGCATCAAAGTGATACTGGCTAACAAATTCTTGTTCTCGTTTAAGATTCATTTTTCTCTCCCATTGCTACAATTTACTATGCAATTGTACCACATTTTTATCATTTCATCTAGTTTTCTAGGCTTTAGTCAATACCGATTTCATCTTTAACCACAGCAGCAATCGTATCTACATAATAGTTGACTTCTTCTGTTGTAGGCGCTTCTGCCATGACACGCAAGAGAGGTTCTGTTCCACTTGGGCGAACAAGGATACGACCGTTTCCTGCCATCTCTTCTTCCATCTTTTCGATGATTGTCTTGATGGCTGGTACTTCCATGGCTTTCTCTTTCATGGCATTTTCCACTCGGATATTGACCAGTTTTTGTGGGTAAATCGTCACTTCTGATGCTAGTTGAGACAAGCTCTTGCCTGTTTCTTTCATGATTTTAGTCAATTGGACAGCTGATAATTGACCATCACCAGTTGTATTGTAATCCATTAAGATAACGTGACCAGACTGTTCACCACCAAGGTTGTAGCCTGATTTTCTCATTTCTTCAACGACATAGCGGTCTCCAACAGCAGTCACTGCCTTGTTAATACCAGCACTCTCCAAGGCCTTATGGAAGCCAAGGTTAGACATAACCGTTGTCACGATGGTGTTTTGAGCCAACTGGCCTTTTTCAGAAAGGTATTTTCCGATGATGTACATGATCTTATCACCATCGACGATGTCACCATTTTCATCCACAGCAATCAAGCGGTCACTATCACCGTCAAAGGCCAAACCAATAGCTGACTGGCTTTCTTTGACTACTTCTTGGAGAGCTTCTGGGTGAGTTGAACCCACATTCAAGTTGATATTAAGACCATCTGGTGTCTCACCGATAACAGTTATTTGAGCCCCAAGGTCTGCAAAGATTTGACGGGCACTTGTAGACGCCGCACCATTGGCTGTATCCAAGGCCACTTTCATTCCCTCAAGAGGAGTTCCAGTTGAAACAAGGTAGCCTTCATACTTACGCAAACCTTCTGGATAGTCCACTAAGGTTCCCAAGCCTTCGGCACTTGGACGAGGAAGGGTGTCTTCTGTAGCATCCAACAAGGCTTCGATTTCTGCTTCTTTTTCGTCATCAAGTTTGAAGCCATCCCCACCAAAGAATTTAATTCCATTATCAAGGGCTGGGTTGTGACTAGCGGAAATCATGACACCTGCACTGGCTCCCTTAGTTTTGACCAAGTATGCTACTGCTGGTGTTGCAAGGACACCGAGTTTGTAGACGTGAATCCCTACAGAGAGGAGACCTGCCACTAAGGCTGATTCTAACATTTCTCCTGAGATACGTGTATCACGTCCTACAAAGACTTTAGGGGCTTCTGTTTCGTGTTGGCTAAGAACATAGCCACCAAAACGTCCTAGTTTAAAGGCCAATTCTGGCGTCAGTTCTACGTTTGCTTCTCCACGGACTCCATCGGTCCCAAAATATTTACCCATTTTATTTATCATCCTTTTCTACTATTTTATTTAGTCCTGTTTAGACGAGTCTGGTTTCGTTTCTGAACTCGTTGAAGACGAACTGCTGGTTGAAGAGCCCGTTGACGAGGTCGCTGACGAAGAACTCGAGCTAGACGATACTGTCTTGGTTGTAATTTTCATTGTAGTGTCAAATGGCATAATGACGCTTGGTAAGACATTTCCATTTTTATCGACTGCTTGTAGAGGAACAGAAGCCGAATAGTTACCTGTTATCCGTTCACTCGTTGGCAAGATGGCAATGACACGATCTACTCTAGAGAGAGTTTCCTCGTCACTAATAACCGTTACTTTTTCATCTGACACAGTAACTGTATCAATTTTCACACGAGAATCAATCTGACTAGGGTCAATCTCAGGCACAACGATTACATTGTCTCGTTTTGCTTTTTTACCAACCTTCACTGTTATCTTTTGCGGTGTTGCAACAGCGGTCAAACCACTCGGTAAATTTTCAATGGTTAGAGGAACTTCAATGGTCCCTACACTGGCATTGGTTAAGTCAGCTTTGACCTTGAATTTTCGAGTGCTTTCCTGCATCTCACTCGCCAAAGCAACTCTGTTTGACCCTGTTAGAAAGACGGTCACTTCAGATGTAAAACCACTGATAAAATACTGATCACTGTCATACTGAATATCAATTGGGACATTAAGGACCGTATTGGTATAAGTTTCTGTTCTCACCTGTCTAGCACTATTGCTATTCTGGTAGTTTGTAGAAGTCGCATAGATAAAGAGGATGCAGGCGAAAAAGAAGGAAGAAATAATATAAAGACTATTTTTTCTCATGTTTTAATCCTCCTAGCAGACGCTCTTTCAGACCTTGTTTTTTCTCTGATGTTGGAAGCAAGATTCTTCTTAACTCCGATTCAAACTCTTCCAAGGTCAAATCATGCTTAAAGACTCCATTATAGGTGATTGAGATTCCGCCTGTTTCCTCTGAAACCACAAAGGTAAGAGCATCCGATACTTCTGACAAACCAATCGCTGCCCTGTGACGTGTCCCAAATTCCTTGGAAATTCCTGTATTTTCAGTCAGGGGTAGGTAGGCTGAAGTTACGGCAATCCGATCTTCTCTGACAATGACCGCACCATCGTGCAAGGGAGTGTTGGGGATAAAGATATTGATCAATAACTCAGAAGAAATCTTAGCATCTAGAGGAATCCCAGTTGAGATATATTCCTGCAAGGTTCTTACTCGCTGAACAGCTACCAGAGCACCAATCTTACGGGGGCTCATGTACTCGACTGATTTGACAAAGGCACGAACCATTTGCTCTTCCGCACTAATAGGGGCATTGTAGAAGAAATCCGTAGCCCGGCCCAATCGTTCCAAACCAGTCCGAATCTCTGGTGAAAAAATAACTACTGCTGCGATAACCCCATAAGTGATGATCTGATTGATCAACCAGGAAATGGTTGTCAAACCAATCATATTGGACAGAATCTGACCTAAAATAAAGACCAGAACTCCCCGCACCAAAATCATGATTTTGGTCCCTGCAATCGCTTTGGTAAAATGATATAAAATATAAGTCACAATGAGAATATCTATCAGATTGGTGACTATTGTCCAAGGGCTTGAAAACAAACTCGTCCAGTATTGCAAATTGGATAATGGTTGAAAATTCATCCCTGGCCTCCTCCCTGTCAAAACACTTTCTGTACTATTATACCATTTTTTGCCCATTTTTTCCCTATCCTACCTCATTTTAAATTAAGCAAAAATATGATAAAATAAACTGACTAGAAAAAACAAAGGAGAAATCATGTCTCAACTCTATGATATTACTATTGTAGGTGGCGGTCCTGTTGGGCTCTTTGCTGCCTTTTACGCCCACCTACGCCAAGCCAAAGTCCAAATCATCGACTCTCTTCCTCAGCTAGGTGGCCAGCCCGCCATCCTCTACCCTGAGAAGCAAATCCTTGATGTGCCAGGTTTTCCAAACTTAACTGGGGAAGAGCTGACCAATCGCCTGATTGAACAGCTAGATGGCTTTGACACACCTGTTCACCTCAACGAAACTGTTCTTGAAATAGAGAAACAAGATGAAGGTTTTACCATCACAACCAACAAGGGAAGACACCTGACTAAAACAGTCATCATTGCCATGGGTGGCGGTGCCTTTAAACCACGACCACTCGAATTAGACGATGTTGAGGACTATGAAAATATCCACTACCACGTTTCCAACATTCAGCAATACGCTGGCAAGAAAGTGACCATCCTTGGTGGTGGGGACTCTGCAGTGGACTGGGCTCTGGCTTTTGAAAAGATTGCCCCAACTACTCTCGTTCACCGTCGAGATAATTTCCGCGCCTTGGAACATAGTGTGCAAGCTCTACAAGAATCATCAGTAACCATCAAAACACCGTTCGTTCCCAGCCAACTCCTTGGAGATGGAAAAACGCTCGACAAACTAGAAATCACCAAAGTCAAAGCAGATGAAACCGAAACGATTAAAGTAGACCATCTCTTTGTCAACTATGGTTTCAAATCATCTGTTGGCAATCTTAAAAATTGGGGGCTGGACCTCAACCGTCACAAGATTATCGTCAATAGCAAGCAAGAATCCAGCCAAGAGGGTATCTACGCCATTGGGGACTGCTGCTACTATGAAGGTAAGATTGATTTGATTGCTACTGGACTAGGTGAAGCTCCAACAGCTGTTAACAATGCCATTAACTACATCGACCCTGAGCAAAAAGTACAACCCAAACACTCAACCAGTTTATAAGAAAAACACCACGAATCAACTGATTCGTGGTTTTATAATTCATCTGCAATCTTGTTTATTTTTCTCAGTCTGTGGTTGACACCACTCTTGGTCAGGGGATTGCTCAAGCTATCTGCCAACTGCTGGATAGAGTAGTCTGGATGCTGGATTCGCAACTGCGCTACCTCCTGCAAATCCACGGGTAAATTTTCCAAACCGATTCTATCTTTGATTTTACCGATATTATTGATAGTCTTCATGCTGGCAGAAACTGTCCGAGCGATATTAGCTGTCTCGGCATTATTAGCCCGATTGAGATCATTACGGGTTTCACGCAAAATCTTGACGCGCTCAAAATTATCACGCGCCTGCATGGCCCCAATCACGATCAAGAAATCCATGATGTCCTCTGCACGTTGAAGATAGGTAACTGCACCTTTCCTGCGCTCAATGACCTTAGCGTCCAGCAAAAACTGCTGAAGAAGAGAGGCTAGTCCTTGGGCGTGGTCCAGATAAACGGAACTGATCTCCAACTGGTACTTGCCAGACTCCGGATCTCGGATGCTACCATTTGCCAGAAAGGCCCCACATAAGTAAGCACGTCCAGCCTCCTCATCTGCTAAGATGTCAGGATCAATGCCCGTCTCCAAACCAAAGAAGGAATCCGCAAGCCGCAAATCAGCTAAAAGCTCCTGCACCCTCTCATCAGTATAGACCGTATAGACTCGGTTCTTACGAAGATTACTTCTCTGATGGTGACGAATTTCTGACTTGATGTCATAAAAATGGAGAAAAGACTCATAGAGATGCCGAGCCAACTTGGCATTTTCAGTCACGACTGACAAGGTTAGGCCAGAAGTCGAGAGACCGATACTGCCAGACATCTTGATGATGGCTGATAATTCATGACGACTGAGATGGTGTTGACCAAGAATTTCCTCTTTTACTGCAACTGTAAAACTCATTTTCTCACCTGTATGATGCGCATCAATTCATCTACAATCAAATCGCCATCATGGAAGGCTCCTCCATTTTCCAAACGAAGGAAGTTGGATGAAATCACACGAGGAACCTGTTTGCAAAGACCAGCAAAGTCATGCTCTACCTGAACCAAATACTCATCAAAACGGTTGGTATCCATGTATTCTCTAGGAACCTTTTCGATATTCACCAAGACCGTATCAATAAATGGCCGACCTAAGTGTCGATGGAGGACTTCCACGTGGTCACTGTCTGAAAAGTACTCTGTTTCCCCACGCTGGGTCATGATATTGCAGACATAGGCGATCTCTGCCTTAGTCTCCAGTAGAGCCTGCCCGATCTCCTCAATGACAATATTTGGCAAAATCGATGTAAAGAGGGAACCAGGTCCCAAGACGATCATATCACTCTCGAGAATGGTATTGACCACTCGACGGCTGGCTTGCGGTGTTTCATCATCCAAGGTATTGGTCACATAGACATGGTCGATCATACCTGGATGATCTGCAATGTGGCTCTCACCTGCCACCTCAGAACCGTCTTTAAAGACTGCATGCAGTGTCAAAGGCTGATCGCTTGATGGGTAGATTTTTCCTGTTGTGTGAAAAAACTTACTGAGTAATTGCATAGCATTGTAGGTAGATCCTTGCATTTCAGAGAGACCTGCTATGATGATATTCCCCAGTGGATGACCCGCAAATGCTCCGGCCTCTTCTGAGAAACGGTACTGAAAAACCTTCTCATAAAACTTGGGCATATCCGACATGGCCACAAGGACATTACGGAGATCACCTGGTGGTGTCAGCTGTTGGATATTCTTTCTTAGCTCACCAGAAGAGCCACCATCATCAGCTACCGTTACGATAGCAGCAATATCAACATCCTTTTCTCGCAAGCTTTTCAAAATGACGGGGATACCTGTTCCTCCACCAATCACCGTTATCTTTGGTTTTCTCATGAACGGTTTACCGTTTCCTTTCTTCTGTCTTTGTCACGATGGCTTTCATTGACAGGCCAGTTTTTAGCAAGGTCCTCAGCGATTCGTTTGGCAAAGGCAACACTACGGTGCTGTCCACCTGTACATCCTACTGCGATGGTTAAAACAGACTTGCCTTCTTTTTTGTAGCTTGGCAAAATCGGTTCAATCAAGGCGAGTAAGTGCTGATAGAAACTTTCAGACTCTTCATGATTCATCACATAGTCATAAACTGCTTGATCCTCACCTGTCTGATTACGAAGCTCCGGAAGGTAGTATGGATTTGGCAAGAAACGGACATCAAAGACCAAATCTGCATCGATAGGAATACCATACTTGAATCCAAAAGACATGACCTCGATACGGAAAGACTGGGCTTGTTCTTGGTCTGAAAATTGCTCAGCAATGGTTTTACGAAGTTCACGCGGAGTAAGTTCTGTCGTATCTACCACATTTTGGCTCATGTTTTTCAAAGGTGCCAAAAGTTCACGTTCCAGCTTAATACCATCTAAAATTCGACCATCTGCAGCAAGTGGGTGACTCCGTCTCGTTTCCTTATAGCGTGCCACCAACTCCTTATCTGCTGCATCTAAAAAGAGAATTTTGAAATCCAAATCATCTTGGTTTTCCAATTCATCCAAAACAGCCTGAATCTCTGAAAAGAAGGAACGGCTCCGCATATCGACTACTAGGGCTAACTTATGGTCATCATCCTTGGTCTCTACCAACTGCAAAAACTTTGGCAAGAGGGCTGGTGGCATATTGTCAATAGTGAAATATCCCAAATCCTCGAAGGACTGAATGGCTACCGTTTTCCCTGCACCACTCATCCCTGTCACAATTACCAGGTGAAGTTGTTTCTTTGTCATCTATCTCTCCTTATATCAAAAAAAGTTTGGCAGAGCCAAACTTCAACTAGCTTATCCAATCTCTGCGATCACTTCAATTTCGACTTTTACATCACGAGGAAGACGTGCAACCTCTACAGCTGAACGAGCTGGAAATTCCTCTTTAAAGGCAGTCTGGTAAACCTCGTTAAAAGGAACAAAGTCATTCATATCGCTCAAGAAGCAAGTTGTTTTGACAACATGGTCAAAGTCTGTTCCTGCTTCAGCCAAAATAGCACCGATATTTTTCAAAACTTGTTCTGTCTGTTCTTGGATCGTTTCTCCTACAATTTCTCCAGTTTCAGGAGATAGGGGAACTTGACCGCTAGCAAACAAAAGATTACCAACGATTTTTCCTTGAACATATGGTCCGATAGCTTTTGGAGCTTTGTCTGTATGAATTGTTTTTGCCATTTCTTTCCCTCACAATTTTTCTAATATTGCATCCCAAGCCTGATCCATCCCTGCCTTGCTGACAGATGAAAAGAGGATGAAGTCGTCACTTGGGTCAAAGTTTAATTTCTTTTTGATTGCTGATTCGTGCTTGTTCCACTTACCACGAGGAATCTTGTCCGCCTTGGTCGCAACAATGATAACCGGAATCTCATAATACTTGAGAAATTCGTACATCTGCACATCATCTGCTGACGGGTCGTGGCGGAGATCCACCAGACTGACAACCGCACGGAGATTTTCACGACTTGTCAGGTACTCCTCAATCATGCGCCCCCACTTTTCACGCTCCTTTTTGGAAACGCGGGCATAACCATAACCTGGTACATCCACAAAACGCATCTTGTCATCAATGTTGAAGAAGTTGAGTAACTGGGTCTTCCCAGGTTTCCCCGATGTACGAGCCAGATTTTTGCGGTTCAACATGGTGTTGATAAAGCTAGATTTGCCAACATTTGAACGCCCTGCTAGAGCAATCTCTGGCAGGTCATCCTGCGGATAGTGGGACTTGTTGGCTGCACTGAGCAAGATTTCAGCATTGTGTGTATTGATTTCCATAATCACCTCTAGGCTGTTTCTAGGATTGGTTTTTCCGTTCCATCGACAGCTTCTTTTGTGATGCGGACCAATTTCACATTTTCCTGACTCGGTACTTCAAACATAACATCTAGCATGGTTTCTTCGATGATGGAGCGAAGACCACGCGCCCCTGTCTTGCGTTCGATGGCTTTATTGGCGATTTCCTGAAGGGCTTCGTCGTCAAATTCCAACTCAACATCATCATAAGAAAGCAAGGTTTGGTATTGTTTCACCAAGGCATTTCTTGGCTCCTTCAAGATGCGAACTAAGTCATCGACCGTTAATTGCTCAAGAGCTGCAAAGACAGGCAAGCGTCCAATCAACTCAGGGATAATCCCAAATTTTTGAATATCTTCTGCGATGATTTCTTGCATGTAGGAGCTGTTTTCGTCAATCGCCTTGTTATTTTGGCCAAAACCGATGACTTTTTCTCCCAGACGTTGTTTAACTATTTCTTCGATGCCATCAAAGGCACCACCCACGATGAAGAGGATATTTTTGGTATCTACTTGAATCATCTCTTGTTGTGGATGTTTGCGTCCACCTTGAGGCGGTACGCTAGCAACGGTTCCCTCGATAATCTTGAGGAGAGCTTGTTGCACTCCTTCACCCGAAACATCACGTGTGATAGACACATTCTCGCTCTTCTTGGCAATCTTGTCAATTTCATCCACGTAAATAATCCCACGCTCTGCACGTTCGATGTTAAAGTCAGCAGCCTGCAGGAGTTTGAGGAGGATATTTTCCACATCCTCACCCACATACCCAGCCTCAGTCAGAGCTGTCGCATCTGCAATAGCAAAAGGCACGTTCAAGCTCTTAGCCAAAGTCTGAGCCAAGAAAGTTTTCCCTGAACCAGTTGGACCAATCATCAGGATATTTGACTTCTGCAAATCCACATCTTCTGACTCTTCACGCGTATCGTGGAAATTAATGCGTTTATAGTGATTGTATACAGCCACTGCCAAGGCACGTTTGGCACGATCCTGACCAATCACATAGTGGTTTAAGATATTGAGGAGTTCGATTGGTTTTGGTACTTCAGACAAGTCTGCCAAGACTTCCTCGGCCAACTCCTCCCGAATGATTTCCTGGGCCAACTCCACACATTCATTACAGATAAAGGCGTTGTTCCCAGCGATTATTTTCTTTACTTCTTCTTGGCTTTTGCCACAAAATGAGCAATAAACCATCATATCATTTTTCCTATTTGTAGGCATGATTTCCTTCCATTCTAATTTATCATTCTATCTAAAATAAGGTCATATAAAAAGCGTGAACACTGTTGACCAGATTGGTAAAAGCATTCAACCAGAGTAAGGCAGACAGTCCATAGCGCTTCTTACGAAAAGCCTGTGCTCCAGTCAAAATACAGATTACACACAAAAAAGCTGTAAAAAATCCAAATATACTGCGCTCCATTAGACTTCCTTTCTATCTCGGTATTCGATGGTAAAATCATAGTCGTTTTTCTCATCTCGGGTGTAAGATTTGCTTGCTACTGTCTCAAAATGAGACAAGTCAAATTCCTCAGGAAAATAGGTATCTCCCTCCACCTGAGCATGAATCTGTGTCACGATGATTTCATCTAAATACGGCTCAAAAGCCTGAAAAATCTGCTTTCCGCCAATGATATAGAGATTTTTTTCTTGACTCTGATACCACGCTAAAACAGACTCCACATCTTGAAATACGAGCGCCCCATCTATGACTTCTTCGCTATTGCGCGTTAAAATCAGGGTTTGCCGTTTTGGAAGCAGACGACGTCCCATGCCATCAAAGGTCACTCGCCCCATCAGTATAGCATGATTTAAAGTTGTTTCCTTAAAATGTTGCAACTCTGCTGGCAAATGCCAAGGGAGACGATCTTCCTTCCCAATCACACCTTTTTCATCTTGGGCCCAAATGGCTATGATTTTCTTTGTCATGCTTCCGTCCTTTTTATTGATACTACTATTTTATCAAAATTCTCCCAAAAAGGCTGTTTTGAAACGCGCGCAAAAGAGAGAAAAGGAGCAGGCTTCATTTAGCCTGCTCCTCTCGTCCCTAGGACATATATTTTTTTGCTTCTGATTCGATTTTTTCGACCACTTCCTGGATACTCAGTCCAGTTGTGTCAAGGTAAACTGCATCCTCAGCCTGTTTGAGAGGTGAGGTTTCACGATGACTATCCTTGTAGTCACGTGCCGCAATCTCTTCTTTCAGCGTTTCAAGGTCTGTTTCAATCCCTTTAGCAATATTTTCCTTGTAACGACGCTCTGCTCTTTCTTCAACAGAAGCCACTAGGAAAATCTTGAGTTCAGCTTGTGGTAAAACAACTGTCCCGATATCACGCCCATCCATGACGATACCACCTTGCTGAGCAATCTCTTGCTGGAGCGAAACCAGTTTCTCACGCACCTCAGAAATGGCAGCAATGCTTGAAACCTTGTTGGTCACTTCATTTTCACGAATCGGATGCGTAATATCAACATCCCCTACAAAAACAAGTTGCTCACCTGTTTCTGAACGACCAAAACTAATGGGATGTTGGTTAAGAAGCTCAAGAAGTTGGTCTACATTTCCTGCATTCAACTGGTGTTTGAGCGCTATATAAGTCGCAGCACGGTACATAGCACCTGTATCCAGATAAGTGTAACCAAAATCCTTAGCGACAATCTTTGCGACCGTACTCTTACCACTCGAAGCTGGGCCATCGATAGCAATTTGAATAGTCTTCATGATTGACTCCTATCTTGTCTTAATCACATCACCTGGGTTGGCAAACCAAGATCCAGATGACATGTGAGAAGGATTTAGGGCTTCTAGCTGGGCAATGGAAATCCCTGCACGTTGAGCAAGAGCTGCTTCTCCCTCTCCAGGCTGTACTGTAAGTGTTCCTTCACCCTCTGTAGTATGTTCTTCCGAACTGCTCTGTGAAGGTGTTGATTCAGAAGAAGCTGTTTCCTCTATCTTGCTACTTGAAGATGATGATTCTTCCACTTTAGAACTTGAACTTGTAGAAGGAGACGATGCATCATAGAAGTCCTTCAAAGATGATGTACGATTGCTTCCACCAGTTGATAGGTAAATCAATACAACTACCATCGCTACAACAATTACAAAGAAGAGGCTAGCTAGAACTGTCAAGACACGATTGGCAACTACGCCTTTCCCTTTTTGTTTCCGGTGTCGACGCTCTGATCTTGTTTCTTCCTCATTGTTTTCGTAAATATCTTCTTGCCACGGTTCTTTTTCCATACCTTACTCCTTGTTTTTTTTACATTTTCTTATTACAATATAAATATGAAAGTCACACTTATACCTGAACGGTGCATCGCCTGCGGGCTTTGCCAAACCTATTCTGAACTCTTTGATTACCATGATAATGGAATCGTTCGATTTTACGATGATCCAGTTGAATTGCAAAGAGAAATCGCTGAGACCAGCGATGTTCTGGAGGCCATCAAAAATTGTCCTACACGTGCACTTCTAAAAGATCCATCGTAGGAAGCAGGGAATAAATATAATTGATTTTTTCTCATTTTTCCCACACTTATTAGTTTAGCATATTTCTAGGTAAAATTATAGTCTTTTTTAGTTATTTTTTTCCATCAATAATAGAAAGGTCACTTTTTTCTTTGACGAGATAGAGTGGTCTTTTTTTGGTCTCTAGATAAATCTTACTGATATACTTACCAAGAATTCCAATTGTCAGGAGTTGAATCCCTCCAAGAAAGAGAATGACAGCCATCAAAGAGGTCCAACCAGATGTCGGATTTCCCAAGATAAGAGTCCGAAACACTACAAAAACTGTCATCGCAAAAGAAAGAAAACAAGATAGAAGTCCCGCTACAAAGGCTATACTCAAGGGGAAATCTGAAAAATTAAGAATTCCTTCAATCGAGTAGAAAAAGAGTTGTCTAAAACTCCAACTGGTCTTGCCAGCCTGTCGTTCAACGTTTGGATAATCAAGATAGTGCGTTTTAAAACCCACCCAGGCAAAGAGTCCTTTAGAAAAACGATTGGATTCAGTCAGTGTTAAAATAGCATCTACCACAGACCTTCTCATCATGCGAAAATCACGGACACCTGAGGGCAAGGCTACCGGACTAATTTTTTTCATGAGGCGGTAAAAGAGGTCGGCACAGAAACTGCGGAAAAAGGGTTCTCCCTCCCGACTAGTTCTCCGTGTCCCAACACAGTCCAAGTCTACATTTTGGTCTAGTAAAGCTTTCATCTCAAGTAGCATACTAGGAGGATCCTGGAGGTCTGCATCCATCACGACCACCAAGTCTCCAGTTGCATGCTGCAAGCCTGCGTATAAGGCTGCCTCTTTCCCAAAATTTCGTGAGAATGAGACATAACGGACCGCAGGATTTTGCTCCCGATAGGTCTTCAAAAGCTCCAAGGTCCCATCGCTAGAGCCATCGTCTACAAAGACATATTCGACTTCTGCTCCCAAGTCAGGAAGCAGAGCTTCCACAGACTGATAAAAAAGAGGAAGTACTTCCTCTTCGTTTAAACAAGGGACAATGATTGAAATCATCATCTTAGTCTTCAAATCCATTTGGATGCTTGCTTTGCCAACGCCATGCGTCTTCACACATTTGGGTGATGTCGAGTTCTGCTTCCCATCCGAGCTCTGCTTTAGCTTTTGCTGGGTCTGAGTAGCAAGCAGCGATATCACCTGGGCGACGTTCTACGATGCGGTAAGGAATAGGACGTCCCACTGCTTTTTCCATATTTTGGATAATTTCAAGAACTGAGTAACCTTTACCTGTTCCAAGGTTATAAACATTAAGACCTGAACCTTTTTGGAGTTTTTTCAAAGCTGCAACGTGACCTTTAGCTAGGTCTACGACATGGATATAGTCACGAACCCCGGTTCCATCTTCTGTATCGTAATCATCTCCAAATACTTGCACTTGTTCTAGTTTGCCCACTGCCACTTGTGAAACATAAGGCAAGAGATTGTTTGGAATTCCATTAGGATTTTCTCCCAAGTCTCCACTTTCATGCGCTCCGATTGGATTAAAGTAACGAAGCAAAACCACATTCCATTCTGAGTCTGCCTTGTAGATATCCGTCAAAATTTCCTCTAACATGAGCTTAGTACGGCCGTACGGGTTGGTCACTGAAAGTGGGAAATCTTCTAAGATTGGAACTGTATGAGGATCCCCGTAAACTGTAGCAGAAGAACTGAAGATGATATTCTTACAGTTGTTTTCTTCCATAGCTTTTAGAAGGCTAACAGTTCCAGCGATATTGTTGTCATAGTAGGTAAGAGGGATACGTGTTGATTCACCAACAGCCTTCAAACCCGCAAAGTGAATGACACCAGTCGGTTCTTCCTGCTTGAAAATATCTCTGAGAGTATCAGTATCACGGATATCTGCCTCATAAAAAGGAATCTCAACTCCTGTGATTCTTTCAACAACTTCTAAACTTTTACGATTGCTATTAACAAGATTATCCACCACAACCACTTGATGACCTGCTTGGATCAACTCAATAACAGTGTGGGTTCCGATAAATCCAGCACCACCAGTTACCAAAATCTTTTCTTGCATCTTTTTTCCTCGATTCTCGGATTATTTTTTCTTATTTTATCATTTTTGATAGGGAATGTCATTTGACATCCTAAACTGCCTGCTAAAATTTCAGTAAAATGCTTATACTCTTCGAAAATCAAATTCAAACCACGTCAGCGTCGCCTTACCGTACTCAAGTACAGCCTTCGGCTAGCTTCCTAGTTTGTTCTTTGATTTTCATTGAGTATTATTCGCTTTTTACTCGTTTGACATAGTTTGCAATTGGATAATTTATTGGGTCCAAGGTCAACTCCTTATCTTGGATCAGTTGAGCTAAATGGTAACCAATGATAGGACCCGTTGTGAGGCCTGATGAACCTAGACCACTAGCCGCATAGGCACCTGCTAAGCCAGGTACTTCCCCAAAGAAAGGGGAGAAATCACGAGTATAGGCTCGGATTCCCACACGCTCAGCTCTGGAAGTCGATTTAGCTAACGCTGGATAGTGAGGCAAGACCGCCTCCTCCATTTGTTGAAGCAAGGTTTCATCTACCGTCAAGTCAAATCCCATATCATTTTCATGGGTAGCTCCTAGGGATAATTTCCCACCTGCAAAAGGAATCAAATCCCACTCCCCTTCTGGCATGACAACAGGGTAAGATTTCATATCTTTGGTAAGTTGATAATCTCGTAGTTGTCCCTTTTGGGGACGAACATCTACCTCATATCCTAAAGGTTCCAAAATGTCCCCCAACCAAGCTCCCGTCGCTAAAACAACTCGTTCAAACACCTCTTCGCCAATCTGATAGCCAGATGCTAAAGGTGTCAGACTCACTTTTTCTTTGACCAGCTTGACTTGACTGGCTTCTAGCAAACGAGTTACTAAGAGGTGGCCATCTACTCTCGCTCCACCAGAAGCATAGAGCAGGCGGTCAAATCCCTGCAAGCCAGGGAATAATTCATTTGCAGACGCTTGGCCTAGAATGGCTAATTGACCTATCAAGGGAGATTCTTCCCTACGCTGGAGGGCTAGTTCATAGAGTTCTTCTAACTTGGATTCATCCTTTTTCAAGAGAAAAACTCCCGAACGCTGGTAAAAGTCGATTTCCTGACCAGACTTTTCTAAATCAGCCAACAAATCCACATAAAAGTCAGCTCCCAAGCGTGCCATTTTGTACCAGGCTTTATTGCGTCGTTTGGAAAACCAAGGACTGATAATTCCCGCTGCTGCCTTGGTTGCCTGACCTTGTCCATGGTCAAAAACGGTCACCTCTAGGTCACTTTCTTTCGAGAGGTAGTAGGCAGCAGTTGCCCCTACAATCCCTGCTCCAATAATGGCAACTTTTTTCATTGTCTTCACCTTCTAACTAGATATGGTGGAAAGGATTAGTCGATGCCTGACTAGGCAAAATATCAATAGACCAGCCCTTCTCTGCCTTCCATTGAATAAGGAGTGCAGTGGTTTTTTCCACAAAAAGCACTTCTATATAGTGGCCTGGGTCCAATGCCAACAGGCCATCAGAAAGCATATCCTGAGCTGTGTGATAGTAGATATCGCCAGTGATATAAACATCTGCCCCCTTTGCCAAAGCATCAGAGTAGAAAGACTGCCCACTGCCACCACAGATGGCCACTCTTGAAATAGGCTTCTGCAAATCACTCTCTTGATAATGCACCATTCGAAGACTATCAAGACCAAAGACTCGCTTAACATGCTGGGCCAATTCCCCAAATGTCTGAGGCTGAATATTCCCAATCCGCCCAATCCCACGTCCTGGGCCTGTTTCCTGCAGATAGGTCGTGTCCTCAATACCTAGCATCTGGCAGAACCAGTCATTTAACCCATTATCAACGATGTCAATATTGGTATGGCTGACATAAACTGCGATGTCATGCTTGATCAGGTCGATGTAAATCTGATTTTGCGGACGGTTGGCTACCAAATCCTTGATGGGACGAAAGATAGGCGCGTGCTTAACGATAATCAAATCCACACCCTTTTCAATAGCCTCTGCCACCGTGTCTTCACGAATATCAAGGGCAACCATGACCCTTTGGATATCCTTGTCTAAAGTACCGATTTGCAGGCCACGACTGTCTCCCTCCATGGAAAATTCCTGAGGACAAAAGTCTTCATAACGTTTAATCACTTCACTTGCTAACATGGAGCACCTCCTTGATGGCTTGAATTTTATCTGATAAAATTTGACGTTCTTCCATATTTTTTTCTGGAATTTGATCAAGGGCAAACTCTAACTTAGCAGCTTCTTTTTGCCATTTTTGGACAAAGATTGGGCTGACTTCTTTGGACAAGATAGGTCCAAAGCGAACATCACTGGCTGATAGCTTCATTTGTCCCGCTTCCACCACCAAGATCTCATAGAACTTACCAGCTTCTTCTAGAATGCTTTCTGCTACGATCTGAAAATCGTGGTCTTGCAACCAAATGCGCAAGTCGTCTTCACGATTATTAGGCTGGAGGATTAAACGCTCTACATTAGCTAGCTTGTCCAAGCCTTCTTCCAATATGGTAGCAATCAAACGGCCACCCATACCAGCAATGGTGATAATAGAGACTTGGTCAGCCTCTTCAAAGGCTGCCAAGCCATTGGCTAAACGGACTTGGATTTTCTCCTTTAGACCGTGAGCCTCAACATTTTTAACCGCAGACTGGTAAGGACCTTCCACCACTTCCCCTGCAATGGCGCTTTTGATTTGACCTCTCTCAACTAACTCGATGGGCAGATAAGCATGGTCACTTCCCACATCTAGTAAAACGGCCCCCTGTGGCACAAAGGAAGCTACCAATTCTAATCTCTTTGAAATCATCTTCTCTCACTTTCCGAAACTCTATTACCTCTTATTATACCACATTTCAGCTAGCAATCTTGCACCTAAAAAGACCGCAATCCACAGATTGCAGTCTTTCTTTATTTTCTAGTTTGGTAACGACTGGTTAGAATGAAAATCACCGTAAAGACCAGCATCATGGCCCCATAAACAGGCAGTGTTTGTCCTGTTAAGGTCGAAATTTCAAGCAACTTTTGAATCATTGGGAAGAGAGCTGTGGCTAGGAAGCCTCCTACTGACCAGACAACCAAGAGGACACGCCAGAGGGTGAATGGCATGCAGGCTCTAAATACGGATAAGAAACCGATAGACCCAAGGAGATAATAGAGTAGGGTTGAGATTTCTAACTCAGACCAACCTTGACTCGCTCCAAAAATTTTCACAAAAAGAACGCTGAACACAACCATGAGTGCGCTTGGTAGGGCACGAAGCATGGATCTTCTGAGGAAGTTTGGCTCGACAGGTTTGATATTTCGCTCAAAAGTCAGGACGAATGGCGGGAAACCTTCAACGAATTGGTCAATCATGGTAATCTGAATTGGAATGAAAGGGAAAATCAAGATCCACTCAGACCGTCCTAGTAAAACACTGGCAATACAGATGACTGCAAGCAAGAAGGAATAGATGGTCTTAATCAAGAAAATCGGTGCGATATGGGCGATGTTATTAACCACGCGACGACCTTCAAAGAGAATCTCAGGAACATCATTAAAGTCTGAGTTCAAGAGAACTAGATTGGCAATCTGACGAGTCGCCGGATCTCCCTCCGCCATTACAATGGAACAATCTGCCTCACGAAGGGCCAGGATATCATTGACTCCATCCCCTGTCATAGCCGTTGTATGTCCTGCTTTTTTCAGTGTTTGGATGATGAGTTTCTTTTGATGAGGGGAGACACGTCCGAAAATAGCTGTCTCTTCAGCCATAGCAACCAATTCCTCATCCGTGATTTTTGAACAGTCTACATAGCTGTGATAGTCTGCAAAGCCAGCCTTCTGGGCAATGCTAGATACAGTGACCGGATTGTCACCAGAGATAATCTTGAGTCCCACTTCCTGAGAACGGAGATAATCTAGCGTCTCTGCAGCTCCCTCTCGAATCGGATCCAAGATCTCCAGCAAGGCCAGGGCTTGAATGTCAGACGGTTTCTGTGGTTTGTGATGATCTAGTTTTTCCTGACTAAGGGCTAAGACCAAGACACGTGAACCTCTCTCTAGGGCCTCTCTGGCTTCTGGCACTTCAGAGTCCAACAACATCTCAGGCGCCCCTAAGAAAACCGTTCCTAGCCCTTCTAACTCCATAGCTCCCCACTTGCGGTCGCTAGAGAAAGGAAGATTCGAAAGCATAGGATAGGAAACCTGACCTTGGAAACGCTGGCGAATAGCTTGAGCTGTAGGATTTTTATCCTCACTATGAGCTATGTAGCTAGTCAAAATGCTGGCAATCGCATGTTCACCATACTCTTCGGTCAAAGGAAGTACAGCCTCCACCTGCATCTTTCCTTGAGTGATGGTGCCCGTTTTGTCCAGACAGAGCATATCCACGCGCGCCAAGGTCTCGACAGAGTACATTTCCTGCACCAAGACCTTTTTCAAGCCCAGCTTGATCACCGCAGTCAAGAGCGAAGTGATGGTCAAAAGGGCGATTCCCTTGGGCAACATACCCAAAAGTGCTGTCGACGAATTTACAACGGATGACTTGAGGGGCAAGCCTTTTAACATCAAGGCTTCTAGCAGGAGAGCGAGACCAAAGGGAATGATAATCTTCCCAGTAAAACCAGCTAGCTTGTCCAGCGATTTCATAATGCGGGAGTTGATGGGTTTCACAGTCTTGGCCTCCAGCATGAGTTTGGCAGCATAGTTTTCTGCCCCAACATGGTGAACTTGGGCCAAAACTGATCCACTGGCTAAGAAACTCCCAGACAAAAGCAAGGCGTCCACCTCCTTTTGTACCAAATCACTCTCACCAGTCAACATAGCTTCATTGACTTCTGCGAAACCTTCCAGAACCAGAGCATCACTAGGGATCTGCTCCCCAGCCGATAGACGAATGATATCGCCCAAGACCAATTCTTCTGGATCGAGAGCGACTTCTTGACCATCACGGATGGTTTTGACCTTTTCCTTGGTCATGAGATTGAGCTTGTCCACCATATGTTTGGCCCGTAGCTCGGTCACAATCCCAGAAAAAGCGTTAAAGCAGATAACCGCAAAAAAGACCAGATTGCTCCAGGCCTGCACAAAGGCTAGCGCCAAAGCAATCGCAAAGTTCAAAGCATTAAAAAGTGTAAAAACATTTCGTTTGATGATTTGCCAAGTACTGGTACTAGCTGATGCGGTAAAGTCATTGACCAAACCTTGAGCTTGTCTTTCCTTGACTTCTTTTTGGGTTAATCCCATTATCTTATTTTTATCCATAAATTCTATCATATCATTTTTTCTAGCAGAATTCTAATCTCATCCAAAATATCTTCACTGATAACTGAAAAAGTTTGCCAGTAGTCTTTCGATAAGGTATAATAATAAAAGCAATACAATCGAAGGAGATTTCATGTTTTATACTTATTTGCGTGGACTAGTCATGCTGATCTTGTGGTCCATCAATGGCAATGCCCACTATCACAATACTGATAAAATCCCTAGCCGAGACGAAAACTATATCCTCGTCGCACCTCACCGTACCTGGTGGGATCCTGTTTACATGGCCTTTGCGACCAAGCCAAAACAGTTCATTTTTATGGCCAAAAAAGAGCTGTTTAACAACCGTATCTTTGGCTGGTGGATTCGTATGTGTGGCGCCTTTCCTATTGACCGGGAAAAACCTAGTGCCTCTGCCATCAAGTACCCTATCAACGTCCTCAAAAAAAGCGACCGCTCTCTCATCATGTTTCCAAGTGGGAGCCGTCACTCAAATGATGTCAAGGGTGGAGTTGCCTTGATTGCCAAAATGGCTAAGGTTCGCATCATGCCTGTTACCTATACCGGTCCCATGACCTTGAAAGGCTTAGTCAGCCGTGAACGTGTGGATATGAACTTTGGAAATCCTATCGATATCTCAGACATCAAGAAAATGAATGATGAAGGGATTGAAATGGTTGCAGACCGTATCCAAGCAGAATTCCAACGTTTGGACGAAGAAACCAAGCAATGGCACAATGATAAAAAACCAAACCCACTCTGGTGGTTTGTCCGAATCCCAGCCCTCATACTTGCTGTGATTGTTGGTATCCTAACGATTATCTTTACCTTCATTGCAAGCTTTATCTGGAATCCAGATAAGAAGAGAGAGGCTCTTGGTTAAAAAATACAATTATCCCTTGGCTTTTACCAAGGGATATTTCTTTTATGCAATTTTCCATTTTTGGGCCAACCAGCTGGAAAAGGCTAGAAATCGCTCAGCCACTTGCTCATGGTGCCCGTAAGGATCAAAGACAAACTGACCAGTCGGATAATGTTGCTGAAGGCTGGTATGGATCTGTTCAGCATAGACTGGTGCTTGAGCCAAGCGATTGGTATGATGGGCTCCTTCCGTTTGACCATTCTGTAAATACAGTAAACAATCTAGATTTCTCACTTTCTCTTCCTTGCAGTAAGTCGTAAAATCAGGATACCAAAAGGAACCGCAGATAGAGAAGATACAGGAGACCTTGTCAAAGCTGAATAGACTGTAGACTGCCGCCAAACCACCCAGTGAATACCCTCCATAGGCAAGGCGATTTTTGTCCAGGCGATAAAGCGACTGCAACTTATCTAAAAGACCTCCAAATAAATGACTATGATAGGCATTTGCCTGACCGCCAAAATCTGGAGCCCCCTCTCTCAGAGCAGTTGCCTTCCAGGGAGTGTAGTCGTTTAGGCGATTTTTAGAGGTCAAGCCCACTAAAATCACAGACTCTGAAAGGGAAGACAGGAAATCCAAGTTTCCATCATTCAATAAAATAGCCGGATAGGTTTGATTGGGGGCATAGGTCGAAGGAAGGCTGACCTTAACTTGAATCCCTTCCCAATCAAACTCATTATTTATTGATAAAGTCATTGATTTTCTCAAGGGAATCAATCACTGCTGGACCATAGTCCATCAACTCATCGTAAGAGATGGTCATGATTTTTTGATTCTTAATTGCAGGAACGTTTTCCAAAACTTCATTTGCTTTCATCAACTCTACTGCGTTAGCATCCAATTTTTTATTGCGGTCGCTGGTCACATAGATAATCAACTCAGGATCCATAGACACGAGATTTTCCAAGGTCAAGCCTGATGTTCCCGTTGCAACGTTGGTATAACCAAGTTGATTTAGCAAGCTTTCTTGCAAAGCAGACTTGTAGGCACCAAAGGTTTCGTCGTTATAAGCAACCATAATCAAAGCCTTTTTCTTTTCACCTTGGCTTGCTGGGTTTGCTTTCTTAACAGCGTCAATTTTAGCTTGTAATTGTGCCACGTACTCATTGGCCTTGTCCTGAACATTGAAAATCATTCCAAGATTTTTGACATCTTCTACAATATTTCCCAAATCTTGCTGAATCGTTGAGAGAGAAGCTTTTTGTGTATAGACTGGGATTTTATTTTCATTCCAAGTGCTAACTGTCCCCAAGGATTTTTCAGAAAACATCATGTTTCGACCCATCACCGCATCTGGTTCATAAGAAAGGACTGTCTCTTGTGAGACTGTTTTTTTATCGCCAATTTGAGGAATCGTCGCAATAGCATCCTTGTATTTGTCCGTTACAGCATTGTCCGGGTTGAGCATGCCAGCAATTTTATCCTTCAAGCCTAGCTCCAATAAGATTTCAGTGGTTGAAAGATTGTTGGTGATAACTTTTTCAGGTGCCTTGTCAAAGACTTGTTCGACTTCATTTCCCTTAGCGTCATAGGTCTTGACCGTTAACGGATAAGCCGTCTCTGTGCTGGCCTTTTGACTTGTTTCTGTGCTAGATTGTGTGGTAGTTTTTTCTGTAGTAGTATTACCACAAGCTGCCATGGTTAGGGTAGCTACTGTTACGAGTAAAATACTGAGTGTTTTTTTCATCTTGTTTTCCTTTTCATTCTTATAAATAGTGAATCATGGCTTGCTGATCCTCGGTCCAAGTAACCTGACTTTGAACTCCGTATACAGTTTGCAATGACTCAGGGGTGATGGTCTCCTTTGGAGTCCCTTGGTAAAGGATTTCTCCCTCTTTCATCAGATAGAGATAATCCGAATAGCGACAAGCAAGTTGAATATCATGTAGGACAGCTAGAACATTGACCTTGAGATTTTTTACAATGGCCAACAAGTCTAACTGGTACTTGATATCCAGGTGATTGGTAGGTTCATCCAGGAGCAAGAGAGTCGGTTCTTGCGCCAAGGCGCGTGCTAATAAGACTCGCTGTTTCTCCCCACCTGAAAGAGACGAATAGAGACGAGTTTTCTTCTCAAGCATATCCACCTTGACGAGAGCATCTTGAACGAGGGCATAATCCCTTTCCTTTTCCTTCTGTAAAAAAGAGAGGTGGGGAGTCCTTCCCAGCAAGACAATTTCCTCAACTGTACAATCAAACTGCAATTGATTAAACTGGGTGACAACTGCCATTTGCTTGGCTGTTTCTTTGAGTGACCAATGCTCCAGCGGCTTTCCATCTAGGCTTATCAAGCCTTTGTCCGCCTTTTCCTGGCGATAGAGGAGTTTAAGCAGGCTGGTTTTTCCACTTCCATTTGGCCCTAATATCGTGTGGAATTGATGCCCCTCAACCTTAAGAGAAACTCCTTTGAGGATTTTTTTCTCTCCTAGTCCAAAGTGGACATCCTGACAAATCAAGTCCATATCAGACCCTCACCTCCCTTCGCCTACCCCCAACAATGTAGATAAAGAAGGGAGCACCTACTAAGGCTGTGAAAATACCAATCGGCAGCTCGGCATTTGGAATGATGACACGAGAAAGTACATCTGCCCAGACCACAAAGAGGGCACCCAGTAAGGTCGCAACGGGAAAAAGCCTCCTGTAATTCGTTCCTACTAACCCTCGAGCTAAGTGAGGAGTAATCAGACCGACAAATCCAATAATCCCACAAGTTGCCACTAAGACGGCTGTCAGCACAGCCACCATGGTCACATAAAGATACCAATAAAAGCGTAAAGGTATCCCCAAAGTTAAAGCAGCCTCATCTCCCATCATCATCGCATTAAAAACACGATACTGGGTAGCGAAAAATAGAAAGGCTACTCCTACTACCATAGTTGGCAAGAGTAAGTCAGACCAAGTAGTCCCGGCAAGCGAACCCATGGTCCAAAACTTAATGGTCATCACACTGTCCGCATTAGCGCCAACAGAGATAATAAAGTTGGAAAATGCCAGAAAGAGAGCATTGACCACCGTTCCTGATAAGATCAGACTAGAAGTCGTCATCCTTCCCTGCATAGAGGCAATGATGAGGACAGCAATGGTTGCCAAAATAGCTCCAAGAAAAGCTCCAAGACTAATCATCACTTTCAAACCGAGAATGATGCTCAAGGTTGCCCCTAGAGTTGCACCCGCAGAAATTCCTAAGACATAAGGCTCTGCGATGGGATTGTTCACTGTAGACTGCATCACGCTACCACACATAGAAAGACCAACCCCTACTATCAGACCTAACAATACTCGGGGGAATCTCATGTTCCATACAATGGCAAGAGTGGACTTGGAAACCTCTCCTATCTCAAGAGGAAACCCCAACCTGCTCAAAATAATCCGATAGGTATCTCCTAGATCAATCGCAACGGATCCCATTGAAACTGCTAGAAAGAGGGAAATCCCTAAAGTAGCTAGCAAAATACCTAAAAGTAACACAAATTGCAGGTCCCGTCGGCTTCCAGAAAATTTGGAAAGCATGAAAACCTCCTTAAACAAAATTAAAAATTTAGAAAATTCTCATGAAAAGTATACCATATTTCTATTAGATGAACAAGGATGTAAATATATATAGAAAAAGCCCTCTGAAGTCAGAGAGATGATTTGAGCTCGGGCTAAAATCCTAGCGACAAAGATGAAACTCCTTGTGTTCATCGAAGACTGTGTCGTTTACCTATTTTCATACGGATTTTTGGCGCCCTTAGCATCATGATTCTTGCCGGATAAACCGTTTATAGACTAGGCAATGAGCCGAAGATTGTATAAAAATTTTAGTGAAACAAAAAATCTCCCCGAAGGGAGATGATTTGGTTTATTTTACCTTACAGTGCTAGGAACCGTAACCGAAGATTATACTTGAGTATATCGAGGTAAGGTGACAACGCAATGTAAGTAGAAAATAAAGCAGATTAACGACGAAGTCCGAGAGAGTTGATCAACTCACGGTAACGGTTAACGTCGTTTTTACGCAAGTATGCAAGCAAGTTACGACGGCGACCGATTTTCTTCATCAATCCACGGTAAGTAGCGTGGTCTTTTTTGTGTTGTTTGATGTGTTCGTTAAGGTGGTTGATTTCCCAAGTAAGGACAGCAACTTGAACCTCTACTGAACCTGTATCACCTTCGTGACGTGCATATTGTGCGATGATTTCATTTTTTTTCTCTTTTGAGATTGCCATGATGTTTCTCCTTTTTATTTGGCTTCATCCGAGTGACAGGTTGGCATGCCTGTAACCAAGAAGAAGTTATTTGTCTTTACGACAGTTCTTATTCTACCAAGAAGCAGAGACTTTGTCAACTGATTTACTGTTTAAAACCTTGAATTACTCTACTGATTTCAGGGCTTCGAGCATATCTACTTTTCTCAAGTGGTGATTGACAAAGAGGCCCAGTAAGGCTAAGATTACAGTCACTGCGACGATTGGAAGAGCATAGACTTCCCAGCTGACTCGTGGATAAAAAAGTATGGTGGCAGGTGAAATCATTTGTATCAAAAATTGATGTAAATAGTAGCCTGCTACCAAACCGAGAACAATCCCCACAAGGGATAGCACTATGGTCTCGCGGTAGATATAGAGGGTCACTTCTTTATTGTGGAAACCGAGAACCTTGATAGTGGAAAGTTCGCGGATACGTTCTGCCACATTGATATTGGTGAGATTGTAAAGAATGACAATGGCTAGTAAGACGGAAACAAGGACAAGGATTGCCATGGTTTTATTGAGCGAACTAGCCACGGATTCAAAGAGATGGATGGCTGTCACATTTTGGACCACCCCAGAAACAGCAGCTTTTTTCATAAAGACAGCAGCTTCTTTCTCCGTATTGGATAGTGTCGGCTCTTTTAATTTCACTAGGTAGGTATTGTCTTTCGGACTGGTGCCGTAGACTTGTTCATACGTCGCTCGGTTGAGATAAACAAAGTGTCCAACGTAGTTTTCAGAAATCGCCGAGACCTTGATTTCTTTCCCATCAAGCTCTAGCTTATCTCCAACATTAACATCTGCTAGTTGAGCTAGTTTTTGACTCACGACAGCTCCATCAGTGAACTCCACCTCTTGCCCATTTTCCTGTAATGCGATAAAAGGCTTGAAGTCTTCTCTTCTTGTGACCATTATGGTGATAGTCTGAAGTCCTGCTTTTCCTTTGAAATCTTTTTCAATGGTTTTAGAGTAAATCTTTTGATAAGCATGGATCGATTCAGCTTGCAAGGCACTTTCTAAATCTGCTTTTTCTTGCTCACTCGCACTGCTCTTTTCTGCTACAATCATCTGGTATTGCTGGATTTGTTCAAATTGGCGCTCGGAAACTCCTCCTACAGAAGACTGAATGCCAAGACCGGCAAATAGGAGAGCAACTGATCCTGCAACTCCAAAAATGGTCATCAACATCCTTTGCTTATATCGGAAAATATTTCGCGCCGTAACCTTATGAGTAAAACTCAAACGACTCCAAATAAAGCTCAGGCGCTCCAGCAAAATCTTTGATCCCTTAACGGGAGGTTTGGGAAGCAAGAGTTGGGCTGCTTCATCGTGTAATTCCCTCCGCGCCACCAGATAAGCTGGCAAGACACTGGATACCCAACTCAAGGCTAGGGCAAGGAGGCTATAAGACCAGTAAAAATACTCCTGGCTTTTCCCAACGACCATCCCAGCTGTTATAACATCCGAAATCACGCCTGCAAGAAGATAATGTCCAAGAAGCGTTCCTAAAATGGTTCCCACAGTTCCTGCAAGAAAACCATAGAGGACAAACTTTGCAACTATATCTCTGTTCCTGTAACCCAAGGCCTTAAAAATACCTGCATTGGTACGTTCTTCATCTACAAAGCGAGTCATCGTTGTAAAGGTCACCATTGCAGCGACCATATATAGCACCACGGGGAAAATATTTCCGATAGAACGAATACTTGTTGATAAATTGCTGTACATGCGGTAGCCTTGACCACCTGGCATGGTTTGGCGATTGTATACGTGGTATTTCGGCTCTGCCAGTTCATCAAGCTCTTTCTGACGCTGTTCAAGCTTCTCTTTTTCCTTAGTTAGATCACTCTCTGTCTGAGCCAGTTTTTCTTTTTTAGTCGCCAGTTCTTCCTTAGCTTTTGTCAGATGTCCCTCGATTTGACTCTTTTGCGGTTCTGGTAAAGCGGTCGCTTGTTCTTCTTGCGTTTTCAAGCGACTTTCAGTCTGCTCTAACTGACTCTTACCATTTTCAAGGTTGCTTTCAGCAGTTTGGAGCTGTTCTTTCCCATCTTTCAGGCTCTTTTGCCCATTTGTTTTAATACTTGCCAATCTTTTTTGACCATTATCAGCAAGTAAGTCTTGCAACTCTTCCTGATGTTGGGTTCGTTTGGTCTTATAGTCTGATGAAAAAGCATCCAGATTTTTTAAATCATCATAGCGCACACGCGCAATACTATAAACATCTGAATCAAACTGGCTGGGCAAAATCACTCCATAGCCAGCCAAGCTTCCATTTCCACTACTAGCACTTCCTAAATCTTCTTTAGAAAGAATCTCACCCGACTGAACAAATCCAGTAATTGTAAAAGTTTGGGATTTTACGATGGACTTTTCTTCTTTCTTAGTAAAGGTAATGGTCTGCCCAATCTGATAGCGGTCTTTCCAGAAATCAGCTAAGGCAATTTCCTCATCAGCTTCTGGCAGTCGCCCTTCTGTCACTTGAAAGGTTGAAATGCTCTCTGGTTTGGAATAAAGTCGAACTGCTTCCTCACCATTTTCAACGGTTAGGTCTGCCATATAGCCAAACTCAACACTTGCTCCTTGAAGGGTCTTTAGTTCGTCCTGATCTTCTTTGTCCAAGCCATAATCAGCTATCACTGCCAGATCCAAAGCATTGGCTTTACGGAGATAATCCCCTGCCGTGCGTTCCAAGTTTGGACTGGCTACTTTAAGACCTACTAGGGCTAAAGAACCCAGCATCATCAAGGTCAAGATAGAAACAAAGCGTCCCTTTGAAGTCGTCACTGACTGAAATAGGTCTTTCCGATATGTTTTTTTCATGCTAATACTCCAATATATCGATATCCTGTGGATTCTCATTAATCGTCACACTCTTAACCGTGGCATCACGCATATGAATCACGCGATCTGCAATAGGGGCTAGCGCGCCATTGTGGGTCACGATAATCACCGTCGTTCCTTTTTGACGAGACATGTCTTGGAGAATTTTCAAGACTTGTTTCCCTGTCTGGTAATCCAAGGCACCTGTCGGTTCATCACAAAGGAGAATTTTAGGATTCTTAGCTACAGCGCGTGCAATGGAGACTCGCTGTTGCTCCCCTCCAGAAAGCTGGGCTGGAAAGTTATTGAGGCGATGACCTAGCCCTACATCTGTCAAAACCTGCTCTGGATCCAAGGCATCTGTCACGATTTCTGAGGCCAATTCCACATTTTCCTTGGCTGTCAGATTGGAGACCAGATTGTAAAATTGAAAAACAAAGCCTACATCTTCACGACGATAGTTTGTTCGTTGGTGCGAACTATAGTTGGCAATATTGGCACCATCAATCCAAATCTCTCCCTCATCATTGGTATCCATACCTCCTAGGAGATTGAGAACCGTTGATTTTCCAGCACCAGAAGCACCAAGGATAATGACCAGCTCCCCCTTTTCAATTTCAAAATTCACATCACGATTAGCCACAATCTCCGTATCCCCAACCTGATAACGCTTGTAGTTGTGTTTCATTTCAATATAAGCCATATCGTTTATCTCCTTTTCAAAGCTCGTTTTCTTAAATCAACAAGATGTTGATTCTAAATCACAAATATTATATAATGGGCTAAGTCAAAAAGCAATAATCAAAAATCAACAAAGTGTTGATTTAAGAAGAAGGAAGACAAAATGGTTCAGAAACGAAAAACTACTACTAAGGAAGATATCAAAGAAGCTTTGATTCAGCTGCTATCAGAGGATAAATTTGAAAATATATCAATTAGTAAGCTCTGTAAACGGGCAGGAATTAATAGGGGAACTTTCTATCTACACTATGAAGACAAATATCAAATGATTGACAGTTTTAAAAGTGAAATTATTTCCCAGCTCTACATTTTTTTAGAAAAAGAAAGAGAATCGCCTAGAAAGTTTATGTTAGCCAACTTCTATATATTACGTTCGAACGAACGCCTTATTAACGCCTTGTCCCAAAGTCATTACATAGACTTTCGTGGTGCAATTCGTGAATTTCTAAGTAGCATTATTCTAACTGAAAATCAAAAAGAAAAGACTCGTCATTTCTTATCTGAAAACTTCCAAATTCCTCACAAATACGCTTTGGAAATCTTCTTATCAAGTATTGAAGGAATTATTTCTCTTTGGATTGCTGGGGGAGCTCAAGAAGAACCGGAAGAAATCACGGATATAATCTTATCAACCTATAACTACGAACACTGGAGCTACGAATCAAAAGAAGATTAATTCATCCACCCCACTACAGTATAAACTGCTTCCTCTCATTTTATACTTTTTCAATTAGCTAAATTGCCTTTTTTAACTTAGATACAAAAAAGCCTAGGAATCCTAGGCTTTCTGTTTATAAATTATTTTCCAAGGTAGTATTCAGAAACGACGTTCAATTTTTCGTCAAATTCGAATACCAATGGTGGGAAGTTAGGGATTTCCACGTCCATGATTTCGTCGTCTGACAAGCGTTTGATGTGTTTTACAAGGGCACGGATTGAGTTCCCGTGAGCTCCTACGAATACGTTTTTACCATCTTTAAGTGCTGGAGCGATTTTGTCTTCCCAGAATGGAAGGGCACGTTCCAAAGTCACTTTCAAGTTTTCAGCATCTGGGATAACTGAGTCATCAAGTGAAGCGTAACGACGGTCTGTGTGAGCTGAGTGCTCATCATCACGGTCCATGTTTGGAGGCAATACATCGTATGAACGACGCCAGATGTGAACCTGCTCATCACCAAACTGTTCAGCTGCTTCAGCCTTGTTTTTACCAGTCAAACCACCGTAGTGACGTTCGTTCAAGCGCCATGATTTTTCAACTGGAACCCACAATTGGTCAGAAGCTTCAAGAGCCAAGTTTGTTGTTTTGATTGCACGTTTCAATACTGAAGTGTAAGCTTGGTCAAATTCGATACCAGCTTCTTTGATCAATTTACCAGCGTCAATCGCTTGTTGTGTACCTTTTTCAGACAAATCAACATCAGCCCAACCAGTGAAAAGGTTAGCTTTGTTCCATTCAGACTCACCGTGGCGAGCAAAAACCAATTTTACCATTAGATGGATTCTCCTTTTATTTTTCGAGGTTTCCCTCGTTTATCTATTCTATTTTACACAATTTTTCACAAAAAAGCTAGTTAAAATCAACTAAAAAGAGAGAACGGTGTCCTCTCATCTAGATATTATTAATTCGCGATATTCAATCAAGAAACGATTGCAATTATTTGTTATTTAAAGCATCAATTAAACGATCAGTATTCTTGGTTACATTATTATCATTGTAACGATTATGAATTAGACCTTCAATTGTTTCTTTGCAATTTTCAAGATTAGCTTTTTCAAATACTACCACACTGACAACATGTGTTCCACCAGAAGCAAGATGCAAAACTAGTAGAGTTTGAAAAGCACTTAGCACTGTTAATACACCATAAGCCGCTAATATCAATCCCCCAATAAATGAATTTTGCACCATTGAAAGGTCAATAAGAGCGAAAATGATACCCCAAGCAAATGATTTGAAATCAAGACGAAATGAACTATCTACACTTGCAACAGGATCAACAGGAATTGTTTTATTTTGAGAACCCAGTGGAATAACTTTTAAAATAGTATTAGGGTTAGAAGTTTTTATAAAGACTCCCTCTAAAGCAATGGAAGCTTTTAAATAAATGTTAAATACGATGTAATGAAAGATTGTTTCATAATATTCTCCTTTTATTTTTTCAAGTTGTATTACATCATGTTTTCTTATAAAAAAAGCATTTTGCTAACATATTCTTTCGCCAGATAATTCTTTAAATAAAAAAACAACCCTCAAACGGATTGTTTCACTAGACTATCAGACAAGGCCGCGGACTTCTTTTAAAAATTTAGAAAAAGAAACAGCACCTTTAATGATTAGAAATCCTCCTATCCACTCGGTCGCTGAAAGAAAGCCCAGCACGCCACCAATGATAAATAAAACAGATGGCAGCATTCGAAGTTGTTGATCCTCTTCGAAATAGATTAGCATAAAGGTTCCTAATGCAATCATCAAAATCTTAAAAAATGTCAGGAGCAGGGAAAAGGCAACCGTGATAACCAGCACCTTTGAAGGATCTTTATAGATGATGGCCCCAGTATAGGATAGCAAAAATCGTAGGACAGGTCCCAAAAATAAGGTCACTCCTGCCACCATGCCCAGTCTCCAATTGAGTCGAACCAATCTATCTCTCTCCATAAAAACCTCCTTCTATCGTAGCTATCATTCTACCATATTTGCTCCAGAAACAAAAGACCTTCTCCGTCACAAACAAATCGCCTACCAGCTTTCAGACAGCCGGACATAAAAAGAGAAGATCTGTCGATCCTCCCTTTTCATTTTCCAACCCTTATTTCTTAAAAATAGAGGTTCTGAAATCGTTTGTTTGGTCAAGATAGGCTTTAAAGATTGCTCTCTTCAACTTATGAACGGCACTGTCAATCTCTGGCTTATAGTCACTCCAACGAGGAGCCACTGCATCCTGTAGCACAGCTTGGTCCATGAGGGCTTGCAATTCACTCACTTGATTGATGGTCTCTGTCGTATAGTTTGGCCATGGTTTTGTCGGATCTTTAAAGGTCACTTGTTTCAAGTTTTTAAACTGATCCACACGTTCTTTGTACATGGCTTTCTTGAAATCTGCCCAAGATGCATACTTGCCTTCAAATACCTTGTCCAAAACAAGATCATCTGTCACCAATCCGCGTTCTTTACCATAGAGATTGATGGTTTTACCTTTTTGTTTGGCAACTTCTTCGTATTGGTTGGAGATATAAGGTACCATTCCATCCTTAAAGCCTTTGGCAGCCAAAAGTTCGTAAGCGATCCGGCGTCCCATAAGGTCCCCTGGCGTGCCTTTCTCACTGCTGAGAGCAGAAAAGATTGGGGCAAAGAGTTTGATCGTATAGTATCCATTTCGTTCATAGTCACCAGACTGGTACTCACGAGATGACAAGATGTTATGGTCAATCAAACTTTCAAAACTATTCAGGTTTCGAGCCTCTGCTTCTGTCAATTCTTTGACTACGTTAGTGGCATAAACCTCATTTCCATCTGCTGGATCTTTCACATACTTGTTCTCAATCTTTCTGAGAGCCGCCATTTTCTGGTAAACATTCAGTTTGTTAACAATTGACTGCCCTTCGAGATATTCCAGCATGTAGATGAGGTCAAACATGTTATGGACATAGTTCTGAAGATCTGCTGCGTTTTGGAATCTTTCTGTCGGATCCAAGACTTGCAAACGGGAACCCTCTGCACTATCTGATTTTGAGTGTCTCAAGATAGAATTGATGGTAAGGGTTGCGTCACTCGGTTGGTCAGGCGCTTGCAATAAGCCTTTTGCAAAGAACTCTGGTCCCAAGCCGCTTCTTCGACCATAGCCGCCAAGGTAAATATCCTGATCCGAATCATGGGTCATCTCATGGGTATATGTAACGGCTCCATCCTTGTCCAGCATACGGTAAGACATATAGTAGACGCCATCCCCTGTAGCGTAGGCTCCATGCTGGTTGTGTACTACCTTATTGCCAACTGGGCCAAAGAAGTTCTTCATGGCAGGATTGGAACTATCAAACTTAGCCTCCACTGTGGCTTTTCCAGAGGTTGTGTCATCCCCAAACTTATAGGCATCATAAAGGAGAATCGTACGATAGAGTTTTTCACGTCCCTCATTATCTAAAATACGATACCAATAATCGTAGTGATCTCGCTGACGTTTGGCTGTTTCACGCGCATTTTCTTCTACAAAATCATTGAGAGCCTTGCCCGCTTTATGCTCGCTATTGCGGTAGCGATCATAGGCTCCAAATCCTAGACTAGACATGGTCGAGATGACAAATACTGATTTCTCTGGCAAGGTTAGGAGCGGCAAGACCATATTGCGGTATTTCCATGTGGCACTCGTGATGCGATCATAGACACTGATAGAGTACTTGGTGCCAGCTAGTCCCTGCTTAGTTCTGACTTCTTCAATATTAGATTTTTCTTCGACGATATAAGCCTTAGTCTCTGATTTAAACCAGTCATTGTTGCTTTTCTCTGGTAGAAAGACTTTTCGGTAATGTTCTAAAGTGCTAAACAAATCTGTCGTTCCATGTTGACTGGCAAGACTGATACCATAAGTATCGACATTATTCTTAGCTAGAAGATTGTTAAAGCCAGATTTACCTAACTCAATCAGAGTGTCCAGTGGTGAAGCATTCCCCTTACCAAAGAAGTCCAGATGGTACAGAACCAGGTCTTTGACGTTTACTCGACCATAGCTGAAGTTGTACCAACGCTCCAGATATGTCAAACCAAGTAGCAAGGCTTCTTTGTTGTGCTTGATTTTATCTACAAGATAGCCCTTGGTAACTGGGTTATCGCCAGCAAGTCCAGCATCTGCTGACAAGAGTTTCTTCAAACTATCTTCCAGATGTTCCTTTGTTTTGGCGAACTGGTCTTCAAGATAGAGCTCAGTCTGCTCGACTTTTGGAGAAATACCGAGTGTCTTTCTGATGCCTTCTGAATGGTAGTCCACCTGCTGCAATTCAGGTAAGACTTGTTTGATGATAGAGCTTTGGTCGTACAAGAATTGATTCGGTGTGTAAAGAAGGCCAGTATCTCCTAGACTATATTCCGCTAATTTGGCGAAATCAGCCTGGTACTTGAGATCGATCTTCTCAGATGAATGGTCCTTGTAGTGCAGCAAGAGTTTGTTTGCAGTCTCTTTGTTAGAAACAATGTCTGTGATGACTTGGTTATCCTTCATCATGACTACTGACAAGAGTTCTTTTTGATATAGCAGACTGTTCTCATTGACCAAGTTTCCATATTTGACGATGGTTGCTTTGTTGTAGAAAGGTAGCAATTTTTCAATATTTTTATAAGCTAAAGCGCGCTTAGCTTGATAATGGGCCACCTTAGAAAAATCACTTTCTTTACTACCACTTGTTGAAAGGGGCTCCACTGTTGGTAGAGTGAGAGGATTGATGGCTGCTTTTTTGCTTTCGATTTGGGAAGCATCCAGCATTGTTCCTCTTTCTTCAAAGGATTCCTTGCTGACGACCTCATCCTTGACCAAGGTGACATTGTAGACTCTGTTGGCCTTGCTGCTGAATGTGTCCTTCACCTTCATTCCATTGTAGTGGTAGCCGGTAATGGCATTTCCGTTGGTTACATTGACATCACTGAGAACATTGGTCAATCTTCCAGCATGCTGTTCCTCATTAGTTTTTCGATCCCACAAATAGCCTGCTACTCCCGCGACTCTACCAAAGTGCTTGGCATTGTTAATATCGCCTTCAGCATAGCTATCTTGGATTTGTGCATCCTGATCTACTAGACCTGCAAGACCACCCACTGTCTGATCTGAACTATTTGTGTTGGACGAAATGGCTACTGTCGCTTTTGACTTCGTCAGCAAAGCCCTGTTTCCTGTCAAATGACCGACCAGACCACCGATATTGTAGGCAGCAGTCGTCTCATACGTGTTGATAATTCTTCCCTTGAAACTGCTCTCTGTGATGCTTGATTGATCAGCCTTAGCTAGCAAACCACCGATACCATGTTCACCGGAGAGAACACCATCAACGTGAACTTGCTTAATCTTTGTGCCATTCTGAGCTTTATATGCTAGTGAACCGATATCATCCTTCCCAGAAATGGTGACATTTTTCAGACTCAATTTTTCTACTGTGGCGCCATTCAAAGTTTCAAACAGTGGTTTTTTCAAGTTGTAAATAGCATACTGCTTGCCATCTTTTTCACCGATCAACTGACCAGTAAAGGTGCCCTTGATGTACGATCTATCATCAGGTCCCAGTTCTACTTCATTGGCATTCAAACTAGCTGCTAAATGATAAGTTCCAGAGAGATTCTGGTTGATAGCTTTGACTAGGTTGCTAAAGGAAGTAAAGGTTGTCGTTTCCTCTGTTGCCTTCTTAGCTAGGTAAAAGGTGAAATTATCAACATATTTATTTTCTAGCTCTTGCTGGAGTTTCTCAGCCTTGGCTGTGATTTTATAAACTGGCTGACCATCTTTCGTTTCTGCCGTTATTGAAGTGACTGGTAGATAGACATCTTTAAACGACGAAGATTTAACCTTGACAAAGTAAGTGTCTGGATTACTTGGGACACCGTCTAAAGAAACGTGTTGTTTGTAAGTACCATTGGTCTGACTATACAACTCCAGATCCGAAACGTTTCTTAGCTCAAGCGTCTTCTCTGGGTCTTTTTCTTTTGGTTTTTCTGTCGGAGTTTCCGGTTTTACTTGCTCGGTATTGCCAGTATATTCTGGAAGAGGAGCGACTTGTTCCGGTTCAACGATGGCTCCTGCTTGCTCACCTTTATATTCTGGTAAGGAAGATTGAGTCTCAGGTTCCACAATCGCACCTGATTGAGTGCCTGTATACTCTGGTTTTTCAGCTGTTTCAGGAGCTACAATCGCTCCCGCTTGAGTTCCTGTATATTCTGGTGTTGGTGGCACCTGTTCAGGCTCTACGATTGCTCCAGACTGCTCGCCTGTATAGGCTGGTTTCTCAGCTGTTTCTGGTTCCACCAAAGCTCCTGACTGGACACCCCCAACCTCTGGCTCAACTTTTTCCGGTTCAACGATGGCACCAGCTTGAGTTCCCTGATACTCAGGTAGTGGAGCGACTTGCTCGGGTTCAACGACTGCTCTTGCTTGGGTGCCTGTATATTCTGGTCTTTCAGCTGTTTCTGGGGCTACAACCGCTCCCGCTTGCTCGCCTGTATATTCTGGTAATGGAGCCTGAGTCTCAGGCTCTCCTTTTCTTGCAGACTGAGGTGCTTCACTTGCAGCTACTGCCTTCTTAGTCCCTTTCTCTACTATACGTGGCAAGGCTTCTTCTACTTTAGTTGAGAGCACTTCCCTAGAAATTTCTTGGTTTTCAACCGTGAAAATGCGAACAAGTTCAATCTTCTTCCCAGCACGACCTTCTTGTTTGACATGGATGGTTCCCTCTGCTAGATCTGGATTTTCTTGAACCACTTCTGAAACATCTAATTTGGTTACAATTTCTTGGTCCTTGTATAGGAGCTCTGGTTTATTCCCGCGACCAGCCAAGACTTCATCCTGAGGATCCACACTAGCAAGACCAGACGGATTTTGATTGGATGAATCTTGAGAAGGGATTGGTTTTTCAGCAGGGAGTGTAGGAGACGGAGCTTTCTGCTCATCTCCTGCCTTTTGCCCACCCTCATTGCTCTGGAAATGAGGTTGAACCGTATAGTCAAGTTTCTGATCCCTAGCAACAGTTTCTTGCTGATTAATCTCTTTGTCTTGCTTAATATAGCCTAGATAAGTATAACCCGATAAGGCACGTGGCAAAGGCAGACTATCTCCTTGGGATAATTGGTATTCCTGATTGTATTGGAGCAAAAGTTGATTTTCAATAGCCTGAACTGAAGAAGCCAAACCACTGCCCATCCCTGTTATCAAGACAACTTTCAAGAGAGCTTTCTTTTTGCCTTTCTTTTTCGATACGACAAAAATAAGGAGACCAATCGAAGCCAGGACTCCACCTGATAAAACGCTAGTAAGGCTATTCTGCCCACCTGTATTGGGCAACTGACCTAGCTGGGCTTTCTCATCCATACGGTAGACTAGATAATAGGTGCTCTCACTATCTTCCGCAATTTTAGGAATGTCCTTTACAATCAAGTCCTTCTCTTGACTACTTAGCTCTGTATCCGTCACATATTTGTAGTGAACAGCTACATTTTCTTGAGCAAATACAGTTCCACTGCTCGCAATGGACACAAAAAATAGGCTTGAAATCGAAGCTGACACAAGTCCAATTGCTAATTTTCGTAAGGAGAAACGATGCTGCTTCTCTCCAAAAATCTTTTTCATTCTATATCCTCTCAACTTTTCAACCTCTATCAAGAAAATAACTAGTATTATATTTTGATATAGGTATTTCACATCCACCATTATACTATAAAAATACTTCCTTGTCTCAAATGAATACTTTAGATTTTACGAATTAAAAAGTTTATTTATCCTGTCAGGTTTACCCCTTACTTGGTAAGAAAAAAGAAGGCTAATCGCCTTCTCTTATCTAAAAATATTCCTAACAAAAAGTCATTATTCTTGAACATCGAATTTTTTCAAAAGTCCAAAGTAGAGGGATCCACCAATGATTGTCAGAATTCCTCCTACCCATCCCAAGAATGGGATCAATCCAACAGAACCACCCACGATAAACAAAACAGACGGTGCAGGCGTCACACGCTCATCGTCCTTGTAATAGACAATAGACACAATTCCTAAAACCAAGACAGCAATTTTTACCAATGCCAAAATGATTGAAAAAATCGTCAATATACCAACTGTTGCATCAGAGTCTTCCGTCGCCGCAGCAGCCCCGACAGCTATCATAAACATAACAAGAGGTGCCAACAGTAAGACGATACCTGAAATAAGACCAAAAATCGCATTTACACGAGCAAGTGCTTTTGTTTTCATCCGAATCTCCTTAAAAAATTTTTACAACTATCATTTTACCATATTTTCATGAAAAACAAAAGAAATTTCAAAACGAGTATACTAGATGATGAATGATTTCAATTTCCTATCTGAACAAGCTAAGAAGGAAATTAAAAAATCTCCGGATTGGTTTGGAAGTCCATTCGTTTTTAGTAGTAAGCTAGTAATTTTCATAGAAAAAAGAAGATCACTTGGATCTTCTTTATTCGTGTCTATCTTTCAAAGATAGACTGTCTGAAATCGTCTGTAGCACGTAGATAAGCATTGAAAATACGATACTTGAGTTGGGCGACACTGCTCTTAGAACTGTCTGATAAGGCACGATCGATGTTCTTAGCTGAAGCATCCGCTAGTACTGCTAAGTACATATAATCTTGCAATTCCTCATAAGAAGAAATCGTAATTTGTCGTTTGCTATCTAGTTTCCCGGCTTCAAACTCGATGGTGATTGGTCGAAGGAATTTTTGCGCCTTGTCGTATCGCTCTTTCAACATAGCTTTCTTCAAATCCTTCCATGATTCATACTGGCTACCATAGAGATTTTTGAAAACCAGATCATCTCCAACTACTCCGATATCTCCTCTGGTCCAGATTGAGTAGGTCTTATTACCTTCTTTAAGCGCTTGGCCAGAGTATTGGCCAGAGACATATGGGACAAATCCTTGCTGGTAACCCTTGTCTCCGAGCAATTCATAGGCTCTACGGCGGAACATAAGCCCTCCAGGAGCACCAGTTGGATTGTCCAGAGCTGCATAGAAGGAAGCAAACATATTGATGACATAGTAGCCATTTCGTCCAAAGCTAGCTCTATCCCAACCATCGCGACGACCAATGATATTATGATCAACCAGAGCATCGACAGATTTTAGTTTGGCTGCTTCTTCGGCAGTTATAGGGACAATTCGATCATCAGCGTGGGCTTGTTTACCATAAGAAGTTTTTTCAAAGTTATAATTTTCAGCCTTACGGTACCATTTCATTTTCTGTTGATCAGTTAGAACACCAGTAACAACATCCCCTTCAACATAATCCAGAAGGTTCAGTACGTCAAAAACTCCATGCATGTAGTCGCGAAGAGCATCTGCTGAGGAGAATCGAGCAACAGGATCATAGGTATGGTAACGTGTGGTCGAATCTTTATCTCCCTGATAGAAGCTATTGAGGACGAGACCTTTTTCGCTAACATTGGTTACAGACTCTAACATTCCTGTAGCAAAACTCTCAGGTCCTTCACCCTCACGACGACCATGTCCTTCAAAATAGATAGAACCATCCGAGTTGTGGGTCATTTCATGGGTATAGACCATGGTTCCAGAAGCTCCCAGCATCTGGTCATAGACGTAGAAGACTTCATAACCATTGGCAAAGGCTCCTAGTCCATTGTCTCCGTGATACTTGCCAGCAGGACCAAAGAAATTGTACATAGCAACAGAGGTCTTATCATTACGCGGAGCCCAATATTGCTGGCCTTTATCATTATAAAGAAAGAAACCGTCTGTAACAATCACCCGTCTGAATAGAGTGTCTTTCCTGTTTGGACTTAGAATGTTGTACCACATATCATAGTGGTTTCGTTGCCATTCAGCTGATTGATCCACAAGTTTTTCAACATGTCGATGGAGTTCCTCGCCTGAGAGAACTCTGCCACCTTCTTTCCTGTAGCTTCCAAAGCTACCAAAGGCAATGGTCGACATATTGCTGATGATAAAGACATCTCTTTCAGGTAAGGTCAGAAGTTGGAGGACCATTTGCTTGAAGCCCCAATCTCCCTGAGTCAGTCTGTCGTAGACCTTGATTGTATACTTACTCTTACGATCTGCATTGTCCTGCTTAGCCTGAATTTCTGACAGGCTTGAACGAGCCTCTACGATATAAGCCTTGGTATTTTCCTTAAACCATTCACTATTGGTTTTGTGTGGCAAGAAGAGTTCACGCAGACTTTCTAGGTAAGCAAAGAGGTCCCCTTTGCCTTTTTCCTTGGCTAGAGATTGTCGGTAAGTATTGAAGTTATTTTGTGCTCGAAGATTGCCCATTCCAGAGTTACCGAGAGCAATGATGGTATCAAGTGTCGAAGCTGCTTGATTGCCGAAGAAATCAAACTTATAGGCATTAAGGTCCTTGGTGTTGAAAGTTCCATAGTTGACATTGTACCAACGATTGAGATAGGTCAGACCAAGCATAAAGGCCTCTTTGTTCTTCAGAATCTTTTGGCTAATCGCATCCGCTACAGCAGGGCCTAGGGTGTTGATCGACTTGTCAACTGAAAGCACCTTGAGGAGTTCCTGACCTAGTTCAGCCTTGGTTTGTTCAAAGGCTTTTTCCAGATAAAGATCATCCAAGGAAGCTGTTTCACCAATTCCAAGGACCTTACGAACAGTAGCTGAGTCATAGGTCACAACTTTGAGTTCATCCAAGACACTCTCTTTAATGGATTGGTAGTCAGATAGGAAGGCTTCTGGTGTATAGAGTAAATTCTTATCAGCGATGCTATATTCAGCAATCTGGCCATTGGCAAAATCACCCTTGTAGGTCAGATCAAGATAAGCAATGGTCTTATCTGCATAATGCAGCATCAGTCTATTGATTTCACCCTTATGGCTGTTGACATCCGTTATCAGTGTCCCATCTTTCATCGGAACCACATCTAACAGGGCTACTTTGTTGAGTTTATCATCTTCAGCTAATTGGTTGGCTGTATGAACGATGAAGTCTTTGTTGTAGAATGGTAATAGTTTTTCTACATTTTCATAGGCTTGCTTTCTGGACTCCTGAGCTCCCCTCACTCGACTATAGTCTGTCTGATGCTGGTAAGCTTGCTGCAATGGCTCCTGGTCCGTCAAGTTTGAAGTGATTCCAAAGGACTGACGTTTGGCTTGCGCATCGGCCTCTGAAATAGAACGGACAAAACGTTCATCTTTTCGATTTGCTGTAGTTCCTTCAAGAACATAAGAGTCCCGAACAGAAGCCTCAGGATAAGGATCTCCTGTCATGGCATGCCCATTTTGAACTTTGACACCTGTCAAGACATTTCGGACCTGTCCATTGTTCCAAGTAGACCCGATCGCTCCACCGACTTGGCCAGAATGGCCTGAATTTTGGATAGAACCAGACACATAAGAAGTTTCTAATCTAGCTCCATTCTGCAAACGACCGATCAATCCTCCAACACGCTGGTCTCCATTTCGACCCGTTACTTGGATAGATACATCCGCCTGACTCTTCTGCGCCAGTGATTGGTTGCCATGGAAATTACCGACCAGGCCACCAATATTGTACTCCTGCCCCCCATCTTGGGTGCTGGTGATGGACCCTTTAAAGGCAACATTGGTTAGTTTTGTGTTTTGGGCAACTCCTACGAGTCCACCGATATGCTTGTTCCCAGATAGACTACCACTTACAGAAACATCCGTAATCGTTGCATTTTGAGCATTGCTAGCCAAGGACCCTATAGAATCCTTGCCTGTAACTGCAGCCGATTTCAAGGTCAGTTGCTGGATGGTGGCATTTTTCAAGGTTGCAAAGAGTGGTTTTTCCAAGTTGTAGATGGTATAATCTTTTCCATCCACTCGGCTAGTTAGGCTACCTGAAAATTCTTCTGGTACATAGCTTGTCGCAGACTGTTCCAACTGAATCTCATCTGCTGAAACATTCGCTCCTAGTTTGAAGTTTCCAGTCGGGTTTGACTTCATAGCCTCTATGAGCGTTTTGAAGGACGTATAGACTCCTTCTTGACTAAGAGGCGTTTTCGGCAGTTCAAAAGAGTAATCTGGACGATAACGGTCCCCTTCTCCCTCGACGAGTTGATTGGCTGATACTGTTACGGAGTAGGCATTGCCCTTGTCTGTAATCTTAGAAACAGGTAAGAGCATGTCCTTGAACTTGTCTGACTGAATGCGGACATAGTAGTTGTCCAAATCAGACGGCACTTCCGACAGAGATAGGTAACGTCGGTAGTGACTGCCATCTTTACCGTACAGCTCGATGCGATCGATGTCTTTGATTTCAACCTTCTTATAATCTAGCTGAACTGGGCGTTGATCCTCTATACTAGTTTGTTCCCCTTGACCCAGGTCATATTTCATGACAGTTTTGAGGGTATAAGGAGTATAGTAGTCCAAGTCACCAAGTGTCAATTTTTGAGCGAGGTCCACAAGGTCGACTTCCTTAATTAACGTTTCACCCTTGTATAGCTGCACTTTGGCTGATTGATAGCTAGCTGTAGCATCCGTCAAGTGATAGCTAAGAGAAACTTGGCGTTTGTCTTCTCCCTTCTCGACACGGACTAGAGAGAGGGTTGGTTTTCTCTTGACTCCATCCAGAGCTTGACGAGCTGCCTCGAGATCCGTCCGAACTTGATCGACCAAGGCTTGATTGGCGAAAGGATTGTCCAAAACGAGCTTGGCCTGATCTAGAGCACGACGATAGCGGAGTTTGGCTTGTTCATCAGCATACTGGTAAGCAACTGTAGACTGAGTCACATCCTTCATGTCAAATTCAACACCAAGAGTTTTCTTATCAACAGGTTGACCGTCTAGATTATTCTTAGCAGTTTCAAGGGCATTTTTCAAGGAATCAACCTGTTCTTGACTGGCATGAGATGCCTCAAAGAGAGCTTGGGCATTTGCGACTGCCTGTTTATAAGACTCTTGATCTGCAGTGGTATCATTGAAATACTGATGCGTTTTCTGGATGCTATCGGCCTCTTCCACTAATTGGTGCAAGGGTTCGAGGTCGAGGGTTCCTTTTTCTGGTTCCACAGGAGCGTGATCCGCATTTGTAGAAATTGGTTTTGTACCGACTTTGATAATCTGAGGAACTGCTTCTTTTGTGATAGTGTTAGAGATTTCCTCTGTATTTTCGACTTTTCCATCTACTAAATACTGACGAGTCACAATCGTACGCACGCCATCTTGACCAGCTTGGCTAACTTCCCTTTGTCCCAAAGGCAGGTCTGCACTTTCCACTTCCTTAGTTGGATAGGGTTCGGCCACTGTTGTGGTAACGTCCTTTTCTTCAACGTTTAAGCTTGGAACTTCATTTACAGGAGCGTCTGTTGGTTTCTCGCTAACAGGGCGTGTTCCAACTGTTACGATCTCTGAGACCGCTGGAGTCGTCACTTCGTTGGAGATTTCCTGGCTTCTCTCTACTTTTCCATCTACCATGTACTGACGGGTGACGATTGTACGCACTCCATCTTGACCAGCTTGGGTTATCTTGGTCTGGCCAACTGGCAAGCTATCACTCTCTACTCGTTCTCGAGTGTAGGGTTCTGCTACCGTCGTAGTAACGTCCTTTTCTTCAACGTTTAAGCTTGGAACTTCATTTATTGGAGCGTCTGTTGGTTTCTCGCTAACAGGACCTGTTCCAACTGTTACGATTTCTGATACTGCAGGAGTTGTAACTTCGTTAGAGATTTCCTGGCTTCTCTCTACTTTTCCATCTACCATGTACTGACGGGTGACGATTGTACGCACTCCATCTTGACCAGCTTGGGTTATCTTGGTCTGGCCAACTGGCAAGCTATCACTCTCTACTCGTTCTCGAGTGTAGGGTTCTGCTACCGTCGTGGTAACATCTTTTTCTTCAACTTTTAAGCTTGGAACTTCATTTACAGGAGCATCTGTTGGTTTTTCACTAACGGACTCCTCTGGGCTTGGTTTTGTAGGAGAAAGGACCTTGCTTCCGACTTTTCTAATCTCAGAAGTAGGCTCAGTCGTTACCTGATTGGAAACCTCCTCTGTATGGATCACCTGACCATTTAAAATGTAGCTGCGGGTCACAATGGTACGACTACCATTTTTCCCTGCCTGAATCACCTCAGTTTGACCTTGTGGCAAATCAGCTGCTTCTACTTCCTCTACTTGGAAAGGAATGATCTCTGTACGACTCGTATCTTTACTCTCAACCTTTAACTCTGGTTGTTCAAAGACAGGAGCTTCACTTGGTTTCTGAGCACGATACTCTTCCTGCGCTTGACTTCCGTTTGAAGTTTGAACTGGAGTATCAATAGGAGCCGAATGATTCAACTCTTTCTTGCCATCAAGTGGAGAGTTTACTTCTTTTTGAGATTTCAAATACCCTACATATTGGTAGCCTTCAATCGTAAGTGGGGATTGCAATGTTTCCCCGACCTGTACAGTCAATTCCTGATTATAGTCTGCCAGCATTTGATTTGTCAAAGCCAAGGAAGTTGGCGCGATCAGCTGACTTCCTAGACTGGTCAAGAGCATGAAAGAAGCTAGCTTTTTGCGATCATCTCTGCCCAGTTTAATCGCTACGACCAGTAGTACAATACCTGCCCCCGCTGCAATTGAGCTAAAGAGTTGGCTGTGACCAGTTGCAGGCAGCTGTCTCGTCGGACGATAAATCAAATAGTAAGTATCATCTGTTTCCTCAGCAAACTGTGGCAATTCTTTGACTACCAACTGCTTTTCTTGGTCCGTGAGTTCACTCTCTGTCACGTACTTATAGTGAATCTGTTTTGTGACGGATGGCGTCTGTTCACTGGCTGCTACACTAGCAAGAGAACCTCCTCCACTAAAAAGGTAGAAAACCCCTACCAGAGCAGAAACTAGACCAACCGAAACTTTTCTCAATGAAAAACGCTGGTGCTTTTCTCCTAAATAACTTCTTTTCATTCCTAATCTTTCCTTCATCATGATTTGAATCCCCTCTATTCTACCGAAATTTACTAGATTATTCAATTTATTTGCTATAAATAATAGCCACAAAAAACTGCTAATTTTTTCAGTTCATTTGCGCTTTCAAAATTCTTATCTTATCAGGTCTTGAATGCACAAACAAGATCATGGAGAAACCACAGAAAAATTCCTAGGTAGCCTTAAACCTAGGAATTTTTCAAATTTTAATCAAACAGAATCGTTTCCTTATTTCTTGAAAATAGACTGTCTGAAGTCGTCTGTCTCACGAAGATAAGCGTTGTAAATCTTCTTCTTGAGCAGGTTGACCCAGCTAGCTTCGACACGGTTAGTAGCATTGGAAATGTTGCGTACATCCTCTGCTACTGCTGCATCCATCAACTGCTGCATCTCTGCATAAGAACGAATGGTTACTTTCTTGGTACTATTTGGATTTCTGAGTTCGTACTCAATAGTGATTGGTTTGAGCTTGGTTAGCTTATCAATCCGCTCTTGGTACATAGCCTTCTTGAAGGCTGCCCAAGAGGTGTATTCACCTTTAAATACATTTTCCAAGACTTTCTGGTCCGTCACGAGACCGACATCTCTTCCAGACCATCCGTCCCACGTTTTCTTCCCTTCATCGAAAGCTTCCTGAGAGTACTGACCAGAAACATAAGGGACAAATCCGTCATGATAGCCCTTGGCTGCCAGTAATTCATAGGCTGTGCGACGGAACATAACGTCACCAGGTGCTCCATTTGGATTGCTCAAGGCTGAGTAAATTGGTGAGAAGAGGCTGAGACTGAGGTAGCCATTTCGACCATATTTCCCACTTTCCTTATTCTCCCGACGAGTGATCACATCATTTTCAATCAGAGAGTCAAAGGTCTTCAGCTGCTTGATTTCCTCAGCTGTGAAGCTTCGCGTCTGGTTACCTGCGTGGGTCTCCTTGCCATACTTATCTGTAATATAGTAATTCTCCATCTTCCTGAACCACTGTAACTTGGCAGCATCACTCTGCTTCAGCATAGAAGTACCTTCTAGATAGTCCAAAGTGTAAATCATGTCAAACATACCATGGACATAGTGTTGTAGGTCTGCTTCATTTTGAACACGTTCCTTGAAATTATAGGTATGCATACGTGTCTTAGAATCCTTATCCACCTTGAAGAGAGTATTGAGCGTAATGGTTGGTTCATCTGCGCTCGGTGAAGACTGCAAGAGTCCGCGAGCATAGAGTTCCGCACCCAAGCCCTCACGACGACCATAACCTTCAAAGTAAATAGCACCGTCAGAGTTATGGGTCATTTCATGGGTGTAGACAGAGTTTCCATAGTCTTCCAACAATTTAGCAGCATCAAAGTGAGTTACACTACCCGTAGCATAGGCATTATAGCCCTTGCTTGGATACCACTTGCCAGCTGGTCCAAAGAATTCCTGCATAGCCTGTGATTTTTTGTCATTAGCTGGAGCCCAATATCTTTGACCATTCTTGTCAACCAATGAGAATCCATCATAAACCAGAACCGAACGGAAGAGCTTGTCCTTGCTTTCTGGACTCAGAATCTTATACCAGAAATCATAGTGGTCGCGCTGATATTCAGCTGTTTTTCTCACTCGGTCTTCGACATATTCAGCTAGCTCAGCGTCTGTGCGCACCCTGTTATTAGCATCCAGGCGGTAACGATCATAAGCTCCCATAGAGAGGGTAGACATATTAGAGATAGCATAGACACCCTTCTCCGTCATGGTCAAGAGTGGCAGGAGCATGCCCTTGTGTTCCCAATTATCTGCAGTAATCTTGTCGTACACACCGACAGAGTACTTGCTCTTGCCCTCGGCTGCGTCCTGAAGCTTTCTCGCTTCTGGCACATCGGACTTAGCCTCAACAATATAGGCTTTTGTATTGGTCTTGAGCCATTCATTATTGGTCTTGTATGGTAGGAAGAGCTGACGATAGCCTTCAAGGTAATTGAAGAGTCCTCGTTTTCCAGTTGCTTCAGAGAGCGAATTGTCATAAGCTGTATAGTTATTTTTAGCCTTGAGATTCTCCAATCCTGATTTCCCTAAAGCAATGATTGTATCTAAAGTCGAAACATCATTCTTACCGTAGAAATCCAACTTGTAAGCCGACAAGTCCTTAACATTAAAGTTGTCATAGTTGATATTGTACCATCGGTTAAGGTAAGTCAAACCTAATAGGAAAGCTTCCTTATCAGCAAGAATCTTCTTAACAAGATAATCCTTAACTACTTCACCTTCAGTATTGATAGCCTTATCCATAGCCAGAACTTTTCGTAGTTCTGTTGACAGTTTGCTTTTCACTTGCGTAAATGCGGTGTCTAAGTATAATTCATCTAAAGAAGTATCTGCTGCTACACCGAGAGCTGTTCGCATAGCTGGCGAATCAAGAACGACTTTGTTTAGCTCTGGCAAGACTTGATTTAGAATACTAGTATAATCTGATACAAAGGCTTCTGGAGTATACAAAAGGTCTAATCCCTTCATTCTATACTCAGCAATACCTTGGTTGACGAAATCTCCCTGATAAGATATTTCTAGGTAGTCAATAGTATTGTCCATGTAGTGCAGCATCAAACGATTGATTGCTGTTTTATTGCCATGGATATCAGTGATAACCTGGTCACCCTTCATCGGAACAACATCCAGTAGGTACTCCTTGTTCAACTTATGCTCTTTCGGAATCTTGTTCGCAAACGAAACAATGGTTTCTTTATTGTAGAAAGGAAGCAGTTTCTCCATATTTGCATAAGAATATCCGCGGTCGAACTGAGCATTGTTTACCTCACCATAGTCGACAAAACGCATATTTAGATTCGTGTCATCTAGGCTAGTTGTTATGTCCATAGCAGTCAGTTTTTCTTCCATTTCTTCTTGAGTAATGGTAGAAGTAACAAACTGATCGTTTTTCAAGGTTTCACTCTTGGTAACTTTATATGCTTGCGTAATGCGGTCGTTTTTGTAGCCCTGATCCCCAGAAATACTGTAAACATTTGTACCGCTAACATTACTGATCACATTATCAACTAAACCATTAAAGTAGTTCGAGCCGACCACTCCACCGATTTGACCGTTAGTGGTTGAATTATATAGTTTTCCTGTCACATAAGATTTGGTAATTCGAGCGTTGTTTTCTAGACGTCCAACCAAACCACCGATACGTTGTTCATTTGATCGAGCACCACTAATAATCGTTACATCTGCTTTACTTTGGCTAAGAAGAGATTCTCCTCCTTTAAGGTTTGCAACCAAACCACCTACATTATAAGCTTTGATGTGTTGACTGTTAGATAGGATAGTTCCCGTAAAGGAACTATTCGTGATTTTCGTATTGGTTCCATTAACTACAAGACCCGCTACGTTAGAGGCGTTTCCTACTACCGATACTCTCCCCTGAACAGAAACATCTGTGATTCGCGCATTCTCCGCATTACGTGCCAGCGCAGCCGAGTCATAGGTACCCTCGATATTCACATCTTTAAAGTCGATATTGGTAATAGAAGATCCGTTCTTGAGGTTTTCAAATAAAGGTTTGGCTAGATTATAAATGGCATATTGCTTGCCATTTTGACTACCTGTCAGACTACCGGTGAAGTTCCCTTTGAGGTAGACATAATCCGCAGGAGCTAGGTTGACCTCGCTCGCATCCAAATCAGCTCCCAGAACATAATTTCCTGCCATATTTCGCTTCATAGCGTCTACCAATCCAGCAAAGCTGGTGTAGACGTTTTGCTGACTTGGGACCACCTTACTGATGTAGAAGTCGTGCCCAGACTTGTAGCCCGCTTCACTTTCTTGGACGAGTTCAGGAAGGGTTACATTAACCTTATAGACTGCCTTGCCATCTTTCTCTGCTTCAGAAATGCTGTGAACTGGTAGGAGAATTTCCTTGGATTCGCTTGATTTGATCTTGACGAAGTAAGTAGACAGATCCGTAGGCATAGAGCTCATCGATACAAAACGCTTGTATTGGTCGTTTTCTTTATGATAAAACTCAACGGAATCAATATCACGGAAGGCAATCTTCTTGTATTCTAACTCAAAGTTTCGACTGTCTGTTTCAAACTCAGTAAAGCTACCATTATCCAGTTCATAAGTCAACTTGGTTTTCAAAGTGTAGCCTGTGTAGTAGTCTAGGTCGCCAATTTTCAAGCTGCCAGCAAAGTTGGTAATCGGAAGAGTGCGAATCAGCTGGTCTCCCTGGTACAATTCTGCAGTCGCTGAACGGAAGGACTGGGTCTGATCTTCCAATCTATATTGGACCGTCACCGACTTATCATCAACATTCTCAGTCAGACTTAAAATCGAAACAGTCGGCTTGACTTTAGGCACTCCATTTAGAGCTTCTTTGGCTGCTGTCAGGCTAGCAAGAACTTGATTGACCTGTACTTGTGTAGCAGTTTGATTGTTCAAAACTTTGTCTGCCTTGGTCAATTCGTCAGTATAAGCTGTCTGCTTATCTGAATCCGCATTCTTATATTTAACCGAAGTTTTAACCGTTGGATTTAAATCGTACTCAGTCTGAAGAGCTGTTTTAACAACTTCAAGACCACTTAATTGAGCCTTGGCTTGATTGATTTGTTCCACCAGTTGGTTGACTTCTGCTTGGCTGGCTTGGGATTGGCTCAGAATCGCTTGACCTGCCGTCAAAGCAGCATCATAGTTAGCTTGATGGCTCTGATTATCGTTGAAATAACGGGCCTGAGCTTTAATCTGATCCGCTTCTGCCAAGAGATTATGTAGTGAAATTAAATCGAACTCCTCTAAAGCGTCTGCTTTCGGTGCATCACTTGGTACCATAGTTGGTTTAGCAGTGCCGACTTTGACGATTTGTGTTACCGGAGCCAAGGTTTCTTCATTCGAAAGTTCTTGACGGTCAACCTCTTGACCATTGGAACTGTAGACACGGGTCTTGATGGTCCGCTCGCCCTGAACACCCGGTGTTGCAATTTGGCGGGTATCTCGAACCAATTCATCCGTTTCTTCTTCACGAATTGTGAAGTTAATCTTCTCTACGCGAGTTTCGTCGGTATAAGTTAGGGGATACTCTGGCAGAGCTTCTGCTTTTGGTGCTTCGTTCGGTACCATGCTTGGTTTAGCAGTGCCGACTTTGACGATTTGTGTTACTGGAGCTAGAGTTTCCTCGTTAGACAACTCTTGGCGGTCGACAACTTGACCGTTGGAACTGTAGACTCGGGTTTTAATGGTACGTTCGCCTTGAACACCCGGAGTTGTTATTTGACGAGCATTTCGAACAAGCTCATCCGTTTCTTCTTCACGAATGCTAAAGTTGATTTTCTCAACCCGAGTTTCGTCGGTATAAGTTAGCGGATACTCTGGCAGAGCCTCTGCTTTCGGAGCATCATTTGGTATCATGGTTGGTTTAGCAGTGCCGACTTTGACAATTTGCGTTACGGGAGCTAGTGTTTCCTCATTAGACAATTCTTGGCGATCGATTTCCTGACCATTGGAACTGTAGACACGAGTCTTAATCGTACGCTCACCCTCAACACCTGGTGTTGCGATCTGGCGGGCATCTTGAACCAATTCGTCCGTATGTTGCTCCTCGATGTTGAAGGCTATTTTCTCTACACGAATTTCGTCAGTATAAGTCAACGGATATTCTGGCAGAATATCTGCTTTTGGTGCTTCATTTGGCACCATGCTTGGTTTAGCCGTCCCGACTTTGACAATTTGCGTTACTGGAGCCAAGGTTTCTTCATTAGAAAGTTCTTGACGGTCAACAACTTGACCATTGGAACTGTAGACACGGGTCTTGATAGTTCGTTCGCCTTGGACACCCGGAGTTGCGATTTGACGAGCATCTTGAACAAGCTCATCCGTATATTGCTCTTCGATATTAAAGGCTATTTTCTCTACGCGCGTTTCATCTGTATAAGTCAGTGGATATTCTGGCAGAGCGTCTGCTTTCGGTGCATCACTTGGTACCATATTTGGCTTAGCAGTTCCGACTTTGATAATTTGCGTTACTGGAGCCAAGGTTTCCTCATTAGACAATTCTTGACGGTCAACAACTTGACCGTTAGAACTGTAAATGCGAGTCTTGATAGTCCGTTCGCCTTGTACTCCTGGAGTGGCGATTTGACGGGCATCACGAACAAGCTCATCGGTTTCTTCTTCACGAATACTAAAGTTGATTTTTTCAACTCGCGTTTCGTCGGTGTAAGTTAGCGGATACTCTGGCAGAGCGTCTGCTTTCGGCGCTTCACTCGGTACCATGGTTGGCTTAGCTGTGCCGACCTTGACGATTTGTGTTACGGGCGCTAGGGTTTCCTCATTAGACAACTCTTGGCGATCAACCTCTTGACCATTGGAACTGTAGACGCGAGTCTTGATAGTTCGTTCGCCTTGGACACCCGGAGTCACGATTTGACGAGCATCTCGAACAAGCTCGTCCGTATATTGCTCCTCGATATTGAACGCAATCTTCTCAATGCGGGTTTCATCCGTATATGTCAACGGATACTCTGGAAGAGCGTCTGCTTTTGGTGCTTCGTTCGGTACCATAGTTGGTTTAGCTGTTCCGACTTTGACTATTTGCGTTACTGGAGCTAGGGTTTCCTCATTAGACAATTCTTGACGGTCAACAACTTGACCATTGGAACTGTAGACACGAGTCTTAATCGTACGCTCACCTTGGACTCCTGGAGTTGTGATTTGGCGGGCATCACGAACCAATTCATCCGTTTCTTCTTCACGAATGCTAAAGTTGATTTTTTCAACGCGCGTTTCATCTGTATAAGTCAGTGGATACTCTGGCAGAGCCTCTGTTTTCGGCGCTTCGCTCGGTACCATGGTTGGTTTAGCTGTACCAACTTTGACAATTTGCGTTACTGGAGCCATGGTTTCTTCATTCGAAAGTTCTTGACGGTCAACAACTTGACCGTTAGAACTGTAGACACGAGTCTTAATCGTACGCTCACCTTGGACTCCTGGAGTTGTGATTTGACGACTTCCTTCTGGAATCTCATCTGTATATTGCTCGTCAATAGAAAAATCAATCTTTTCTATTCTAACCTCATCATTTGTAGTCAATTCCAACTCAGAATTCTCATGAATAGGAGCTGTATCAGGATTTGTCCCATATTCTGTCAGTTCTGGAATCTCTTGAACTGGAGCTGTATCAGAACTGGTGCCATACTCTGCCAATTCTGGAACTTCGTGAACAGGAGCTGTATCAGGATTTGTCCCATATTCCGTCAGTTCTGGAATATCTTGAACTGGAGGCGTATCAGAACTTGTACCATATTCTGTTAATTCTGGAACTTCATGAACTGGCGCTGTCTCAGAATTTGTGCCATATTCTGTCAATTCTGGAACTTCGTGAACTGGCACTGTCTCAGGACTTGTACCATATTCTGACAATTCTGGAACTTCATGAACTGGTGCTGTTTCAGGAGTTGCGCCATATTCTGTCAATTCCGGAATTTCATGAACTGGCGCTGTTTCAGGAGTTGTACCATATTCTGACAATTCCGGAACTTCGTGAACTGGAGTTTCTTTTGGTATCGAGTTAGTTGGAGCTGTTCCAACTAAAATAATTTCAGAAACAGGTTCAAGCGTCACTTGATCAGAAATCATTTCGCTTTTTACGATTTCTTGATCCTTACGAAAATGGCGAGTCACTACTGTACGTTGACCTCGAACACCTGTTTGTATAACTTTTGATTGCCCTTGAGCCAATTCATCGGTATATTGATATTTTGTCTGATAAGGAAGTTCTTGAACTGACTCCTGCTCACTAATTTTTAGTTCTGGCAAGTCATAAACGGTGCTTAGACGAGCAGACTCTCTTTCCTTAGCAGCTATAGCTTCTCTTTCTTCCTCAGTTAAAGCATCCCCCTTATCTGAAACAATCTCTTTCATATCAAGATTTGTTTCACTCGGTTTAAGTTCACTTCCCTTCTCTTTCTCCCAGTCAAGTGTCGGATTTTCCTTCAGAGCAGAATGAGCTAAATGACTATCATTTTGTTCTTCATTCTTTAGATAACCGATATAGTCGTAACCGTCAATTTTCAATGGCGCTGGAAGTGCATCTCCAAGACCCAAGTTAAGACTTTGATTATATGCAGCGAGCTCGATATTCGTCACTGCTAAGACTGTTGGAGATAGCAGTATGGATCCCATTCCAGTTACCAACAAGATCGAAGATAAATACCTCTTCCCATTTCTGCCTCTAACAACTACAAGCACTAGTAATGCAAGACCCATCGCTGTAAAAGTTGATTCCCAAAGACCGGAATGACCTGTTTTAGGTAATACTCCAGACGAATCCGCTTGAGTAGTCGGACGATAAACTAAGTAATAAGTCTCTGAAGCATCCTCAACATGCTTTGGAATCTCCCTGATCAAGGCACTCTTCTCTGCCTCCGTCAATTCAGACTCCACTACGTAGTGGTATTTTACCTGAGCAGACTGCTGACTTTGAATTTCTGCTGCCTTCACAGAAGTCAAGCCCCCAGCCATTTGCCCACTCAAAAAGAAGCTTCCAATAGTCGCTGAAACGAGCCCAACGGACAACTTTCGGAAAGAAAAACGCTGTCGTTTTTCTCCATAAAATTGATGTTTCATTCTCAAAATTCCCTCTTCAATATATTATTCAATCCTTTCTATTCTACCTGATTTCACTTGATTATTCAAATTATTTGTCGCGATTTTTAGAAGCAACACATGCTTTTGAAAAGTACCAAAAAACGACCTCTCTTTTTAAAAAATCTCAAAAAATCAACTTAAAACTTTCCTTAAAAATGTTGAATTTCTACATCTTTGTCCTAAGCTTTTACCAGCAAAAAAAGAGAGAAATGACTTTCTCTCTTTTACCTTTCCTCTCACCTTAAACTATGAGAAGACATATTTCTAATCTGATTATTTCGCTTCAAATCCTTCTGCAACTGCATCTGCAAAGTTTTCTTCTACGATGCTTGCACAGTGATCACAGATGACTGCATGGTAGCTGCGTTCTGTTGTTGTTGGGTCGATACGACGGCAACGGTCACAAACTTCACCTGCAGCACGTTTAACTGTGAAGGCAACATCCTCAAAGCTAACTGCGCCTTCTGGAGCTGTACCTTCAGCGATGGTCAATTCTGACACGATCAAAAGTTGAGCCACATTGCTATCTACTGCTCCAAGAAGAGTTTTCACAACTTCGTTTGGATAAACTGTCAAGTGTGCTTCAAGCGATTTACCGATTACTTTTGCATTACGCGCTTCTTCCAAGGCTTTTTGAGCTTGTCCGCGGAAATCCATGAAGGCTGCCCATGTATCCAGGATTTCTTCTTGGTTGGCAAAAGTTTCAGCTTCTGGTAATTCAGACAATTGAACAAATTCTTCAGCTTCAAACTCAAGATATGACCAGATTTCCTCTGCTGTGTGAGGAAGGATTGGTGTCAAGAGTTTAGTGATTTTGACAAGAATGTCATAGAAGACAGTCTGCATTTGACGGCGTTCGAGTGATTTGGCACCCTCGATGTAAACAACGTCTTTGGCAAAGTCAAGGTAGAAGGCTGACAAATCAACGTTGATGAAGTTCACCAAGGCCTTGTAGATTGTCAAGAATTCAAAGTTAGCATAAGCATCACGAATCGTTTTCACAAGCTGGTTAAAGCGAATGGTCATGTACTTGTCAACCGAACGAAGCTCATCGTAAGCTACTGCGTCTTGAGCTGGGTTAAAGTCAGATGTATTGGCAATCAAGAAACGAAGAGTGTTACGGATCTTACGGTAAGTTTCAGAGACTTGGCTCAAGATATCCATAGAGATACGCACGTCGTTGCTTGAGTCCACACTTGTTACCCAGAGACGCAAGATTTCCGCACCAAATTGTTTTTCAACATCACTTGGAGCAATGGTATTCCCAAGAGATTTAGACATCTTCTCACCTTTACCATCAAGAGCAAAACCTTGTGACAAGATTTGTTTGTAAGGAGCAACGCCATGGTTAGCGACGGATGTGATGAGTGAAGAGTTGAACCAACCACGGTACTGATCAGAACCTTCAAGGTAAAGATCTGCTGGGTATTTGAGTTCTGGACGGTTGACCACTACTCCATTCCATGATGAACCTGAGTCAAACCATACGTCCATGATGTCTGTTTCTTTCTTGAACTCACCATTTGGTGAACCTGGATGAGTAAATCCTTCTGGCAAGAGGTCCTTAGCATCACGTTCCCACCAGATGATAGAACCGTGTTCCTCAAAGAGTTGAGCTACATGTTCAATAGTCTCAGCAGTCATGATTGGCGTTCCGTCTTCAGCATAGAAGATAGGAAGGGGAACTCCCCAAGCACGTTGACGAGAGATAACCCAGTCGCCACGGTCACGAATCATATTGTAAAGACGAACTTTACCCCATTCTGAGTGGAACTTCACTTTTTCAATTTCATCCAAGATTTCTTGGCGGAATTTAGATACAGAGGCAAACCATTGTGGAACAGCACGCCAGATGATTGGTTTTTTCGTACGCCAGTCAAATGGGTATGAGTGAGAGATTTCTTCTTGAGCAAGGAGCAAATCGCCCAGTTTTTCGATAACAGTCGGCACAACCTTGTCATAGAACTGACCCGCAAATTCAGGACCAGCATTTTCCATCATAATACCGCGTTCGTTAACTGTTACAGCAACTTCAAGGCCGTTGGCAACACCGACATTGTAGTCGTCCTCACCAAAACCAGGGGCTGTATGGACAATACCTGTACCAGAGTCAGTCGTAACGTGGTCACCAAGGATTACCAACTCATCTACAGCCGTATCCCATGGGTGGACTGTTACAATGTGGTTCAATTCTTGACCACGGTAGGTTGCCAAGACCTGAACATCAGCCCAACCAAATTTCTCAGACAAGCTATTCAACAATTCTGAAGCAACCACAAACTTACGAGTCTCACCAGCTGGTTGTACCAATACATAATCAATATCTGCTCCAACTGTCAAACCACGAGAAGCTGTGATGGTAAATGGAGTAGTTGTCCATACAACGATGTAAGTATCTGTATCGAGCACACCTTTTCCGTCTTTGACGCGGTTCGCATAGTAAAGGGAAGTCGAAAGCAAATCATGGTACTCAATTTCCGCTTCAGCAAGAGCTGATTCAGATGACCAAGACCAGTAAACTGGCTTGGCACCACGGTAGATATAGCCTTTCTTAGCCATTTCTCCGAAGACACGGATCTGAGCCGCTTCATAGTCCGGAGTCAAAGTCACATAAGGATTTTCCCAGTCGCCAGAAACACCCAATCGTTTAAAGTCTTCACGTTGTTTATCAACTTGAGAAAGAGCGTACTCGCGGCAAAGTTTCAAGTACTCAACCAAGTCCATTTCTTTGCGTTTAACACCCTGTTTTGCCAAGACTTGTTCGATTGGCAGACCATGAGTATCCCAACCTGGGATGTAAGGAGCGTAAAATCCAGACATAGACTTAGAACGAACAATAATATCTTTAGAAATCTTGTTCATGGCATGTCCAACGTGGATATTTCCGTTTGCATACGGAGGTCCATCATGCAAGGTGAAATGTGGTTTTCCTTGGTTCAATTCTTGACGACGTTGGTAAAGTTTTGCTTCTTCCCATTCTTTTTGCCAAACTGGTTCTTTGGTTGGAAGACCAGCACGCATAGGAAAGTCTGTTTTCCCTAGATTGAGGGTTTCTTTAAGTTTCATTGTTACTCCTTTAATTTAAAATGACAAAATAAAAACCACGATTCGCAAAAAGGACGAAAATCGTGGTACCACCTTTGTTCGAAAAAAGACAGGGTCTCTTTTCCTCTTTTCCCGTAACGTGGGGGGACGTCTAGTCTTACTGTTTTCGGACTGGATTGCTTGAGAGGATAATCTAACCACTAGGGATTGCAGGACTCTCACCATCTCCCGCTCGCTGAAAATATAGTTGGTTGGATCTTGTTCTCACATTTTTTTATAGGATAAGAACAGATTCTTTGTTTGCATCGTCCTCAGTTGTTGCAGTAGCTTCTACTTCAACTGACTCTTCATGCTGGTCACTTTCTTCTGTCTGTTGATTTTGTTGAGCTTCAAACTCAGCTAATTCTTTGTTGCCAGCCTCGATACGAGCTTGTAATTCAGCAACCTCTTCTGGTGTGAATTGACGAGTCATATCAATAGGTTCTTCCTCTGGTTGTAAAGATACAGTTTCACCAAGAACTTCACCCACCACTTCTTTAAAGGCTTCATCACTTGTCTGAAGGTAAGTAGCTGTTGGGCGAAGAATATCTTCCCAATCAGATGACTCAACAATTGCTAACTGACTTTCAATCGTAGACTTGAGGCGTTGATGGAATACACGGCTCTTGTTCTTCAACTCTTCTGTCTCAACAGCCACTCTCTTCGCATTATCTGTAGCCTGACGGAGAATTTCATTTGCCTTGTATTTCGCTTCTTCAAGCAAACGCTGAGCATCTTGTTCAGCTTGTTGAATAATATTGTTTGAACGTTCTTGAGCAGCTTGTTTAACACGCTCTGCAGTATCTTGAGCAATCAAAACTGACTGACTCAAGGAATCCTTCATCTCATCAAAGTAAGACAAACGTTCTTCCAAACTCTTGATGTGTGTCTCTTTATCGTGATTGCTACGAACCAAGTCTTCGTAGTCACGAACAACGATATCCAGAAATTCATCTACTTCTTCTGGATCAAAACCTCTAAATCTTGTACCAAAGGTTTTATCTTTAATTTCTAACGATGTAATTGGCATACTTTTCCTCACTTACTTAATAAAAAATAGAATCATTAATTGCTTCTGGTTCTTGCTCGCTTGTTACTGTTCTCTTAGGAATATCATTCGTATAATAGGAAAGACGTTCTTCTAGTTTTTTGATATAGAGTTCAGTTTCATCTTTGTATCGAATCATATCCTCTAATTCAAAGTAAATCTTATCTAGAAAGAGGTCAACTTCTTCCTGATTGTAGCCTCTGAATGTTCTTGAGAAAGCTTTATCACTTATTTCTTGTGGTGTAATCGACATATTTTTTCTCACTTGCTTAAAAGTAGCCGGACTGTTAGTTTTTTCTTATCCTTTTTGGTCTGACCATTGTCTTTGACAATTTTTAGACGACCAAACTTTCTCACACTGATCAAATCTCCAACTGCAATCTGGTAATCAGATTTTTCAACCACATGATAATTTACCTGGACAGATTTTTTCTCAATCAGTTGACTAGTTTGATTTCTAGATAATTTCAAGGCACTTGATAAGAGGGCATCCAATCGAAAACTCGAAACTAAAATTTCTCGTTCTCTATAATCAATTTTAGACAAAATCCTATCGGTAAAAGGACGTTCCTCCAGCGATACAGGAAGTCTGCCAATCTTTCTTATTCCATCCTGAAAAAGAGGAATGAAATCACGATTGACAAAAATCTGTGCTCTCTTTTCATCTACCAAGATATCACCAAATAATTTACGGTCAATTCCTAGTTGGTTGATAATTGTTCCCAATATTTTTCCATGACTCAGTTGCTCAAACTTACTCGGATAGCAAATTTCCAACAAGGCCATTTCAAAGTCTGATATCTCCGGTTCAAAGTAATCTGGATAGAGTAGAACTCGAACCGACTCCGTCGGAAGAAAATCACCACTACTTTGGCAACCCAGTCCACATGTCCCAGCTAGCACCCTCAAAATCTGTTCCTGATGGGGATTGATAAAAGGAGTAAGTACCGGCGCATAGGTATCTTCTACCCGCTTGATCCACTCTAACCCCTTATCAATAAAGGGAATATCATCTTGGGAAAAATGCTGATAAATGGCTCGATTTACTGTCATAGTAATAGGACTAGTCGTGTTAAGAGATTTCCAACAAACTGAATCAGAATCAGCGCTGCCCAAACCGTAAAATCAAGGCCAGCAAATTGTAGATTGAGCTTACGAAGGGGCTCAATAACTGGACGAGCAAGTCTGATAACTAGGCGACCTAGCTGGCTTTCATAGGCATTTGGAAACCATGAAAGAAGAGCAAATGCAACGAGAATGATGGAATAAATGCTAACCGCATTTTGGATTAAACGGATTAAGAAAATCATTATCTTGCTCTATTTCGTTTAATGTCAAAACCAAACTCAGCGCTTTGTGATTCATCTGGAAGTTTGATATCTTCAATGTTCACGATAACGTTGACAGGAGTCAATAGATACATCGTGCTCGCAACTTTTTTCATATTTCCAGCCAAGACATGACGGGCTCCGTCCAAGTAATCAAGGCAACGACGGGCTTGTACCTCTGTCATGTATTGGAAATCAATCAAAATACTTTCATTGCCAGCCAACAAATCTACAATTTCAGTTGCATCTTCATATTTTCTTGGATAGCGAACGTCAATTGTCACTTTCTCATCTGAACGATGGCTTTGCATTGCCAATTCTTGCTGACGCGCATGTAGACGAGTAATATTTGCATCTTTTGCTGATCCTGACTGAGCAGGTGCTGGTAATTCTTTAGAAGATGAGATGGCTGGGCTAACTGTTTCCTCTTGTTGAGTCTGGTAGTTAGTCGTTTCTTCTCCGTCTTCTGTAAAATAATCTATAAATTTATCGAATCTATCTTTTAAAGACATAGCTCTCTCCTATTTAAAAAATGCTGTACCGATTCGAACAAAGGTTGAGCCGAACTGAATCGCTTCCTTAAAATCACGACTCATTCCCATGCTTAGCTCTGTCATCGGCATATTAGGGATTTGTTTTTCTCTAATTTCTGCTTGCAGAGCCTGCGTATCCTTGAAAATTTCTTTCAATTCATCACTGTCTGCCTCAAAAGGAGCCATGGTCATTAAACCAACATACTCAATCTGATCTAACTTAGCCAATTCTGGCAAAAGTTCTAGCAATTCTTCTTTTGAAAACCCATGCTTGCTTTCTTCCCCAGAAATATTGACCTGTAAGAAACACTTGATAACATGATCTGTTCTCTTTTGAATTTCCTGGGCTAACTTTAAGGAGTCTAAAGCATGAAAGTAATCCACATATGGGATTACTTCTTTCACTTTCCGTCTCTGTAGTGTTCCTATTAAATGCCAAGTAACTGGGTAATCTTTCAAGGCCTGATATTTTTCTAAAAATTTATCGACTCGATTTTCACCTATATGACGGACACCAAGCGGAAGCAAGGCTTCCGCTGTTTGTACATCTACATACTTTGTCACTGCGATTACTGAAACAGCATCTAGAGCACGGTTGGCTTCTTGACTAGCATCAGCTATTTGCTGAAAAACTAATTCAGTATTTTTTTTCAAATTCATTGATTAACGATTTTTGAAGAATGGAGGTGTATCCAATTCATCTTCATCTTGTGAAACTGGTGTTTCGAAGCGTTCTACTGGTGAAACAACTGGATCTGTTTGGCGAACAATAGACTCACGACGCAAGTCCCAGTCTCCAAAAGCAGATGCTTGGTTTGTTTCAAAACGACGTGGGCTTGATTTAGGCAATTCTGCTGTCTCTTCCAAGTCGAATTGACGGTCAAATGTGTGCGCTTGTGGAACTTTAGTTGTTGGACGTGCAACTGGTTGGTTGTTACGAGCTCCAACTACTTTTTCCACTCGCTCTTGACGAACACCTGTCGCTACAACTGTAACACGGATTTCATCCTTCATGCTTTCGTCAATTGATGTTCCAAGCCAGATGTTTACACCTTGGCCAGCTGCTTGGTTAACGATTTCTGAAGCTTCTTCTGCTTCAATCAAGGTCAAATCAAGACCACCAGTAACGTTGACGATGACATCCTCTGCTCCATCGATAGTTGTTTCAAGAAGTGGAGAGTAAATTGCTTTACGAGCCGCTTCAACAACGCGTTCTTCACCACTACCGATACCGATACCCATAAGGGCATTCCCTTTGTTGGCCATTACAGTTTTCACGTCAGCAAAGTCAAGGTTAATCAATCCTGGGTTCGTGATCAAGTCAGTAATCCCTTGAACACCTTGGCGAAGAACGTTATCTGCTTCGCTAAGAGCTTCAAGAAGTGGCGTTTTCTTATCAACAATTTCAAGCAAGTTGTTGTTAGAGATAATCAACAAAGTATCAACATGCTCGCGAAGTTCGTTGATTCCTTCTACAGCGTACTGGCCACGTTTGCTTCCTTCAAATCCGAAAGGACGTGTCACGACACCAACTGTAAGAGCGCCAAGATCTTTAGCGATACGTGCAATAACAGGAGCTGCACCTGTACCAGATCCACCACCCATACCTGCAGTGATAAAGACCATGTCCGCTCCAGTGATAGCTTCCGTCAAAGCTTCTTCGCTTTCTTCTGCAGCTTTACGTCCAACTTCCGGACGTCCTCCAGCACCCAAACCACGAGTCAATTTTGGACCAAGTTGGATAACTGTTTCTGCTTTCGTACTACTAAGGGCTTGTACATCAGTGTTGGCTGCGATAAATTCTACACCAGCAACACCTTCGTCAACCATGCGGTTGATGGCATTACCACCACCACCACCGACACCAATTACCTTAATAACTGCGCCTTGAGCTGCTGCTGTATCAAATGAAAATGTCATAATTTCTTATCCTCTTTTATTCATCAAACATGCTTCCGATCAAACCACGGAAACGTTCTGTTAGCTTCGGTTTACTTTGAGAACTTGCTTGGAATTCTTCCTTAGGAGCAACTGGAGCTTCCTGCACAGTTTCAGCTGGAGCTGTTTGTGCTGGACTTGGTTGCGCTACTGGATTCAAGCGTTGATTTGGAATGCCAAAGTTGATTGGTTTTTGACGAAGGAATTCATCTCCTTTAACTGCTTTTTGGGCAAGAAGATTGACTTCAGTCAATTTACCAGCAAACTCAGACAAGCTAATCACGTGCGCAAATGCAGGGTTGCGAATTCCAACTTGATTTGGTACATAGAGTTTTACGCGAACACCAAATACTTCTTGGGCTAATTCAACAATTCCTGGTAAAATTGCATTTCCACCGATAAGGACGATACCTCCTGGCAAATCCAACAAGTGTCTTCTTTCCAACTCTTGTTTGATTTGGTCAAAGATATGTTTGATGCGTGCTGAGATAATTTCTGCCAAATAGCTTTCTGTTACTTCAACAGGTTCTACTTCACCAATTACTTCAACTTGGAAAGTTTCGTTACTTGCAAGTGGAACGTAAGCTTCACCATAGTTCAGTTTCAAACTTTCTGCAATTTTTTGAGATGTTTTCAAGACTTTAGAAATGTCTTTTGTAACGTAATCTCCACCTTCTTGGTAGATATTAGTGAACTGCAATTCCTGGTTACGGATAGTCGCTACAGTAGTCTGACCTCCACCCATATCGATGACAGTCGCACCAAATTCGCGTTCGCCTTCATTGAGAACGGAGTTCACGATTGCCAAAGGTGAAATAATCACATTATCAACATGAATACCTACACGCTCAACTGTCTTACGAAGATTGTGTAGAATCGTACGAGGACCTGTGTAAAGCAGACCACGCATTTCCAAGCGGACACCCATCATACCACGAGGGTCACGAATTCCTTGGAAACCATCCACGATGAATTCTTCTGGAATAAAGGTAATCACTTCACGGTCAGGAGTCATGCTCTTTGTCAAAGCTGATTTGACAACATTTTCAACATCTTGATCTGTGATTTCTTTGGTATCTGAAGTTACAGGAATCATTCCTTGTGTTGGTTCAACCTGCAAGAGGTTTGCTGGAAGGCCAACGTTAACAGACTTAATAGAAATACCAGCTTTCTCTTCTGCCTGTGTGATTGCGGATTTGATCGCTGAAGCAGCTGCTTCAATATCAACAATAATTCCGTCTTTTACACCTTTACTTTTGGCATTACTTACACCAATTACATTTACTTCGCCATCTCTATGCTCAGCTACTAGCACTTTAATCGAGCTAGTTCCGATATCTAAGCCTGTAAAAAAACCATCTCTAGTCATTACATCGCATCCTCTCTGTCTTCCAAGTTTCTCACTTCTATTTAATAACTATGTTTGGGCATAGCTATTCAAAGAATATTATAACACAAAAAATCCGATTGTGCTCAGATTTTGATAAATTTCCTAGTCATTTTTTCGCTTTTTATTTCTATTTTTTATCTTAACAGCCTAACTTAAAAAAAGTATCGTTTTTGACAAAAAAAGAAAGCTTAAATTTAAGCTTTCTTCACAAGTATTTTTTCTGCTTTCTGCTCTAAAAAAACTTCTAATACTTTCTTGGTCAAACTAATAGCTGTAGCTAATACCAGCGACACAATCAGATAATTAGCAACTAAGCCATGATCACCAACCAATGGTGGCTTTGTCAAGAACCCATAATCTCCTCCAGTCACTAAATTAACCACAAAAATTAGAGCATTAAGTGAAAAGGTTAATAAAACAATCCGCTTAACATCCAATAATCTAGAGTCATACTGTCTAAATAAGTAAACCAAAGAATTTCCTAGAAGAGCTAGGTGACCAAAAATGAAAGACAGGATGGCTATGTGGGGAAAAGGATAGGCATCTGGTACTGGATAAACAAAAGCTGCCAGCGTTCCAAAAATTCCAAGTAGAGAAAAATATTGCTTGTATTTTGACTTACCAGGAAGTAATAGCACTACAAACATCGCCATACGACAATGATAAAATGGTAAACTTTCTGACAGCGGCATGTGATTTCCCCAGTACCAACTATAGAGAAGAATCAACTGGACAGCTTGTAAAATTTGGAAAAAACGTTGATAGACTTTTTTATCGTAATAGCGATAAGAAGCATAGAAGGTCAAAGCTAATAAAGTAAATAAACTTACATACCAGACAAGATCAAATTGGGGTGGTTCTGTGGCTTTCGTCGTAAAGAAAATATCCCATAAATTCATTTAATATTCCTCATTATTTCAAAATCTTCTCACATATTATACCATGTCAATCGAAAAAAATGAATTCAGAAATACGATAATAATCTTCTCAGTCAAGATATTGGTCTCTTTGTCCTTTATAAACCTGCCAAAGAATCTCCATTTGCTCCTTGGTGATGCGTTTTTCAGATAAGGCTGGCAATTGGTCAATGGCAAAAAATTGAAGGTCAGCAATTTCTTGATTTTCTTGAAATTGTCCGTCAAGAAGTTGGCATTCAAAGACAAACTTAGCATATTGTTTGCTCTGTAGTTGGAAACGATTGGTATCAAAAACTGCAAGTAACCTTTCAGTTTTTGCTGTAAAACCGGTTTCTTCTTCAATTTCTTTGAGAATATTTTCGGTTGGAGAGTAGCCGACTTCACCAAATCCACCTGGCAAAGCCCAACTATCCTCCCCTTTTCCTCTAACTAAACAGACTTTTTCATCCTCAACAATCCAAGCACGGACATCCATCAGAGGAGTTGCATAAGCGGAAGTTGGTTTCAAGACTTCTGCAACTTCTTCTGTATCGAGGTCTGATACCTGATTCAACATTTCAGATAACAGGCTTCGCAAGTCCTCGTAGCGCTCACGGTCAAAAGGATCTTTTGTAAAGGTTAATCCAGTATCAGTAATAGCTAACATTCTTTGAAGATACTTGGCAAAATCATTTGCATTCATTTTCTAAACTTTCTACCAACTTGGCTAGATTCATGGAGTTCGAGCCTTTGAGCAAAATTTGGTCATTGGCTCCAAGGCTTTCCTTAACCTGCTTGACTAGGTCTTCAAATTGGTCCTCATCGGCTGTTTTTTTGAAGTAATAAACGTGGCCGATTGGGAACATTTGACTGGCAAGTTGAGCCAATTCCGCAATATCTTCTCCATAGAAAATCACGGTATCCAGCACATCTGGTGAGAGACTCAAAATCATCTGGTTATGGAGTTGAACAGACTGATCGCCGAGTTCCTTCATGTCTGCCAAGACAGCGATTTTCTTGCCCCCTTTGTTGGCTGGAATTGCAGAGAATGTCTCCAAAATCAACTTCATAGCAGTGGGATTGGCATTGTACACATCTGATAGGATATCTGCTCCATTGGCTGCTTTCTTCCACTCGGTACGGTTACGCGTCAATTCAAGATTTTGGAAGGCCTGATGAATTTGCTCCTCTGACACTCCTTCTTGAAGAGCCACATAAGCAGCAATCATAGCATTGGTGGCATTGTACTTACCTGTCACTGGCAAATCGAGGGCTTGTCCCAAGAAATTCGCCTTAAAGGTCAGACTATCCTTGCGCTCAATCAAGTCTGTAATTTCCAGCTCTGCTCCTTGCCCAAAACGAACCACCTTTTTATCAGTTGGCAAGTAGTCCTCTACTATAGGGTCAGCTGGTGCCAAGAGCAAGGAACCAGGTTCCATACCATCTGCAATTTGCATTTTCCCCTTAGCAATCTCCGAACGGTCTTTGAAAAAGGCCAAATGAGCCTCTCCAACCAAGGTCACTATAGCTGTTTTTGGATGAGCCAATTCAGACAAGAGATGAATATCTCCCAAGTGATCCTGCCCCATCTCCAAGACCAACTTTTCTGTCCCTTCAGGCATGTGGAGAACTGTGTAAGGAAGGCCAATCTCGTTATTGTAATTGCCCTGAGTTTTGTAGGTCTTGTAGGTTGTTGACAATAAATGTGCCAACATATCCTTGGTCGTCGTTTTTCCATTTGAACCCGTAACGGCAAAGACATCAACTCCCGTTTTTTCAAGATAGTAGGCTGCGAGGGTTTGAAAGGCAGTCAAAACGTCGTCTACTAGAATGTAGGGATGATTTGCAACCTCTTTCTCTGACAAGGTTACTACTGCACCATTTTCAAAAGCTGTTTCGATAAAGTCATGACCGTCACGCGCTCCTTTAAGTGGCACAAATAAATCACCTGGTCCAATCAAACGACTGTCAAACTCAGCTTTTTCTAACTGAACGTCCACAAAAAGACTAACATCATTTTTAGCTCCAACAGCTTGGGCCACTTCGTGGATTGTTAATTTCATTTCTACTCCTTTAAAAAGGGTTGAAGTCCGAGAACTCTAGTCACCATGCAGTGATAGTTCCGGCTTCTACCCTCTCTTTCATTTTTATAGCAAATGCGCTTCGCGCTTGTCAAAACTTTGTTTAGCAAGGTCAACCAAACGCTCGATTAGTTCTGGGTAGCTGATTCCCATATTGTCCCAAAGTAGTGGATACATAGACCACTGGGTAAAACCTGGCATGGTATTAAGCTCGTTTAGGAAAATCTCGCCCTTATCTGTATAGAAGAAATCACAACGAGACAGACCGAGGCCACCGATTGCACGGAAGGCTGTTTCTGCATTATGACGCATGACAGCTACTACATCATCACTAATCTTGGCTGGGATGTCCATGGTAATCTTGTTGTCAATATATTTGGCATCATAGTCATAAAAGGCAACATCCTTAACCACTTCACCAGGAAGCGTGCTCTTCACTTCGTAGTTGCCCAAGAGACCAACCTCAATTTCACGAGCATTCACCCCTTGCTCTACCAAGACACGGCTGTCATATTGGAAGGCAAGTTCCAAAGCTTGACGGAGTTCCTCTTGGTTTTCAGACTTAGAAATACCGACACTTGAACCCATGTTTGACGGCTTCGTGAAGACTGGATAAGTCAGTTTTTCTTCAACTTCAGCTATTTTAGCAGTCACATCATCACCTTCGACGATAGCCACATAAGGTACTTGGGCAATCCCAGCAGACTCCAAGACACGCTTGGTCGTAATTTTATCCATGGCAAGGCTGGATGACAAGATATTACAACCAACATAAGGCATTTTCAAAACTTCTAAGAATCCTTGAACTGAACCATCTTCTCCCATCGGACCATGAAGAACTGGAAAGACCACTGCACCTTCTTCATAGATGGCACTTGGCGCTATTTTCTTGTCCCAGTCAATAGTCGCATTGGTCATGAGACGATCCTCTTGACCTGGGGTCTGGCTAAATTCCTGTGTTTTGATAAAGTCACCTGACTGGCTGATGAAGAAAGTCTTGACTGTGAAACGGTCGTAGTTGACCGCACGCATCACACTTTCAGCTGAAAGGACAGAAACTTCACGCTCTGCACTACGCCCACCGTATAAAAGAATAATCGTTTGTTTCATATTGCTTGTCCTAATTCTAATAGAATACTCGTTCTTTAGTATATCATATTTGCTTCTTTTTTGAAACTTGAACATGATACTGGTCTTCAATAAATCTAAAAAGAGACCGATAAAACAACTGTCGGTCTCCTTGATTTTTGTATAAATGAATTTGAGTTTCTTAATTGTCTACACTTACAACTCTGTCCGATTTTCAATGGCTCGTAAGAGTGTGACTTCGTCCGCATACTCGATATCTGCTCCCACGGCTAGTCCTCGTGCTAGGCGAGTGACCTTGATGCCAGCTGGCTTGAGGAGACGAGAGAGATACATAGATGTCGCTTCTCCATCCGCTGTCGCATTGGTTGCTACGATCACTTCTGAAACCTCACTATCCATAAGACGAGTCATGAGACTCTTGAGGTTGATATCGTCTGGGCTGATACCATTCATCGGAGAAATGAGGCCGTGCAAGACGTGATAGAGTCCGTGGTATTCTTGGATGTTTTCCATAGCAGCCACATCGCGACTATCCTCTAACACCAAGATCGTTGTCTGGTCTCGAGTCGGGTCCGTACAAATTGAGCAAGGGTCATCATCCGTTAAACGGCCACAGATGGAACAATAGGTTAATTCCCGCTTAGCAGATAAGAGATTTTTGGCAAATTCATTGACATCGTCATCAGACATTCCAATGGTATAGAAGGCTAGGCGGGTAGCCGTTTTAATCCCGATACCTGGTAACTTTGAATAGCTATCAATCAGCTTGGCAATAGGTGTTGGATACAGCATATGTTCCTTTCTAATTCATTGGATGGTGTTGGTGATAAAGATTGATAATGTCGCGTGCAATCGAAGGTCCGACACCGTTTGTAAGGTTGGTGTTATGAGGAAAGACGACTGCGACCGCGATTTGAGGATTTTCGGTTGGTGCATAGGCGACTGCGTTGGTATTATTGGCTTTTTGACCGCCATTAACGTAACTTTCGGCAGTACCCGTTTTCCCGCTGATGGAAACGGCTGCGCCATTTGAAAAGGCACGACCAGTTGTCAGAGCACTCGTTCCATGCGAAACTTGATAGAAACCTTGCTGCAAGATAGCCATATCTGATTCTGAGATATTGACCTTGTTCAGTTCCTTAGTGGTTGTTTCTTGAACCAGACTGCCTAAGCCACCTTGGTCATTGTTTCCATAAACCCCTTCAACGATGTGAGGAGTCAAACGTACGCCATTGTTTGCAATGGTTGCGACATACTGGGCTAGCTGCATCGGTGTGTAGTTGTCAAACTGACCAAAGGAATTATTGATATAGTTCCCCAAATCAAATTCTTTTGGCGTAAATCCTGTAGATTCATCTGGGAGGTCAATCCCTGTTGAAGCTCCGAGTCCATATTCCCCAAAGGTTGATCGCAATTTGCCCATTGCAGTCTCTAACTGTCCCGTTGCGACTGTCATATTTGGTGTGTAGGTTTGTCCCATGATTCCTAGCGCAGTTTGAACCATGTAAGTATTAGAAGAGTATTCCAAAGCCTCAACTGCTGTAATAGGGAAAGAGCCATAGGACAAGGTATACCATGAATTGATAGGGGCCGAACCTTGGAAAACAATCGGCTGGTCTGTCAAGGTTTGATTGCCTGACAAGACTCCATTTTCCCAACCAGAGCTAAGGGTTGCTGCCTTAACAACAGATCCTGGCACAAAGACGTTGGTTATTGTTCCAAGCGAATCTGAACTTAATTTACCGGATTCGACATCATGCTTGACACCCGACATCGCCAGAACTGCACCGGTTTTAGGATTAAGAGCTACAGCGTAGACTCCTTCAGAGTACTTTGCTCCACCGTTACCCAACTCTGAGTTGAAGTAGCTCTTGAGTAGGTCGTCCACACCATTCTGGAAAGCTAGGTCAACCGTTAACTTGATATTGTTTCCTTTGCTTCCTTCTTCAACATTTTCCACACTTTCCATATTTCCGTGTTTGTCGAGGTGGATTTCCTTAACGGAACGTTTGCCTTGAAGAACATCTTCATATTGCTTTTCAAGATAGGAAGTTCCCACTCGGTCATTGAGAGAATACCCTTTTTTGAGATAAGCATCAACTTCCTCTGCCGGAAGTCCTGACTTCTCATTTGAAACGCTACCGACGATCGTCGATAAAGATGTATCCAGTACTTTACGATCCCATGAGGTTGAAATACTGATACCTGGTAATTCCTTGGACGCTGATGCAACGAGAGCAACTTGGGTATCATCTAAGGCATCCGTAGAAATGGTACCCGTCGCAAAATTTTCAACGGCATTGAGCTGACTAAAGAGATAGATTTCCTTTTTCTGGTCATCTGTATAATTAAGTTGACTCACGTCAATGCTTTCAACCGCATTATTGTAAAGTGTCGCTTCCGATAAGCGGTTCCCATCTGAATCCAGGCGTTTATCGCTTGGCAAGGATTCGACTGTTTTTTTGTAAATATCCTGGTCCGCCAAGTAGTAGTCTGCAATCTGTCGATCAGTCAGATCAGGGGAAGTTACATTTACATATGTGAGAAGTTTCTTGGCTGTCTCCTTCAATTCAGCTGCCGTCATTTTATTGTTTCGTGTGAAAGAAACAACCTGCTTGACAGTGTTTTCTACCAAGGGTTTCCCTGCCGAATCATAGATCTGTCCACGAGCTGAACTGGTTGTTACCCTTGTTTGGCTGGCTGAGGCCAATTTTGTTTCATAAAAATCCTTATTGAGCACCTGCATGTATAACAATCGACCAATAATGGTCATAAAGAGCAGGATGACAATCGCAAATAGTAAATTAAGCCGAATCGGAATCGAATGGCTATTAAATTTTCTCATACAACTAAGACTCTTTTCTAGAAAAATTCCCGATTTCCACCTTTATTTTCCCTAAAATAATAGAGTGAATAGGTGAAGCTCAGTACATTTCATTGTACCATATTTTACGGAGAAACTCTTGGAAAAGTCGAAGCGTTTTTTGACTTTCAACTGAAAATGCCTTTTTATTTGGTTATCCTATTTTCTATGATATAATGATAGTAATAGTTAGGAAAGCGTTAACTTTTAAGACTTTGACTCATAAAAAGGAGCCTCATGAACAAGCCAGATATCGCAACCATAATCGACCTCCATTTTGAAGAATTAACCGAGCTCGAGCAAGAAATCGCTCGCTATTTTCTGCAAGCTGAAACAATCCAAGATGATCTCTCTTCTCAGCAAGTTACCCAGAAATTACATATCTCCCAAGCAGCCTTGACCCGCTTTGCCAAAAAGTGTGGTTTTACAGGCTACCGAGAGTTCGTCTTTCAATACCAGCACCAGTCTAGTAAACCGGACACTCATTCGCACAAACACAGTCCTTTGACCAAACGTGTTTTACGAAGCTACAGTATCATGAGAGAACAAACACAGGATTTGATTGACGAAGAACAACTGGAACGCGTCGCCCAATTAATCGATGACGCTGAACGTGTTTACTTTTTTGGAACGGGAAGTTCTGGTCTGATTGCCCGTGAGATGAAACTGCGCTTTATGCGTCTAGGTGTTGTCTGTGAAGCTTTGACCGATCGGGACGGCTTTGCTTGGACGACCAGTATCATGGATGAAAACTGTTTGGTACTTGGCTTTTCTCTATCAGGCACTACCCAATCCGTCCTCGATAGTTTGTTGGATGCCAAGGAAATGGGTGCCAAGACCATTCTCTTTACCAGCGCTCCAGACAAAAACAGTCAGGCCTATACCGAAACAGTCCTTGTCGCAAGCCATAGTCAATCTTCTTACATCCAACGTATTTCCGCTCAACTTCCTATGCTCTTTTTAACAGATTTGATTTATGCCTACTTTTTAGAAATCAATCGCGAAAGCAAAGAAAAGATCTTTAACAGCTATTGGGAAAATAAAAAGCTCAACGGCTATCGTAGACAAAAACGCGTTAGAAAATCCTAGTTTGGTTGAACCAAACTGGGATTGTTTTGTTTTGAAATGATAATAGGCTCCCAACATCACTGCTGTATTTTGGTGATGGACAAATTCTAATCGTAAAATAAAACGAGCTATTCTTCAGAAGTACGTTCTATAAGATTATAGTTTAATGCAAAGTGTAGCGATGTAGTCATTTCCATAAGGTGATAATCGATGTCTTTTGTCACACGATTCATAAAAATCAATCATAGCGAGACCATTTTTAAGTTGTCCTCTAATCTGACTTTCTAAGGTATGGCTAAATTCATATCCATATTCTGGATTGATAGTGATTTTGCCTTCCTCTTCAAGCTCTCTTGAATTAAAAGGCAGTGAAAACTTTAACAGCAATTCCTCATCGGGTTTGTCCCATACAATGTCAGCATCATACATGTAGATCCAGGGATTCATAAATCCGACCATTAACAAACCACCCTTTTTCAATACTCGGGAGGCTTCTTTATACATGTTTTCTAAATCTTCTATGTATACATTTGAAACCGGATTAAAAACAATATCAAAAGTTTCATTTTCAAATGGAAATGGTTTTGTCATATCACCTTGAACGGTATTGATTTTTAAGCCTTCTCGTTTTGCAACCATTTCATCTCTTTCTAATTGTGATTTAGAAAAATCCATAATGGTGACATCATAACCTTTTAGAGCAAAAACGGGCCCCTGCTGTCCACCACCACAAGCTAACCCTAATATCTTTTTCCCGTTTGCTTTTTCAAACCATTCTATCGGAACTTTTTTCCCAACAGTTAAGGCAACAGAAATTGGATGTTTTCTAACTTCTCCTAATTCTTCCTGTGTCAATGGCTCAGTATAGTCGTTTTTTACATTATTCCATCTATCTTCATTTAATTTTATATAATTACTCATCTTACAATCTCCTCGTAATTTTATATGATTTCGACTTCAGGTGAATAGGTTCCCATTACATTTTTTCACCTCTACAAATTCTAATTTACCAATTTTTCGTCCACCTCATTATATCATTTTTCCACATTTTCCCATTTACTCAAGCTAATTATCAATTAAATAGGTGATAGAATTGCTCTCGCCTTGTAGTTCTTCATCTCTCCTTAACTTCTCATGCAAGGCAGTTATTTTCTCCTAGTTTCTCACGATTACCTCCTTTGGCTCAAATTTTTCAATAAAAAAAGAATTAAGCAAAACAGTTTTCACTCAAGTAGTGATTCAGTGTTTTTCTTAATTCTATAGCTCCAAACTAGGATTGTTTTGTTTTGAAATGATAATAGGCTCCCAACATCCCTGCTGTGTTTTGGTGATGGGCAAATTCTAATCTCGTCTTTTCAGCTAGGCTTGGTACCAAGGCCACCTTCAAGGCTGTGCGGATCTTTGGTTTGAGGATAGCCTCTTGCCCCATGATACCGCCACCGAGAATGACTACTTCTGGATTGGCAACGTAGCAAATATTTGCCAGACCTTTTCCTAGATAGTCTACCATGCGGTCAATCCCAGCCATACAGATCTTGTTTCCTTCGGTAGCTTCCTTGAAGATGCGTCGCCCATTCCACTGATCAATTGGATCTCCATGAGCTGTTGCTACATACTCAACCAAGGCTGTCGTAGAAGCAAGATCCTGAAAAGCTCCATCCTGCATGTGCATGTAACCGACTTCGCAGGCCGAATTGCTAAATCCATGGAAGACTTTCCCATCCATAATCAAGCAACCACCGATACCTGTTCCAATGGTCAAGCAAAGTGTGATACTCGCTCCCTTGCCTGAACCAGATACTGCCTCAGCCAGACCTGCACAGTTGACATCATTTTCAATCTCACAAGGAATCGCAAAACTAGTCTCGATTTCCTTCTTGAACTGGGTCCCTGCATAGTTAGGTATTTGTGGGCCGGCATAGAAAATCTCACCTTTATCAGGATCGACCATTCCCGCCGAAGAAATGGCAACACCTGCTACTGGGCCCTTTTCTAAATAGCTGGCTACGATATCTTTTGTCTTTTGTAAGATATGGGGACCACCCTTTTGCGCCTCAGTTGGCATTTCATGCGATTCAACAAGTTGGCCTTCTTGGTCAATCAAACCATATTTGATGTTGGTTCCACCGATATCAATTGCAACGTAGTGTGTCATAAATACCTCCTTATGGATTAGAGGAAGCGCTCCTTGGTTTCACGAATCAATTGAGCAGCTGCTTCTACAACTGGACGATCTTCTTCAGTCACTGGTGTCAATGGTGAACGAACTGATCCAATGTTAAGTCCTTCATTGATCTTCAAGACTTCTTTGATGACACCGTACATATTTCCATGTGCAGCAGTGAGTTTGCCAATGATCGCATTGATAGCGTATTGCAATTCACGCGCTGTTTCCAAGTCTTTTTCAGCAATCAACTCATTGAGTTTCAAGAAGAGTTCTGGCATCGCACCATAAGTACCACCGATACCAGCCTTAGCACCCATGAGGCGACCACCTAAGAACTGTTCATCTGGACCATTAAAGACGATGTGGTCTTCTCCACCAAGGCTGACAAAGGTTTGGATATCTTGAACTGGCATAGAAGAGTTCTTAACACCGATAACACGTGGATTTTTCAACATTTCTGTATAGAGACTTGGAGTCAAAGCAACTCCTGCCAATTGAGGAATGTTATAAATCACGTAGTCTGTGTTTGGAGCTGCAGAACTGATATCGTTCCAGTATTTGGCAACTGAGTATTCTGGCAAGCGGAAGTAAATCGGCGGAATCGTTGCAATGGCATCTACTCCCAAGCTTTCTGCGTGGCGAGCAAGTTCCATACTATCCTTTGTATTATTGCAAGCAACGTGAGCAATGATAGTCAATTTTCCTTTGGCAACTGCCATGACTTCTTCCAAAATCAATTTGCGATCTGCCACACTCTGGTAGATACATTCACCAGAAGAACCGTTGACATAGAGACCTTGAACTCCCTTATCAATGAAGTATTGAACCAAGGCACGCGTACGCTCTGGACTTACTTCTCCTTGATCATCATAACATGCGTAGAAGGCTGGAATGACACCTTCGTATTTTTTCAAATCTGACATAGATTTTCTCCTAAGATTTCTTTTTTCTGCTGAGAGCAGTTCTATTTTTTTACAAGTTTAGTATACACCTTGTGAAAATCGCTTTCAATATCTTGTATACACTTAGATTTTAGTTTCTACCTGTATTTTAGAAACTGTAACGATTGAAAGTAGTTTCAGAAACACCTCATCCTACTGGTATTTGGCGAAAATTTTCTCCATCAATCCTGCTTGGAGAAAGACCAGCAAACCAAAACCAAAGAGGATAAAGGCTGACCCACCCAAAAGGAGAGTGAGGGCGGATAGATAAAGAACCATCACTATGAGAAAGAGAATAGCTAACATGAGGAAGAACCATGGAAAGTTAAAACTTGCCAAGATAAGCCCTTTTTGCAGCACTTCTTTCCATGACAAATCATAGCGCGCAGCGATGGGATAACTAGCCAGCATCACCAGAGTGACGAAGATGAGAATCCCCAAACAAATAGCTTTCACAATCTGGAAAGGTAAAGCTGTCTGGCCCCAGAAAAGATAGAGGTCTAAAAGACTTAGCAAAACTATGCCCAACTCTAACAGACCTAACTGAAGCCCCAGTTTCAGATTTTGCTTGAAGGCTCTTAGATAAGTTCTAAATACTGGTACCCGTCTGCTTCTCTTAATCTCAAACATGGTCTCGTAAAGGCTGATTTTCGCCACTCCAATCGTCACAATGGGCAAACAAGAGACGACAAAAAGAAGATTGACTGTGACGATATCCAAGACCTTCTCACTGAAACGCATGAGAAAATTATCTGTATCAAATGCTGCCTTGATAAGGCTTACTCCTTTTTGTGCCATGTTTGCTCCTCCTGATTCTTTTAATCAATCAAAATTTTAAAGAGATATTTGCGAACCTTTTCTTCCATCCCTGCGTAGCCATTTGGCTGGTGTGGTTCTCCGGGGAAGAAAATCGCAAAATTGTGATAGCCCAACAAGAGTGGGTATTTTTCATGACAATGGACAAAGCCAATGTCGCTCGCTTCGTCGAATGCTACTGCTTCGTCTTTGATACGTGAACCGTAGCTCGAGTATTCATGTCCTTCTACCAGCAAATGCAAGTCTGCATAGTTCTTATGGTGCTCAAATTGATCATTTTCAGCTTGATTGAGAACATTTTCCTGAACAACTAGAAAGACCTTGTCCCCGTCAATCTCATACTTCCCGAGTTCGAAAGAATCTTTACGGTGCTGATAGAGATAGTCGATAGCCTTGTCTAGATTGGGATGGATCCCCTTGTAAAAGGCGATGTTTTTCAAATCGTCAAAAATCATACTGTTTCCTTCGTTTCTGATAGTTACTAGTTTTCAGTTTCGAATTATCCTTTCTCTATTTCCCTGTAATAGTGCGGATGGAAGCAAATTCCTTCGGAATTTCATTCCTAATTTTTGAGCCTTTCACTCCTTCATCGTCAGTCTCAAAAATTCCGTCTAAGATAAGCGTAAGATGCTTATCTTAGATACCACTAAAGCGGGAAATAGTTACCATAAAACGAACCTACTCTAACTAGTATCATGAAAAGAGTTCATTCTTAAGTTTATAAGTGTCTGACAAAACTTCACGAAGTAACTGCATACTCTCCATTTTGTAGACACTTATAACTCTATATTTCCATGGCATGTCAAGACCACTTCTGCAATCTTGACACACTAATTTACTTTTCTTAACCTTTGACCGCTCCCATAGTAATCCCTTGAGTGAAGGATTTTTGGAAGACAAGGAAGACCGTTACGATTGGCACGGCTGCAAGAGCTGCACCCGCCATGATCAAACCATAGTTGGTTGCCATTTCAGCCTGCATGGTCGCAACCCCGAGTGAGATAGTCAAGTTTTGACGTGAAGTTAACATAACCAACTGCATAAAGTAGTCGTTCCAAGTATTGATGAAGGTAAAGATCGCAAGGGCTGCAAATCCTGGTTTCACGATAGGGAAGGCTACGCTCCAGAAGGTACGAATCTCACCACAACCGTCGATTTTAGCTGATTCAAGCAATTCTGTTGGGATGTTTTCGCTAAATTGTTTCATAAGGAAGACCCCAAATGGCCATCCAATCAAAGGCAAGATAACTGCCCAAAGAGTATCGTGAATTCCCATGAAGTTAACGATACGTACCAGTGGTACAAGGACAACTTGTTTTGGAAGAGCCATGGCAGCGATAAAGACTGCAAAGAGGATGCGTTGACCATAGAAACGTTTTTTAGCCAAGACATAACCTGCTAGAGAAGAGGTTGCGCAGACTAGGAACATGGTTACCAGTGAGATAAATACAGAGTTCCACATCCACTGCATAGCAGGGTTTTGCACCATGAGTTGTTGGAAGTTCTCCATGGTTGGCATTTTAGGGAACCACTGTGGCGGAATCATAATGGTATCAGGCTGTGATTTGAAGGCCCCTGTCAAGATCCAGTAGAATGGAAAGATGAACAGTACGGTCAACAAGAGCAAGATAATCGTTGAAATAACAGTGAAAGCTGTTAAAGGTTTCTTTTGTGTAGGTTGCATAACTGTCTCCTTTCTTTAGTATTCTACGTCGTTTCCGAGAATCTTGAATTGAGCAAAGCTGACAATGGCAATCATCACTGCCAAGAAGACACCGATGGTATTTGCATAGCCGTATTCTGTCAATTGGAAGGCTTTTTCGTAAAGGTAGTACATCAAGGTACTTGTTGAATAGTTTGGACCACCAGAAGTCAAGAGCTGAATCAAAGCGAAACATTGGAATGAGTTGATGGTTGTAATGATCGCGATGTAAAGAGTTGTTGGAAGAAGGCTAGGCCATTTGATCTTCCAGAAGACTTGAAACTCAGTCGCACCGTCAACACGCGCTGCTTCAACAAGTGAGTTGTCAATATTTCCCATGGCAGCGATATAAAGAATAATCGGTTGACCAACAGATGTTGTCAAAAGGATAATCATAATCGCTAGCAAAGCCCAGTTTTTATCACCAAGCCAAGAAATGTTTTGGCTGATGATGTGGCTTGACTTAAGGACAAAGTTTAGAATCCCTGATAGTGGGTCATAGATCCACTTCCATACAACCGTTACGGCAACACTACCTGTAACTACAGGAAGGAAGAAGACGAAACGATAAAAAGAACGGGCAATGGCATTTTGATGATAGGTTTGAGATGCTACAAAGAGCGAGAAGAGAACCACAATCGGAACAGATCCAATAACCAGGATAACGGTATTGATCAAAGACTTCACAAAGACAGGGTCTTTAAACATGCGAATGTAGTTGTCCAAGCCCACAAACTCAAATTTAGTCATGGAGTAGTTAAAGAAACTTGTAATGAATCCCATAATCATAGGAGCCAAGACAAAGATGACAAAGAAGAATAACACTGGTGCTAGGAAAGCGTAGGAAATCACTGTTTCCCGCATACGAATTTTATTGACTTTCACAGTCGGCACCTCTCTTTCAAATAGAATAGTTTTTGATTTTCTTGAACTGTTTTAAAACCAAAATGAAATTTTTTAAGATTCGCTTATGTAAGAACTTCATTTTAATTTCGTGACAGTTCCTACCATTTCAAACAAAAGTCCCCCTTTTCTTACACCATAGTGCACAGGGAAAAGGGGGGAATCAATCTGACTTAGTGCTTATTGTTTTGTAGCTTTTTTGATTGTTTCGTTAGCTTTTTCAGTGAAGGCTTTCAAAGCATCCGCTGGTTTTTCGTCACCATTTGATACAGATTGCAACATTGGGAACCAAAGTGTTCTCATTTCAGCAAATCCATCGATAGTATTGTAGTATGGTGAGTAGTATTTAGTCCAGCCACTGATTGTTTCCATACGTTTGTCTTCATAAAGTTTACCAAATGAAGTACGAACTGGGAAGGCACCTGTACGAACTACGTCTTTAGGACCCCATTCTTTGTCATCTGCGATGAATTGAACGAATTTCTTAGCAGCTGCGATTTTCTTATCGTCTTTGTTGTTAAATACTGCAAATCCGTTTACAAGGTATTCAAGAGATGGTTTACCAGAGTCTGATGGGAATGGTACTTCTACCACGTCTACCTTACTTGCTTCCAAGAGTTTCGCTTGGATACCGTTTTGAGCTGGAGCCCAAAGGATTGTGTATGAAGTTTGACCGTTGGCAAAGTTTTGGATATCTGCTCCACCGTCAAATTGTGAACCATTGTTCAACAAACCGTCTTTAATCCAGCTAGCAGCTTTTTCAAGACCTTTGACGAATTTAGGATCGTCTGTTGTATATTTGGTTACGTCTTTGTCTGTTACAGAACCGCCATAAAGGTTTGCAACGAAGGCACGTGTTCCTTGGTCTCCCCCTTGACCAGAACTGAACAATGAACCTGGTGTATAGCCTTTATCTTTAAGCGCTTTCAAAACTTTTTCAAAGTCATCAGTTGTCCAACCTTCTTTTACAAGGTTTGCAACTCCAGCATCTTCCAACATTTTCTTGTTCATAGCCATGTAGAATGGTGCTGAACTGATTGGATACATGTAAGCTTTGTCGCCAGCCTTACTTGCTTGTACGATGTTTTCGTTGTTGACGTCTTTGACGAATTCGTCTGTGAAAAGGTCGTTCAACTCAGCCAATTTACCATTTTTACCGTATTGGATGATACGTCCTGGTGCGTCAAAGAGTACGTCTGGCGCTGTTCCCGCTTCGATAGCTGTTGTGATCTTTTCTGGACCTGACTTGAAGTCGATGGTTTCCAATTTCACTTTTACATCTGGATTTGCTTTTTCAAAAGCTTCGATGATTGATTTTTCATATGTTCCAACACCGTCACCCGTTTTTTCTTGTGTGAAGACTGGGAATGCCCACCAAGTGATTTCAGTTTTTCCGCTATCGCTACTAGAGCTTCCAGCATCTTTACTTCCACCAGAGTTACCACAAGCCGCAAGGCCAAGAATCGCAGCACCCGCAAGTACTGTACAAGCTAGTTTTCTAAATTTCATTTGTATTCTCCTAATTGATAAGCGTATCCATATTGGATAATGAGTTCTTTGAATTTGTATACGTTTTCATTTCATTCGACGCATCGACCACTCTCCTCTTTTTTGAGATTGTGTTATTTAAGACCGGCAACAAAGCGTTCCGTAATCTCTTTTGGTCTAGTAATCGCACCACCAACAACGATACCTCGCACCCCATATTCAAGGATTTGTTTGGCTTGTTCTGGTGTATGAATCTTCCCTTCAGCGATGACATCCACGCCGGCATCGCAGAGTTTTTTGATCAGTTCAAAGTCTGGACCATCTACCTTAGGACTATAAGAGGTATAACCTGATAGGGTTGTTCCAACAAAATCAATCCCTGCTTCGACCGCTGCTATTCCCTCTTCGAAGGTACTGGTATCAGCCATTAAGAGTTGATGCGGATACTTTTCTTTGACTTGTCGAATAAAGTCTTGAATTTCCAAACCATCGTAACGTTCACGTTTGGTACAATCCAGAGCAATAACCTCAATGTCTAGTTCAGCCAACTCATCAACTTCTCTCATCGTAGCTGTAATGAAAGGCTCCTGTGGCGGATAGTCACGTTTGATGATCCCGATAATCGGGAGTTTCGTAACCTCCTTGATCTCCTTGATATCGCGAACACTGTTTGCTCGGATACCGACTGCTCCACCTTGCTCAGCCGCTTTGACTAGCAAGGGAATGACTCCTCCCGCTTCTGTATAAAGCGGTTCGTGAGGAAGTGCCTGGCAAGAGACAATGATTCCATCTTTGATTTGTTCAATCAAGGCTTCTTTGCTAATCTGTGGCATCCTCTTTCCTCCCTTTCTTGTTCTTATGGGCTTATTATATATCATTTGTTAAGCGCTTTCAATAGCTTATAGTAGAATAGATTTCAGTTTCAAAACTATTTTATAGAACAGACTATTCTGAAAGTAGTTTCAGACTTCTTATGATTTTGAATCAACCTGAATGTCATCAAAAAAGATAGCAGTCTGAAAAACCTGCTATCTCTTCTGAAACTTATTCAAATAGCTTTTGCTTATTATTCTTTTCTCTTCTTGCCAAATGCAAAGAGTGATAAGAGGACGCCCGCAAGGCCAAGAGAAATCAGTGAGCTTGTTTCCTTGCTTCCAGTATTTGGTAGACCCGTTTGTTTAGCTGCTGGCGCTTGATAGGTCACATCTTGGCCTAGAGACAGTTTGTCATTTGCAGCAGCTAAGACTGGTTTGGTTTCTCCCTTATACTCTGGAAGTTCATGGACTGCTGCCTCAGCACCATTGACACCACCCTTATACTCTGGCAGGTCATTTGAAGCTGCCAAGACAAAGTTAGCACCTCCTCTATATTCCGGAAGCTCGTTTGAGGCTGCTAGAACCGCATTGACACCACCCTTGAACTCTGGAAGTTCATGGACTGCTGCCTCAACAGCATTGACACCACCAGTGAATTCTGGTTTTTCTACTGTTGGCGCTGCTTCTTCACCTACTGTTGCCAATGGTCCAGTGTACTCTGGGATTTCTGCCACTGGGGCTTCCTCAGCATTAATACCTCCTGTGAATTCTGGTTTTTCTACTGTTGGAGCTGCTTCTTCACCTACTGTTGCCAATGGACCTGTATACTCCGGAACTTCATGAATCGCTGCTTTCTCAGCATTGACACCACCTGTGTACTCTGGCACCTCATGGATAGCAGCTTCACTGCCATTAATACCATCGCTTAGTTTAGAGCCAGCTAAAGAAACTGGTAAATTATGCATGCTTTCAATTGCACCCTCAGCTAGACCTGTAATCCTTTGCCCCATATCCTCTGGGTCTATTGTGAATAGGAGAGTTTTTGTATCGTACTGGGTCATAAAGGTTGCTGTCTTGCCATTTGCCAATTGAAGGGTCGGAGCCTTGTTTACCAATACTTCCGAATCGAACTCCATGGCAATAATACCTGGCCATTTTTGGATAGCATATTTTACTTTTGCTTCTTTAGGAGAAATTCTTTCCTTGGTCAAGAAATCCCAGTTGAATTTCTTATAGGATAAAGTATAATCGTTTTGATTGCCATCCGCATGCTCATAAAGCAAACCATATTCGCCATTTCCAAGTTCTTGGAGTGAGTTGTAAGCAAACTTACCACTTTGTATAGGATTGTGTTTTAACCATGTCAACTCACCATTCTCCTCAACACGAGCCAGGTGAACCAAACCATTGTTGCGTCCAGGACCACCAGCATTGCTGAGTAGAATGTATTCCTTGCCTTCATGCATGGTGTGAATAGCGGACATTTGAACATAAACGTCTTTTACTTGAGGATAACGTTTGATTTCTTTATCCCACGTTGCTCCCCCGTCATGACTGGTCGCAACCTGAAGATCGCCAGTCAACCCACGCATAAAGAGCTTGAGATCTCCATTATTCAACTGAACAACAGTTGACTCCGTATTTTGGGCGCCTGGATTATTCATGGTTGAAGAGTGAATGGTTTGGTTGCCTACTGGACGGTTATCATTAACTGCTTCCCCTGCTTGCCATGTTTCACCATGATCATCTGAGTAAATTACACGAGATGATTGAGAACCACTTAGGTAGGAAACGTTGTTTGTTGTATAAACTGGAATCACCAGTCTTCCCTTATGAGGTCCTGTACGCAAGGCAATCCCCGTACCAGGTCCAGTTCCTAGGAAGTGCATCCAATCTTTCCGAATCCCATGAGTAATATCTTTTGGTGCAGACCAAGTCTTCCCATCGTCATCACTGTAGGACATCCATAGGTAGTTGGTATTGGAAACTCTAAAAATATTCTTCTCGCTATACTCAAAATAAATATTCCCGATTAGTTCGTTCCCCTTATACAAATCTCCCTTATCGCTATAGGCTGGTTTTTTAGGGTCAACGACAACACGATAATCTGTCTTTCTATTTTGAGGGTCGAAAACCTCTCCGTTTTCTCGAATCGTATAGCGACCTGATTCTCCTTGCTTATATAAAACTTGATAAACTTTATCTCCCACTTGTTCATAAGCTTTCGGAGCTTGCCCCGGCAATGAAAATACTGCCTTACTCTCAAGGAACATGTCATAAATTGCAAAAATTCTCTTTGTTTCAGGGTCTTGTACCAAGGCCATATCAATATTGACTGGAGATGGCCAATCTGCATGTTTAGCGTGCTCATTGTCACGAGGATTTGAGATTACAATTCTATCTCCCCATGTTTTTCCATTATCTGAGCTGCGACGAACCACCATCCCAATATCTCCCCAGTCAGAATGGTGCAAACGTCTTTCATCCGTTCCTGCAATCAGCGTTCCTTTATCTGTCTTGAGAAGAGCCGGGATACGATAACTCTTGATACCATCTTTATTTGGTTGATTGTTCCTACCACCTTCAAAGACGTCTTCTTTCTCAGTGACTTTTGCTCCCTCAGGAAGTTTCTGTTCCAATTCACCTCTTTCAAATAATTGACTCCGTGTTTGAACTTCATCTGGGCTTAAAGCACGATCATAAACAGTTAGGTTTCGAACTTGTAGGTTTGATGCCCAAACTGTTTTATTGCCCCGTTTGGTTGCTCCAAGTTGAGCTTGATTAACATCTGGCATATCTTTGATGAAGTTACCAGATTTGAGACTTGTTCGAGATAAGACACCGTTCACATAGAGACGAACTCGACCATGAGGTAACTCTGCTGTCGGTTGTTCGACAGTAAAGGTCACGGAATTCCATTGTCCAGGACGAACTTTCAAAGGAGCATCTGTATACTTATCATAGAACTGCTCCCCGTTAGCGCCACGCCCTTCAATAAGAGCTGTATTATCAAGGACCGACATAGTAAAGTACTCATTTTCCTTGGTGTCACTGGATACAGAGAAGAGATTGTAAAAGCGTGGAGCTGATGCATCCGGTTTGAACTCCATGTGAACTGTAGCATTTTTTAGTTGCTTTAGTTTATCTAGTTCATTTGATAAATCGACTCTCTGACCATTTGTTGCATTGGTTTCAACATCTTCTTTTTCAAGGACAGGATTAGCATTTTTTAAATCTCTTGAGTAATAGTCACGAGGAATAGCCCCCTGATCCTCTGATTCCTCTTCCTTATTTGCTTCTTCTGCAGGGGTTTCCGTAGAGGATGGGGTTTCTGATTCTACACTCTCATTTTTTTTCAAATGATCTTGGTCCACCTCAACGCCATTGTCTTGAGCTGCTGCCAATTTGCCAGCCAAATCCTTATCCAAATGAGCAAGATCTCCCGAGGACACTTCTTTTGGCAATTCTGATAATCCTTGACCAGATTCGACAGTTTCTGTATTGGCCCCTGCTGCATTGGCTTGCTCTTGAGCTAAGACTGGATTTGCTCCAAATACTACTGTCCCAATCACTACCGATGCCGCACCAACTGCAAATTTTCGAATTCCGTATCGCTGTTTCCGATGTAAAGATTTGTAATTCATGTTTGTCCTTTCATTTTTCATAAAATAAAGCGCTTTCTTTTTTCTTTAAAAATTTTTATTGTCTCTCAAGAGACAAGTTTTACAAGAAAGTATCCAACTCAATGAGAGCTCCCAATCCTCTCCCATTTTCTGCTGAGCCCGAGTTTTTAATCACCCAGCAGCCTTTTTCCTCCTTTCACAAGTGACTTTTCCTTTATTATACAATAAAGTCTTATATTTATATCTATGTTCCTGCAGAATAGATTTTACTTTTAAGAATATTTTAATATTTTAAATTTCCTAAAAGTACTTTCAGGTTTTGGACATAAAAAGAGAGCTCCTGGGCTCTCTCATTCATTATCTTACGTACTTAAAAGGAATCTCACTGCCACAGAGCCAGTTGTAGACTTGGTCATTGACAAAAACATTCATGGCTTCGTGAGCATACTCTGGCATGATGCGATAGGCCTTGTCGCAAGTTAGGCGGTTGTAAATCGCAAACTGGGTAATAGGATAGCAAACATCGTCATCCAAGCCCGTAATCATCTTGACCTTACCTTGAATGCGATGGGCAAGATTTTTCACATCGATATAGGCAAGTGTCGCCATGATTTCCTCCTCTGTTTCATGGAAGGGATCGTGGAACTTGAAATAACGGAAAAGTTCATCATAGGCTTCACTGGTATTGCCAATCTCAAGTACTCGTCTAAAGTCTGACAAGAAAGGATAGATGGCAACTGTTTTCTGAATCCGAGGATTGAGCGCTGCGGCAACTAGGGCTAGAGCCCCTCCTTGCGAGGCACCATAACTAGAAAGTCGCTTCTCATCCACCTGAGGTAGACTGGCAATAATTTCAACCAATTGGTAAATATCCAGATAGACATCCTTATAAAAGAGATGCTCCCGACCTTCCACAGCACCACGGATGATATGTCCCTTAACAGTATTTCCTAACGGAGAGCGCGAGCCGTCTTGCGAATAGCCCGACTGGCCTCGAACGTCCATGGAAACAACACCGTAACCAGCCACAGTATAGGCCAGCATGTCGGTCCAGTCCCAACCACGTCCCATATAGCCATGAAAATGGAAAATTAGAGGAACTTTCTCATCACTCTTTGGAAGGACGACCCGTGCATAGACCTTGCCTTCATTGGTTCCTTCAAAAGTGAGCTCATAGCACTTGACTTGGGGAATGTGGAAATCTCTTTCTTCCAACTGGTAGGCAGGAAGAGTTGAAACCTTTTTCACTTCCTCATCCCAAAAAGTATCAAAGTCTTCAGGAACCTCATCCCGTCCTAGATAGGTCTTGATTTCTTCTAACAAAGCTGGATTTTTCATAGCATGCTCCTTCTATTTTGTAATCGCTATCACAACTCTAGCATATCTGGGAAAGCAATGCAAGAAAGAATGCAAAATAGAAAGTGATTTTAGATTCTCTTTCCTCAAACAGAGCGTCTGAAAGTAGTTTTAAAAGTAAAAAGAGCGTTTCCGCTCTCTGTGTATCAATAGGTGCTAGCTCCTTTCTCTAGTTTGACGGTTTGGAATTTCTTTTGGTAGGTTACTTTAATAGTCATGTGAGAGTCCTCGTTTCTTTTTGATAACTCTAGTATAAGACCCAAACCTAAAAGCTAGCTTATAGATTTCTTAGAAAAGGCTTAATCCAGATGTTCTCTCTTTTCTAGGTGGAGAGCAATCATGCGCCACTCCGGATCCTCTTTCCAACCTTCTATAGAACTAATGTAGCTGGCAACCTTTCTGGCTTCTTCCAAAATAGGAAAGTCTTCGATAATATCAGCCACTTGAAACTCTGGAAGTCCTGACTGTCTGGTTCCAAAAATTTCACCCGATCCGCGCATTTTCAAATCTTCCTCCGCAAGGACAAATCCATTGTTGGTTTCTGTCATGATGCACATGCGGTCCTTCCCAGAGTCCGTCTTGGGATTAGCCACAAGAACAGCATAAGACTGCTTGTCTCCCCGACCAACACGACCTCTGAGCTGGTGAAGCTGACTGAGACCGAACCGATCGGCATCCATGATAATCATGACGGTCGCATTGGGAACATTAACCCCAACCTCGATAACCGTCGTCGAAACCAGAATATCCGTTTTTTGCTCTTTGAACTCCTGCATGATCTGGTCTTTTTCGTCACTCTTCATCTTACCATGTAAGAGGGCTACTTCTGCCTTGCCAGCAAAATGAGCTGTCAACTCCTCAGATAAGGCAATGGCATTTTTCAGATCCAGAGCTTCAGATTCTTCAATCAAAGGAGAGATGACGTAGGCTTGAGAACCTTTTTGAATTTCTCCCTCTAACCAAGTCAAGACCTGAGGCAGCTGCTCATGCTTAATCCAGCGAGTCACAATAGGCTTCCGACCTGCTGGCATCTGGTCAATAATGGAAACATCCATATCTCCAAAGGCTGTGATGGCTAAGGTTCGTGGAATGGGTGTCGCTGTCATCATGAGGACATCTGGATTGTCCCCTTTTTCACGTAAAATCCGCCTTTGCCCCACACCAAAACGGTGCTGCTCATCGATGATAATCAAACCAAGACGAGCATAATCCACCCCATCCTGAATCAGAGCATGGGTTCCGATAATCAAATCAGCCTCACCCTTGGCAATGGTCTCTAAAACTTCTCTCTTTTCTGAAGCTTTTAAAGAACCTGTTAAGAGAGCTAGTTTCAAGTCTGGAAAAAGGTTCTGCAAACTCTCAAAGTGTTGCTCAGCAAGGATTTCTGTTGGCACCATGAGAGCTGCCTGGTAGCCAGCCGTCACCGCCGCAAACATGGCCAGGCCAGCAACCACCGTCTTTCCGCTCCCTACATCCCCTTGCAGAAGTCGATTCATGTGGTGGTCAGACTTCATATCGGCCAAAATTTCCTGCAAACTCTTTTCCTGAGCTTGGGTCAGGGCGAAAGGCAGATTTTTTTTGACAGCCGTTACTTTTTCCTGAGACCAGTTCAGAACCAGACCGCTTCCCTGAACTCTATTTTCAGACTTGAGCGTCTGCAACTGCATTTGGAAGTAAAAAAGTTCCTCAAACTTGATACGACGAAGGGCCTGCTTGTATTCTGCCAAATCCTTAGGAAAATGCATAGCACGAACTGCCTGGCAACGAGACATGAGTTTGTATTTATCAAGTAAAGACTGGGGAAGATTTTCCTCTATCAAGAGGTCCAACCCCTGATCAAAGGCTGTCTTGATCACCTTGACCAGCCCTGCCTGACTGATTCCTTGAGCCAGACGATAGACGGGCTGGAGGTCGTCCTCCACCTGAGCCAGAACCTTCATCCCAGTCAGACTGGCCTTAGCACGATCCCATTTGCCAAAAACGGCAAGCGTTGCTCCCAATTCTATCTTATCAGCTAGATAAGGCTGGTTAAAGAAATTAACCGCAAAAACGACTTCTCCCTGCTTAAGGCTAAAACGCAAGCGATTACGCTTAAAACCATAATACTGGACACTGGCAGGAGTTACTACCTGACCAGAAAGAACAGCCTTTTCACCATCTTCCAGCTCTAGGACTTGCTTGGTCTTGAAATCTTCATAACGGAAAGGAAAGTAGAGCAAGAGGTCTTGCAAGTTTTCAATTCCTAGTTTGGCATATTTCTCTGCTGACTTTGGTCCCACACCAGGCAAGACATGCAAGGGTTGGTGTAGATTCATGCTCCCCCTCCTTTCTTTGTTTTAATAATATTCTCGTGGAATGCGATCGCTGAGGAGACAAACCACCTCATAGTTAATAGTTCCACGGTAGGCCGCTACCTGAGTAGCTGTGATTTCCTGGTCACCATCGGAGCCAATCAAGGTTACCTTGGTCCCTAGCGGGTAAACCTTAGGCAATCGAATAGTGATTTGGTCCATCGAAACCCTGCCGACGATTGGGCAAGCTTGCCCATCCACCAAGACGGAGAAGTTCTGCATGTCTCTTGTCCAACCATCCGCATAGCCGATTGGCACAGTCGCGATGATTTGTTCGCTATCCGCCTGATAGGTCGCCCCATAGCCCATGCAAGCTCCAGCTGGAACTGTTTTGACATGAACAAGGGCAGATTGCAAGGTCAAGGCTGGTGTCAGGTCGTAAGGCAGGTCCAAAACCTCTCCGCTGGGATTCAGGCCATACATAGCGTCTCCCATACGGACGGAATTGAAAATAGTCTCTGTATGCCAAAGAGTCGTTGCCGAATTGCTGGCATGGATCAGCTCTGGCACTTCCTTCATGCTTGACAGAATAGTTTTAAATCGTTCCAACTGGGCATTAAAGTAGGTGTCTGAAGCTTCATCTGCAGTTGCAAAGTGGGTAAAGATTCCCTCAACACGAGCACCCTCTTGCTTGAGCAAGTCTTGAGCCTCTTCAGCTTCACAAGCCTCTCGAAAACCAATCCGTCCCATTCCTGAGTCAATCTTAAGGTGGACTGTCAATCCAGTTAGGTCAGCTTCCTTATCTAAGAGTGCTTGAACCCACTCCAGTCCAGCCACCGTCAAAGTGATGTCGTATTCTTTAGCTAGACCAATAGCTTCTATTTCAGAAACTCCTAAGATAAGGATTTTCTTGCTAACTCCAGCCTGTCTCAGTTCGATAGCTTCATCAATATTAGAAACACAAAAGCCGTCGACATCGTCTTGGATAGCTGTCGCAACAGCTACAGCACCATGTCCATAGGCATTGGCCTTGACCACTGCCCACTTGAGCGTTCCTTCAGGGATATGAGCCCCCATCTGTTGGATATTTTTTCGAATGGCTCCCAGACGAATCAGAGCCTTGGTCGGTCTATGTGGACTAGCTTTCATGATTTTCCTCCAAAATGACACTGGCTGTCACAAACTGCTCTGTGTGGCTGATCGATAGCCAAATTTTTCCTGAAAATGGTGCCTGACTAAAATAGGGAGCCCCTTTTTCGTTGTTCAAGACTTCCAAATCCTGAAAGGTCAGTTTGCCAATACCAGTTCCCAGAGCCTTGGAAAAGGCTTCCTTAGCCGACCAACGACCTGCCAAATATTCGATTTGTCTGCGGCCTTTGAGACTGGTAAATCGCTCCATTTCCTTAGTGGTTAGCACCCGCTCGGCAAATCCTGTATGCCGTGTAACCGCGCGTTCTATCGAAGCCAATTCTTCGATGTCAATTCCATGTCCAACTATCATTTTCATCAAAAGGAGTTGAGATTCCCCCAACTCCATCCTTTTCACTTATTTTGTTAAGGTAGTATAAATTTCGTCTACCAAGGCTACTGTATTTTCCCAACCTAGACAAGGGTCAGTAATAGAGCAACCAAAGACCTCTGGTTGGTTTTGGCGACCATCTGCTAGGTAAGATTCGATCATAAAGCCTCGAACCGTCTTTTTAATCTTTGCATTCCAATCACGATTCAGCAAGGCTTGGCGAACAATGCGAATTTGTTCCATATACTGCTTGCCAGAATTGTCATGATTGGTATCGATGATAATGAAGGGATTTTCAAGTCCCATGGTCTCATAGCGATTAATCGCATTTAAGAGGGTTTCATAGTAGAAATTAGGTTCATTTTTACCATATTCGTTCATGGCACCACGAAGGATCACGTGGGCCAAGGGATTTCCTGAAGTCTCCACTTCTTGACCATGGTAAAGGAAGGTTTGCTTGTTTTGAGCTGCATAGATAGCATTAAACATGACCCCAAGGTTCCCAGATGTTGGATTTTTCATCCCAACTGGAGCATCAATCCCAGAGGCTACAAAGCGGTGTTCTTGATCTTCCACTGAGCGAGCCCCTACAGCATGGTAGCTGACCAGATCATCAACCAAAACGAGATTTGACGGATAAAGCATCTCATCCGCTGTCGTCAATCCAGTTTCGGTAATCACTCGGTAGTGCAGCTGACGAACAGCCTGCAAACCATTGATGAGACTAGGCGCTTCACTGGTATTTGGCTGATGAATCATGCCCTTATAACCATCTCCATTAGTACGAGGTTTAGCCGTATAGACACGCATCACGATAAAAATTTTATCCGCAACTCTTTTCTGCAAGTCTGCTAAGCGACGAGCATATTCGAGAACTGCTTCTTCATTGTCAGAAGAGCAAGGCCCCATCACCAAAAGGATGCGGTCGTCCTCACCCGAGATGATAGCTGCTAACTCTCTATCACGGGCTTCTTTTTTTCGCAAGGCTTCAGGTGACAACTGGGTCGCAGCCTTGATTGCTTCGATATCAATTTCTTTACCTTTTTCGATAAATGCCATCTTACTCTCCTAGCGTTTGGTAAATTTCGCGAACAAGTGCTTCTGTGTTGTCCCATCCGAGACACGGATCTGTAATGGACTTACCAAAAACTTCTGGCTCATTTTGACGTCCATCTTCTAGATAGGACTCAATCATAAAACCACGAACATATTTTTTGATTTTCTCATTCCAGTCACGGTTAATCAAGGTCTGACGAACGATACGGATTTGATCCATGTACTGCTTGCCTGAATTATCATGATTGGTATCGATGATGATAAAGGGATTTTCCAAGCCCATCTTTTCATACTGATCAATGGTATCCACCAAATTGTCATAGTAGTAGTTAGGAATATTTTTCCCGTATTCATTCAAGGCACCGCGAAGAATGGCGTGGGATAATGGATTCCCTGTTGTTTCCACCTCTTTTCCGAGGAAAAGGAAACTCTGTTTATTTTGCGCTGCGTAAATCCCGTTAAACATAACATTGAGATTTCCAGATGTTGGATTTTTAAATCCTGTTGAAAAATCTGCCCCACTCGCTACAAAACGGTGCTGTTGATCCTCTACAGAACGAGCTCCAACAGCCATATAAGAAATCAAATCATCCACCAACGGAAGATTTTCAGGATAAAGCATCTCATCCGCTGTTGTCATACCCGTCTCGGTAATCACGCGGTAGTGGAGCTGGCGAACAGCCTTGATCCCATTGATCAGGCTAGGAGCTTCTGTCGCATTTGGTTGATGAATCAAGCCCTTATAGCCATCTCCATTGGTACGAGGTTTAGCTGTATAGACACGCATGACCATAAAAATACGGTCTTTGACCTCTTCTTGCAAAGCAGATAGACGCTTGGCATACTCGAGAACCGCCTCTTCATTATCAGATGAACATGGTCCAATCACCAAGAGAATACGCTGGTCTTCCCCACGAATGATGGCTTCCAATTCCTGATCACGTTGATTTTTTCTCGCAAGAGCCGCTCCCTCTAATTTAGACAAGGCGCGAACTTCTTCAATGTTAATTTTAGGACTTTTAGCTTTAAATACCATGATTCATCTCCTTATAAAGCAAACGGACACCAAGCAAAAAATGATTTTTACCAGGTATCCGCCTGTATCTTATCTCATATTATTGTCTCTTACCATGACAGTTCTTGAATTTCTTACCTGACCCACATGGGCATTGGTCGTTTCGTCCGATTTGGCTCAAGTCCAAATCTTCTGGAAGGCTTGCCTGCTGCGCTGCGATATTACGAGTCGCAGTTGTACTGATATTGTGTTCAGTTTGCGGACGTTCTTGTTCATGGATTTGTGCTTTCATCATCAAGCGCGTTACATCGAATTCGATCGATCCAATCATGTCGTTAAACATGCGGAAACCTTCTGCTTGATATTCTACAACAGGGTTGTTTTGGGCATATCCACGAAGACCAACAGCATTTCGCAACTGGTCAAGAGCATCGATATGGTCTGTCCACTTGTTGTCTACAACACGTAGAATCAAGACTTTTTGGAATTCTTTCACTGCATCTTCGTCACGAAGCTTAGCAACTTGGCTGTCATAGACTTTCAAGGTACGTTGGAAAAGTTCATCTTTGATAGCTTGGTCTGACAGACCTGTAAGCTCTGAACGGCTAATTGAATCTTCTGGAAGCAAGTTATACTTAGCAAAGTTCAAGATTGCTTCCAATTTTTCATCTTCTTTCGAACGAGCATGTGCATCCACGATACGTCCAATGGTACGACGAATCATAGCATGGATTTCTGGTGCCAAGTCACGATCTGCAGTAATGACATCATAACGTTGTGCATAGATGATCTCACGTTGTTCACGCATAACATCATCGTATTGAAGGACTTGTTTACGAGTGTCGTAGTTGTTTCCTTCGACACGTTTTTGAGCTGCTTCAACCTGACGCGTCAACATGCGAGATTCGATAGCTTCGTCAGACATGTTGAGTCGTTCAAAGACACCTTTCAAACGTTCAGAACCGAAACGTTTCATCAAATCATCTTCAAGAGACAAGTAGAATTGTGACTCACCTGGGTCTCCTTGACGCCCTGAGCGTCCACGAAGCTGGTTATCAATACGGCGACTTTCGTGGCGCTCTGTACCAATGACGCAAAGTCCACCAAGTTCACGAACCCCTTCACCAAGCTTGATGTCGGTACCACGACCGGCCATGTTGGTTGCGATGGTAACGGCACCACGTTGACCAGCATTCATGATAATTTGCGCTTCTCTGTAGTGGTTCTTCGCATTCAAGACTTCGTGAGGAACACCTGCTGCTACCAATTTCTTAGAAAGGAAGTCACTCGTTTCAACGGCAACTGTACCTACCAAGACCGGTTGACCTTTTTGATAACGAGCTTTTACATCTTCAACAACAGCCTTAAATTTCGCATCAAGACTTGCATAGAGAAGGTCTGAGTGGTCGATACGTTGAATTGGACGGTTAGTTGGGATTGGGATAACACGAATGTTGTAAATTTCGCGGAATTCTTCTTCTTCTGTTTTACCAGTACCTGTCATACCTGCCAATTTCTTATACATACGGAAGAGGTTTTGGTAGGTAATAGAAGCTGATGTCTTGGTCTCATCTTGGATTGGCACACCTTCTTTTGCTTCAATCGCTTGGTGCAAACCATCAGAGTAACGACGACCTTCCATGGTACGACCTGTAAATTGGTCGACGATCAAGATTTCCTGCTCTTCACTAACCACATAGTCGATATCGAGAATCATGATATAGTTGGCACGGAGGGCATTGTCAACAAAGTGAGTAAGAGCTACGTTTTCGATATCGTAGAGATTTTCAAGTTTGAAGTAGCTTTCTGCCTTGTCAATACCAGAATCTGACAAACCGATCGTCTTAGACTGAACGTCAATGATATAGTCGTCCTTGTCCAAGGATTTCACGAAGTGGTCCGCCATATGGTAGAGTTGGCTTGTTTCAACTGCGTTGGCACCTGAAACGATCAATGGTGTACGAGCTTCGTCGATCAAAATCGAGTCCACCTCATCGACCAAGGCATAGTTTAGTGGACGTTGTACCATGTTTTCTGCACGAACGACCATGTTGTCACGAAGGTAGTCGAAACCAATCTCTGAGTTTGTGGAGTAGGTAATATCGCAAAGGTAAGCCTCTTTTTTCTCCATTGGAGATTTAGCTGCCAAGTTAATCCCTACTGACAAACCGAGCCATGAGTACAATTCACCCATTTCAGTCGCGTCACGTTCTGTTAGGTATTCGTTGACTGTAACTACATGAACCCCTTTACCTGCAAGGGCATTGAGGTACACTGGCATGGTCGCTGTCAAGGTCTTCCCTTCACCGGTACGCATCTCTGGAACGTCACCATGGTGAAGAACAATCCCACCCATGACCTGAACCTTATAAGGGAAAAGCCCAAGGACACGTTTTGCAGCTTCACGAACTACCGCAAAAGCCTCATATAATAATGAATCAAGTGATTCACCCTTGTTGTAACGTTCTTTAAATTCGTCAGTCTTTGCTTTTAGTTCTTCGTCTGACATCGCAGCCATTTGGCTCTCATAGTTAAGAACCTTATCAGCCATCTTTTCCAGACGACGAAGTTCTCCTTTATCATTTTCAATAATCGTTTTTAAAATATTAGCCATGATTTTCCTTACTTTTTATTCTGAATATTTTAGAATGTTCTTTTAATTTTAGCATATTTACCATTATTTTTCAAGAAAGAATCCTTAATTTACAACGGAAAAACCCAGCCAAAATTCAGCTTTTTTTGCATAAATCTTCTGTGAGTCTTTTTTTGTTTTTTGTTCGAGATGCATGCTTGATAATCCAAGCACAACTTGGACTTAGCTCCTCCTTTTGCCAAGTTTGAAGAATCCTTTCAAACTTATCGGGGGCTTCCTTGTACAAATCATTTAGATTATTGGCTACGCTTTTTTGAATGGACTTGTCTCTATCATCCTTTAGATTGGTCAGAATAGTGGTGAAATCCTCAAAATAATCCAATACGACGGTTTGTCTCTTAGCCCAAGGCAGACGGATACGCATGCATTCGCTGGCAAGTCTACGAACGCGCAAATTTTCATCCCGACTCCATTCTAACAGCAAAGTCATTGTATCTTTAGGATAACGAGCCAGCAAGGGTCTCATGGAAAATTCTCCAGTAAATCGCTTGGTGAGTTCCTTACTAAAGGCCGCGCTCAATTCAAATTCCTTGTCCCCATACAGCTCTATATATTTCCCGATTGGCCAAAGCCAATATCCTTCTGAGAACATACCTAAACCACCCTCTAACTCGGGACCCAAAATTTTCTCAAAAACCTTGAGAGAGTCCTGATAGGATAGAGGAAGACATTCTTTGATACTTTTAGCCAAGAGTTCTTGACGCTGGCTAAACTCCAACTCTTCCAAGTCTTTTTCTAACAAGAGCCTAAACTTTTGTCCATCAAATGCAGGGGACGCTTCTTGCAACCGTCGACTCAAATCCCTAGCATAAGCCAAGTCATAATAATCTTTTACTTTTTTAGCCATTTTTCAAATCCCTTAATCTTCTTTTTACGGGACTTATTATATCATACAGACAGCCCGTCAACAAAATCATTTTTACATCTCCAACTATTTTAACAAGAAAGTAAAAAGGACTAGAAGCTAGTCTGGTCCTTCATTTTTTAATGTTTAATTTCCCAAGAATACAGGCAATATCCCAAAATACCAAAAGAGATTGATCCAGAAGGCCAAGCAAAAGATGATGCCAAAGATGAAAAGACTGATTTTTTTAATCAGCACGGAGTATAGGATGGATAAAACGCCAAAAACCACAAAGAGTTTTTTCATAACGAAATAATAAATTGAAACTCCTCCTATATGCCAATCCCAAGGAAGGAAAAATACGAGCAACCAGAGGATGCAAAGCGTAAGGATATATCTCTTATAGTGCGCTTCAAGAAAGGCTTTTGTTTTCTCCATAGCAAACCTCCATTTGAGTCACTGTCTCTTTCCTTTTATTATACCAAAAAAACCTGGAAAAGGTTTTCCAGGTTTGAGTTTAAAATCACTAGTCATACTAGAGAAACTCTTTTATTCATAGGCTGATTCACTTTATTGACTGGATGAAGAGGTTCCAAAATCGACCTTAGGAACTGTCTTGGCTTCTTCTGTTTCTTTAAAGGTTTCAGCTTCTTTAAAGTTCATCATATTCGCAAAAAGCACGGTTGGAAAACTTCTCAACTTTTGATTGTACTCGGCTGCGACTTTATTATAATCCTTGCGTGCTACAAAGATACGATTTTCACTGCCTGAAAGTTCGACCATTAGTTGCTCAACATTTTGATTGCTCTTGAGTTCTGGATAATTCTCCGTCAAGGAAATCAAGCGGGAAAGAGCTGAGCTCAACTCTCCCTGAGCCTTTTGGTTTTCTTCCGAAGTTACTGAGCTACTACCGATTTTAGCTCTAGCATCAGCAATCTTGGTAAAGACTTCGGTTTCATGATTCATTTGTCCTTTAACGGACTCCACCAAGTTACCAATCAAGTCCGAACGACGTTGGAGGGCTGTCGAGACATCGGCCTGAGCCTGCTCCACCTTAGTCTGTTCACCAACCAGACCATTATAGGTCGTCACTGCGGAACAACTTCCCAGAACTAGTAGTCCAAAGAAAATAGCCACTATTGAGAGAATTACTTTATTTTGTTTCATATCAAAACCTTAACACTTTCTTTTATCAACTTTTCTGAGAAAATACTCAGATTTTAAATCAATTTCCCAAACTTTGTTTTTATTTTTAATTAAGGAGTGAACTGTTGCAAAGGAGTCACCTTACTGCATGGAGAAATCGGTTTGAGCTATCTCACCAGTCATCAGACGAACCGCCACCATCGAAGCCACCGCCGTCCCAGCCACCAGATGAGTCGGAGCCTGAGTCAGACCAAGAGGAACCTGAATCTGATGAGTCACCGCCCCACCAGCCACCGCCAGAATCATCGCCATGTGAACCACCACCACGACCTCCAGATATAAATCCGATAATCATCACGATGAAGTAAATGAGAATTCCAAATCCGATAACTCCGTCACTCGAACTGCTTTTTCGATGCCGTCTCGAAGAACTGCTCTCACCAGCATACCTTTCCAGTTCCCTTAAGCGACTAGAGTTGGTAGTATAACCGTAGCTACTTCTAGAACTTGAAGCACTTGTACTCGATCCACTATAGAACATGTAGTTGAGATTATTGACTATTGAGAGAACACCTTTGTTATAGTCACCATTTTTAAAGTAAGGGCGTGCCGTTGTCAAAAATCTATTGGTCTGATAGTCTGTGATTTTACTGGCCACATTATTACTGGTTTCAATCCGTGATTTTCTATCTTGGACTGCCACCACAATCAAGACACCGTGATTGTCTCCCGAGTAGCCAATCTTCCAAGCTCTAGCTGTTTCGTTGGCTACAGTTTCGATTGTTTCTCCATCTAGGCTTTTCACAACGTAAACACCCATCTGGAATTTTTCTGATTTTTTACTATTTGCATTATTCAATTCCCGAATCTGACTTATAGTCTCATCCGTTAGATAGTGATCCGGGTCATAGATCCCGTACTCAGGTTTTTCAGGTGCTGTGAATGCTGACAAGAAGAGAAAGACCATCAGCAATCCAAGCAAGCGAACCAACAAACTATGTTTAAATAATCTGCTTCTTTTCATAATAACCTCCCTGATAAAGGAAAATTGATTTAAGGAATTATAGCATTTTGATTTTTACAAAAAAAGTGCATTTTCATTACAAATAGATTACAAAATCTAGGAAAATGATTGAAATTTGATGACAGATTCTCCTCCAATTTGATAGGTTCTTTTCTCCCCTTTTAGTATAGAAAAAAGAAGACTATGAGGTCTTCTTTTAGTTTGTTTTTGTAGAAAAACAAGCAAGACTTACTTGCGTTTTCTTGCAATCAAGTGAATCGGTGTTCCCTCAAAGACAAAGGCCTTGCGGATTTGATTTTCCAAGAAACGCAAGTAAGAGAAGTGCATGAGTTCTTCTTCGTTGACAAAGATGACAAAGGTCGGTGGCTTGGTTGCCACTTGGGTTGCGTAGAAAATCTTGAGGCGTTTTCCTTTGTCTGTCGGTGTTGGATTGATGGCAATGGCATCCATAATCACATCGTTCAAGACAGCTGATGGGATACGGGTGTTTTGGCTTTCACTGATTTGCTTAATCATCTCAGGCAGTTTATGGAGACGTTGCTTGGTCAAAGCTGATACAAAGACAATCGGTGCATAAGGCAGATATTGGAACTGCTCACGGATATCCTCTTCCCATTTTTTCATGGTGTGGTTGTCTTTCTCAAGAGTATCCCACTTATTGACCACGATAATCATCCCTTTGCCTGCTTCGTGGGCAAAACCTGCGATACGCTTGTCGTACTCACGGATACCTTCTTCGGCATTGAGGACCATCAAGACCACGTCAGAACGATCAATGGCACGCATAGCTCGCATGACAGAATATTTCTCTGTATTTTCATAGACTTTACCAGACTTACGCATACCAGCTGTATCAATCATGGTAAACTCTTGTCCATCCGTATCTGTAAAGTGGGTATCAATGGCATCACGCGTTGTTCCAGCTACTGGACTGGCAATCACGCGGTCTTCTCCCAAAATGGCGTTAATCAAACTTGATTTTCCAACGTTTGGACGTCCAATTAAGCTAAATTTAATGACGTCTGGATTTTCTTCTTCGACTTCATGTGGTAGATTCTCCACAATGGCATCCAGCACATCACCGGTACCGATACCGTGGACAGACGAAATTGGCAGTGGTTCCCCCAAGCCTAGCGCATAGAAATCAAAAATATCATTTCGCATTTCAGGGTTGTCAACCTTGTTAACGGCAAGGATAACAGGTTTATGGGTTTTATAAAGTTTACGAGCTACGTACTCGTCCGCATCTGTAATCCCTTCTTTCCCAGAAACTACAAAGACGATGACATCCGCTTCTTCCATAGCGATTTCTGCCTGGTGCTTGATTTGTTCCATAAAGGGAGCATCGACATCGTCAATCCCTCCCGTATCAATCATACTAAAGGAACGATTGAGCCACTCACCCGTTGCATAGATACGGTCACGTGTCACGCCCTCGACATCTTCTACGATTGAGATCCGCTCACCAGCGATCCGATTAAATAGGGTTGATTTCCCAACATTGGGACGTCCCACAATGGCAATAGTTGGTAAGGCCATGTTTTCTCACTTTCTACAATAACTTTTTCTGTTCTAGATTCTTCCGAGTTGAACTAGGTTCGACTTGACCAAACTGCTCTGCCAAACGTTGACTCCAAGAGGTTGTCGCACGCGCACCAGCATAGTCTGCCTGTACTTTGTCATAGTCCAAAATCGCCGCTACGGGCTGTTCTTGGTATTCTTCTTCAAATACCACTTGGTTCAAAGGCAGTCTTGGTTTGACATCATGTTGTTGATTTGGCACACCAAGGGCAATCCCAAAAACAGGGTAGGTATAGTCAGGCAGGTTAAAAAGCGCTGCCACTTCTTCTGACTTGTAACGGACTAAACCGATGATAACACCACCATATCCCAGACTCTCCGCTGTAAGCAAGGTATTTTGACCAGCAAGCGCAGCGTCTACAGACGTGATAAGGAGACCTTCCACCCCTTGAGGTTGGAAACTGTCCGTATGAAGGCTTGCTCCCTTTTCAGCTCGATTCAAGTCACCAACAAAAAGCAAAAAGGCTGCTGACTGGCGAATGGCTTCCTGGGGAACCAGTTCATAAAGAGCATCTTTCTTCTCTTGACTGCGCACAAGAATCACAGAGTAGGATTGGAAATTTTTCCAAGATGACGCCATTTGTCCAGCAGTCAAAATCTCGTCCAAGTCTGCCTGAGGAATTTCTTGCTCCTTAAAGCGACGAACTGAAGTATGAGCTTTCATCAGTTTAATGGTTTCTGTCATCGGCGATTTTCTCCTTCTAGTCTTGTCTCCTCTGCTAAATAACGGATTCGTTCCATGACCCGTCTAGCTTCCCAAGTCTCGTCATTTCCATTCTTTCCTTTGGCAAAATGTTTTTCCAAATCTTGGAAATTAAAGTTGGAAGTAAAGAAGGTCGGCAAATCTTCCTGCATACGATACTGGAGAATAACTTGGAGAATCTCATCACGCACCCAAGGTGTTGACTGCTCTGCACCAATATCATCCAAGACCAAGACTTCTGCTAACTTGATGTCATCCACCAAGGTCTTCACAGATCCTTCACCGATGGCATTTTTCACATCAATGACAAAGCTTGGATAGTGGAGAATCGTCGTTGATGCTCCACGTTTTTCAGATAGGTCGTGAGCTAAGGCTGCCATCATGAAACTCTTTCCAACACCAAAATCTCCGTAAAGATAGAGGCCTTTTCGGATACTTGGGTAAAGGTCAACAAAGGCATAGAGTCTCTCAAAAATCGGCAAGCGTCCTAGATCATCCAGGTCAATCTGAGCCAATTTCGCTTTCTTGAGACTGGCTGGTAGATTGATCAACTTGAGACGATTCTTAATTGCAGCCTCTTTTTCTGCTGCGATTAGTTCTGGTGTTTCTTCATAAGACACATCCGCATAGCCGTGATTCATAACCAAGATAGGCTTGTAGCCACGCGCTATATAGTCCGCATCCCCACGAAGAAACTTATCCCGTTCTGTGATATATTGGTTGAACTTGGAGATGCTACGATTCAACTCCTCTGGACTGAGGGATTCTTTCTGGATAAAAGCCGCTACATCGGGGTCCTTCATGATCTGCTGGACCAAGTCCTGATACTGAAAACGACTTGTCTGACGTTTGATTACATCACCAACGCTTTCCATCTAGTCTCCTCCTTCTTCTAATCGGGCTAACATTTCTTGTTTTTTACGTTCTAGTTCCAGACGAGTTTCCTCACTGGTTTGATTCTTGTATTCGGGATTGCTCCACTTGGGAACATTTGTCTTAGTCGAGCTAGTTTTCGATTTTTGGTCTTCTTGGCCTTTTTGCTGACGCTCTCGAATCCGAAGCACAGCTTCTTCTGCTGTACGAATTTTTTGATAAGAATAGTCATTGGCGACCTTCATGGCATATTTCTCATTGACATTTGCCGAATCAACCTTGTTAAAGGTTAGAAGCAAGATGATATTGATGACTTCATCCAACAAGCCTAAAGACGCCATCTGGTGAAGGAGTTCTCTTTCACTTTGGGTGATGTTCCCCTTACGCGTTTGCTTGATTTCCGCTAAAAATTGTAGGGGAGTTTTATTTTTGGCTTCCCTGATAATGGTCATTTCTTTGGGGCTAAAGTCAGAAGATGCTGGTTTTTGTGCTATCTTTTCACGCATGCGTTTGACTGAAATAACCTGAGCCACCGCTGTCGCCTTAGCTATTTGATAGGTTTCAAACCAGGTCCATTTTTTTTCGTCTGCGATGGCAAACAATTCCAAAACATCTGCCTGCTCGTCTTCAAAACGCAAGCCATCTCGAGCCATCAGGCGCTGGAAATGATCCAAGTCAAAATCATTTTTTAACTTGATTTTAGACTCGCTTGGTGTCACTTCTTCAGTCAGGGTTGGAAATACTTGGCTCAAAGAAACAGAGAGTGCTTCTCCCTCACTTGGAGCCTGCTTCAGGGAAGCAAGTGCAGTATCCCCAATTTTTCTCTCCAAGAGTCTGCTATAGACAGAATGAGTTAAAAAATCCTGACTAGGTAGGGGAGAATGAAGCTGCAATTCATAAGTTTCTCCCTTCTGATAAAGGGTCAACAAATCCAAAGCAGATAAGATTTTAAAAGACTGGAGGAGCGTATTCATCCCGAAGTTCAAATGATTAAGAATGTTGGCAAAAAGGTGTTCCTTTTGCCCACCATCCCAAAAGGTAATAGCATATAGATAGAGGCTCAGTGCCTCCTGACCGATAATCGGGAGGTAGCACTGCACCAGAGAAGAGGTATCTTGCGACACCCGATTATTCTTTAGAAAAGAAAAACGGTCATTTGGTTTCATCTATTTTTCCTTTTTCTTCTTAGAGGACTGGGTGATTTGCTGGAGCAGACTCTCCAACTCACTCACATCCTTAAAGCTACGGTAAACACTGGCAAAACGAACATAGGTAATCTCATCAAGCTCTGCCAATTCTTCCATGACTAAAGACCCAATATATTCACTTTGGATCTCATTCTCACTGCGACTACGGAGTTTTTGCTCGATACGATTGACCACCATGTTGATTTCATCACTTGACACAGGACGCTTCTGGGCTGAGCGGATAATCCCATTAAAGATTTTATCTCTCGAAAACTGCTCTCGCGTACCGTCTTTTTTGACGACAACCAGCGTTCTTTCTTCTACTCGTTCATAGGTTGTAAAACGATGCTGACACTCGTCGCACTCACGTCTTCGACGGATAGTATTTCCTTCTTCGGCTTGTCGACTATCAACAACACTAGACTTGGTAGCCCCACATTTTGGACAACGCATGCATTTCCCTCCTTGTCGTTTTCTTTTCATTATACCATTTTTTGAGCAATTCCCAAAACAATTCTTATTTTTACTTGACAAGTTTTTTGTTTTATTGTATTATTTAATTAGAACAATAAAGACAAAGAAAGGAGACTATGATGTCCTGGTCATTTGATAATACAAAACCGATTTATTTACAGATTATGGAAAAAATCAAATTACAGATTGTTTCCCATGAACTGGAACCCAACCAACAGCTCCCTACCGTGAGAGATTTGGCGAGCGAGGCTGGGGTCAATCCTAATACCATTCAGCGCGCCTTGTCTGACCTTGAACGTGAAGGATTTGTATACAGCAAGCGGACAACTGGTCGTTTTGTCACCGAGGATTTGGACCTCATCCTTCAGTCCCGCAAACAACTTTCCGAGGAGCAACTGCAACAATTCGTCTCTTGCATGCTTCAATTTGGCTACAAAAAAGAAGAACTGCCAAATGTATTAAGCGACTATATTAAAGGAGTTTAAGACTATGACACTACTAGCACTTGAAAATGTAACAAAATCATATGGAGCAACTGCGGCACTTGACAATATCTCACTAGAGATCTCAGCCGGAAAGATTGTCGGGCTCCTTGGACCAAACGGATCCGGAAAAACAACCTTGATCAAACTGATCAATGGCCTCCTTCAGCCAGATAAAGGACGTGTTCTCATTAACGGACAGGATCCAAGTCCTGCTACCAAGGCGATTGTCTCCTATCTTCCTGACACAACTTATCTCAATGAAGAGATGAAGGTTAAGGATGCTCTAACCTATTTTAAAACCTTCTATCAGGATTTTAATCTCGAAAGAGCCCAACACTTGTTAGCTGATCTTGGCATTGATGAGAACAACCGCCTCAAGAAACTATCAAAAGGGAACAAGGAAAAAGTTCAACTCATCCTGGTTATGAGCCGCGAAGCTCGTCTTTATGTCCTCGATGAACCGATCGGTGGAGTGGATCCAGCTGCCCGTGATTATATCCTCAATACCATCATCAACAACTACTCACCAACCTCTACGGTACTGATTTCAACCCACTTGATTTCAGATATTGAACCAATCTTGGATGAGATCATCTTCCTCAAAGACGGAAAAGTCGTCCGCCAAGGAAATGTTGATGATATTCGTTACGAGTCAGGTGAATCAATTGACCAGCTCTTCCGCCAGGAATTTAAAGCCTAAGCAAAGGAGATTATTATGTTTTGGAATCTAGTTCGTTATGAATTTAAAAATGTCAATAAATGGTATCTGGCACTCTACGGTGCTGTACTTGCAATTTCAGTTTTGATTGGAGCTTTTATTAGCAGTCTTAGCCAGAGTTACAATCCTAACAATGCTGCTTATTTCATCTTCTTTTTAGTACTAGTCTTTGGAGGACTCAGCGTCACTCTTTGGATTGCAACAATCTTTTTAATCATCCGAAGATTCAAGGGGAGTGTTTATGACCGCCAAGGGTACTTGACCTTGACCTTGCCTGTCTCCGAGCACCAAATCATCACCGCAAAACTTTTAGGTGGTCTTGTCTGGTCCATCTTAGGCTATATCGTCTTTATCTTGAGTATATTGATTATCATCTTCTTAACACCAATTGAAAAAGACTTCACTGCCCTCTACAACTTCATTTCCCCTTATCTCAGCTACGGCTGGCTGTATGCCCTATCACTGTTTGTCGGGTCAATCGCATGGATTTTGTCCATTTACCTCTCCATTTCTATCGGGCAACTCTTTAATGAGTATCGAACAGCAATGGGAATTTTAGCCTATATCGTTATTTCCATCGTTATTGGTTATATCACTTTCTTCTTAAGAGTTGACAATGACTATAACGCGATGGCTGGTACAGAAATCTTGCGCGATCTCTTTTTATCAGCTATCTACTATCTCGGTACCTACTACATTTTGAAAAACAAGGTTAACTTGCAATAAAAAATGCCCAGCTAGAAAGCTGGGTTTTTCTTTAACTCAATATCAAACTGGCTACGATGGGACTGACAAAAACATAAAGAATTCCAGTGACACCGATAGCCAAGCCACCCATGGCTCCTGCTACAGAACCGTATCGAAAGGCTGTTCCCGTTCCGACTGCGTGACCTGTTCCTCCAAGGGAAAGGCCTACAGCCACTGGATCATCAATTTTCAACCACTTCAAAAGAGTTGGTCCAATCACACTGGTCAAAATCCCAGTCGCTACTACGACGACCAAGGTCACAGTCGTTAAACCTTGCAATTTTTCTGTGATTCCCACTGCCATGGCGGTTGTCACTGACTTGGGAAAGAGAGAAATGGCTAGGAAAAAGTCCATGCCAAATATTTTCGCTACTATGGCAGTGAAGCTAGTATTGACAACTACTGCTAACAGACTACCAAAGAGAATACTCCTAGCATGGTGCTTCATCAAGTGAAAACTCTTATAAAGCGGAATCCCTAGAGCCACGGTCGATGGGACAATCAAGTTGTTCAAATAAACCCCACCTTGGTAGTAATCTTGATAAGAAATACCTGTCGCCTTAAGGAAAATAATGATAAAAATAGCTGACAAAAGCAAAGGCGTCGTTAAAGGATGGGGAAAACGTCTGTAAATCAGCATTCCTACTAGATAGGCTAGGATAGACAGAGCAAGCCCAAACAGAGGATTGGATACAAATTCGCTCATTTGGCATCTCCTTTCTCATAATCACCCTCAAACCGTCTCTTGATAAACTGAACCACTAGGGCTATGAGGATAATGTTGATGACAGCCGCAAAAAAGACAATCAAGACGATGGGCAAGAGATAAGGGGCAATCACATCAAACTTTTCCATGATTCCCACTGCTGGCGGCAAAAAGAGAATGGTCATATTGGCCAGCAAGAAATTTCCGACCATGTTGACATGCCTGGTCCTTAGCCACTTGAACTATAAGGCTAGAAAGAGAATAATCAAACCGATAATACTGCCTGGGATGGGCAGATGAAAGAAACTGGAAATTCCCTCTCCGATTAGAGAAATCACAAAGAGAATCATTAATTGAACATATAATTTCATCCTAAACTCCACGAAATAGACTTCTTGCATACCAGTTTACTCTTTTTTCAGAAAATTTCAAGGAAATATCGCAATTCTTCTCTCTTGCAAGGATTAGTTAAAAGTAGTATAATCATTGCATGCGCAATCATCTTGTGTTGTAGAGACAGTCAGTAATGACTTTGTGATTTTACTTTGAAAAGAAAGGAGAAAGCAATGACCTATTTAGAAAAGTGGTTTGACTACAACCGCCGTCAAAAGGAAATGGAAGCCTTGTTGGAAGAAACTATTGCCCAGCAGAGTGAACAAAGGTTGACCTTGAAAGAGTTTTACCTGCTCTACTATCTGGACCTCGCTAATGAAAAATCCTTACGGCAGATTGATTTACCTGATAAACTCCATCTCAGTCCAAGCGCAGTTTCTCGAATGGTGGCTCGACTAGAAGAGAAAAACTGTGGTTTGCTTAGTCGCCGGTGTTGCGATCAGGATAGACGGGCTAGCTTTATCTGCCTGACTGACGAGGGACAGACAACTCTAGCTTACCTGCAAAAGGCTGTCGAAGAAAGGCTGGAGACAAGTCTTGATTTCATTTCATAATCAGATTTTCTAAAAAAGTTGCGTGCGCAATCATTTTTCTTGACATTCCTCTTTTCAAGGAGTACAATAAAGTCAAGATCGAACAAAGGAGTTTTATATGATCGAAATTACTTATCTAGACGCCAGCAAGCAAGAGAGAACCATGACTTTCGAGTCTTACCAAGACTTTGAACGTTCTCAACATGCCTGCCTCATCGGCGTTGCTGATTACTATACTGTCCAAAAATTAACCTACAATGGTCATGATTTGGACTACCATGGGACTTATGGAGATGTCTTCTTCTATCTCATGAAACAAGATTTAAGCCAATATAACTAAAAAAGGAGAAATACAATGGCAAAAGCAATTACAGATGCAACATTTGAACAAGAAACAAAAGACGGTTTGGTCTTGGTAGACTTCTGGGCAACTTGGTGTGGTCCATGTCGTATGCAAGGTCCAATCTTGGACAAATTGTCTGAAGAACTTTCAGAAGATGTCTTGAAAATCGTTAAAATGGACGTTGATGAAAATCCAAACACAGCTCGTGCTTTTGGAATCATGTCTATCCCAACTCTTCTCTTCAAAAAAGACGGCCAAGTGGTGAAACAAGTTGCAGGTGTTCATACTGCAGAACAAATCAAGACCATCGTTGCTGAATTGAGCTAATCACGAAACACTCCCATTCCAAAAGGGAGTGCTTTTTTGTTTGCATAGAAAAAGCCCTGTTCCTCAAACTGAGAACAGGACTCTTTTTTCGTTTCTTATTCTTCTGTTCCAAGGCAGTTTTTCGCAACAAGAGCTGCAAGAACACCACCAACGATTGGAGCAAGGATGAAAATCCAAACTTGTTCAAGAGCTGCGCCACCAACCAAGACAGCTGGAGCCAAACTACGAGCTGGGTTTACTGAAAGGCCAGTGATGTTCAAGCCAGCTAGAATCAAAGCTGTCAATGACAAGCCGATTACCAAACCAGCGATTGCGCCATTGCCCTTGCTTGCTGATGTTACAGTCATGATAACTAGGACAAACAAGAAAGTTGCGATGACTTCAAATAAGAATCCACCAAAGACAGTGACACCGTTAGCCAAGGCATTTTCACCAAGACTTGCAGTTGACATACCTGAGTTAGACAAGAGGAAGAATACTGCAGCTGACGCAAGGAAAGCTCCAACTACTTGTCCAAGGATGTAGTTTACAAGCTCTGAAGATGACAAACGTTTGTTTACAAACATAGCGATCGAAACAGCTGGGTTCAAGTGAGCACCTGAAACAGTTCCGATTGAGAAAGCTGCAACTACGATCGCCAAACCAAAGGCAAAAGCAATTCCAAGGTGTCCAAGGCCATCAAGACCATTTCCAAAAACAACAGCTCCTGTTCCGATGAACACAAGCATAAATGTACCGATTAATTCAGCAACAAATTTTTTCATGATAAGTCTCCTTTTTTCAAACTATGTATTAGTCTATCAAAAGAAGGAAAGGGTTTCAAGAAATGTGCTTAAAAAATATGATTGAAAAATTAATTTCAATTTTTCCTTAAATTGTGAACTATTCGACCTATACATTCTAAAAAGGTGTTGACTATTATTCTTGTTTTAAAATTGTTCTCAAAATCTGTTATAGTTGGTAACCTATATTCATGTGTAATTCTTTACAAATACCTTAAATAATATATACTAAGTAACATTATATAGCTTTTTATTTGTCTATCTGATCCATTCCCCGTTATAATTCACTTTATAACCATCTGGTGTAGTTGTACTGATTGCTAAGGCACCTGAACCATATGCATAGTACCATTTCCCTGAGACACTAAACCAACCTGTTTGCATTGCTCCCGAAGAATTGAGGTAATACCATAATCCACCTGTTTTTACCCAGCCTGTTTTCATTGCACCTGAAGAATTAAGATAATACCATGAACCGCCTGTTTTTACCCAGCCTGTTTGCATCCATCCTGAACTGTCAAAATAATACCATGTACTGTCGATTAGTTCCCAACCATTAGTTGTATAAGAACCATTGTTGTGTCTGTACCACCAACGACCAGAGGATTGAATCCAACTTCCTTTCGAAGCCGCTTTTTGTTTTAACAATAAATATTGTTTATATGCTTCAGATACTTTCGTGTATTCTTTCTTAACAGCATCTTTTTTAGCTTTTGCATTTTTTAGTTTAATATTTGCATTTTCAAGTGCTTTTTTAGATTCTTCAACCTTTTGTTTAGCTCTAATCAATTGTTTTTTAGCATCGTCGAGTTTTCTTGGAGCATTTTTGAGGTCAATGACACCTTGTTGCGCCTTTGTCAAATCCTTTTTAGCATTAGCTAATGACTGTTCCGCATTCTTACTAGCATGAGATTTATCATTCTTGATTGCTTTCAATCGATTTAATTGAGATTCTTGCTTCGAAAGTTCAGATTTTGCAGCATTTAGCAGAGTTTGTTGTTTACTCAACTCAGATTTAGCAAATTTTAAAACGTTTAACTTAGATTGATTTTGTTTTGTTAAATCTGCAAGACGCTTTTTATTTTTGTCTAGTTCTTTTTGATCTTTATCTAAAGTCGTTTTAGCAATGGTAAGGTTATTGTTTAGAGACGATAGTTTTTCATTTGCCACAGTCTCTTCATTTCTTTGTTTTCTGTTAAAATTATCCAGAGCCTCTTTAGCTTTAGTATAAACTGGATTTTTAGGATGTGTGATTTCATTCCAAACATAACGGAAGGTTATTTTAGGTAAGAATTTTACTCGTTTCCCATTAAAGTAAAATTCGCTATAATCTGGATTACTATCTTTATTTTCTGCTCTTGCTAGAGAATATGAATCGCTTGGATCATAATAATATGTCTCACCATTATAAACATAACTTCTTCTTTCAGATGGACTAATCACAGAAGGTAGGGTACTATAAACATCTTTATTTTCACTAATAAATGTTAATACTCCATAATTTCCATAGCTTGTTTTTTCGCTAGAGGATGCTCCGACAGCCATCCCTGTCCCAGAAGCTGCTAGCAATGGAATTCTATGACCATAGTTAAATGTATTTGCTTCTTTCGGAGTTGATGAGCCATATAACGAGGCATTACTATAATCATTAAAGTAAGATAGAACCTCTTTATAAGCAAGTTCTTTTTCACTTAATACACTCTTTTCTGGAACCGAACCAGCTGTTGCATTTTCAGTCGCATCCTTAAAACCAAAATCTTGATTTTTTAATTTTGTATCGTGTGACAATTCATTTTTTGCCACCATTTCATCCGCTCTTGCTTTTCCATATCTCAAAGCCTTGTCAGTCACAGCTGGCACTGGAATATCAATACCATTGATTCTACGCAATTCAATTAAGTATTTACGAACTTCTTCAGAAACTTTTTTATAATCGACCACATGAGGAACGTTGACATAATCTTTAGATGAGACAACGATAGTTTCTGTTCTTTCTCCGCTAAAATTCACATCTTCGTTCGCAGCAACATAAAGGGTCTTTCCATCTCTTCCTACAAAAGTTTTTTCCTTAAGTGGAGGAGTCTTGGAATCACTCTCGCTAACAGAATTTGATTGAATCTCGTGAGGAACCGTAACTGTTAAAAACTCATTCCCAGCTGATTTTAAATTCTTTTCAAGAGTAGAACGGTTCTTATTTCCTCTTTCTACAAGTGCTTTTCTTTCTTGTTGTGCTTTTGAGAACTCACTAGTTAAAGAACTCACTTTAGCTTGGTCAGCTTTCACCTTCGCATCCAATTTCCCAGCAGTTTGTTGGACCTCACGTAATGTATTCCAATCAAAAGCTTTCTCTGCTACCCTTACTTTGTCTTGTGCCTTTTTTACATCTACTGCTCTTTGATCAACCTGAGTTTTTGCCTTATTAACAACTGTTTGTTGGTTCTCGACACTTGTCTGAGCTTGTTTCTCACCTTGTTTTACTCCAGCCAAATTTTCTTCGGCTTTCTTGACAGTTACTTGTTTTGCGGCAAGATCCTTTTCTGCATTTTTAATTTTCTCAGGTGTAGCTTGCTTAGCAAATTCTTGAGCTTGTTTCAAAGCGTCATCTGCTTTGTTCTTATTTGTTACAGCAGATGCATACTCTTGTTGCGTTTTATCAACAATCTTCTGAGCATTCTTTTCTTCCTCAATTGTTTGATTCAGTTTTACTTCTGCATTTTTTACATCTGATTCTGAAACTTCAACATCCTTTTTGGTCTCTGATTGACTGACAGTAGTTTTATTCGATTGTTTATTTGTAACCTCATCTGCTTGGACATGACCATTAAAAGCAGTTACTATTGCAGTTGCAACTCCCAAACCAATCAGCACTTGTTCCTTTTTCATTAATCTAACCTTTCTTTTTAAGCGTTTACATTTTATATTTTATCATATATTTCTATATTTTTAAAGAATTACGATATTCTTAGAAATTGTTTATAAATCTATACCTTGCATCTATAATTACATAAAACAACTTAACTATAAATTGTAATATATAGTTCCTCATCAATTTCTTAACTAAATTCAATCATATAGAAAATAAAAAGGATGATTAGTAATACCGATTCCGTTATTAATTCTGCTTTGCAATTACGACCCTCAACACTTTTCTTGACAATCACTACAAATAAAGCAAAAGTCCCATTAGCATCATTCTAGAACGACCTCTCTATTCCCTTACTCTCCCAACTCCGCACTATAGGCAATAATCTGGTCAACTGTGTCTGACAAGAACTGGATGGTATCACGGAGTGGTTTGTCTGTTGAGATATCCGCTCCGATAATCATGGCTGACTCAAGCGGTGTCTTGCTACCACCTGATTTAAGAAGATTGAGCCAATCTTCAGCTCCAGTTTCTGAATGTTTCAGATGGAGGTAACCCGCAGTCGAGATAACAAGTCCAGCTGAGTAAGTATAACTATACAAGCCCATGTAGTAGTGAGCTTGGCGCATCCAAGTCAGTGCCGCATCGTCATCAATTTCAATAGCATCTCCCCAGAAATCTGTCAAAACTTCCTTCATAATGCTGTTGAGCTTGCTTGCTCCAAAGGTTTCCCCTTCTTCAATCAATGTATATACCTTACGCTGGAAGGCTGCTTCCAAGAGGTGGGTGATGAAATTATGGAAGTAGGTATCTGTTAAGCGGTGGGCAAGAGCGAAGCGTTTTTGACGTGGGTCATCAGACTGGTGCTCCAAGTAGTCACTGAGAAGCAATTCATTGAAGGTTGATGGCGCTTCAACGTAGTAGGTCGACATGTGGGCATTGACGTAACTTTGGTGATTATCTGAAAAGATAAATTGACCAGAATGCCCAATTTCATGAATCAAGGTATAGACATCACTCAAACGACCAGTCCAGCTCATGAGGACATAAGGGTGCACGCGATATGGATCCGCCGCATAACCACCAGAATCCTTGCCACTATTAGCAGCAAAGTCCACCCATCGTTCCTCTTGATAACGAGCAACTTCCTGACAATATTCTTGTCCCAAAGGTTCTACTGACTTCATGACCAAATCATAGGCGTCATCAATAGTCACTTCAGGATTAAGAGCGCTATCCAAGTCCAATTTCCAGTCTGCAAAGGTCATCTTTTCAAGACCATTGACCTTGGCAACATGCTTGAGGTATCTCTGAGCAACTGGCGCAAAATCCTTCATGATGAGGTCAATCTGACGGTCAAACATGGAACGGTCCACTTCTTGCTCAGCCAGAAGATAATCAAAGACTGAGTCGTAGCCCTTCATATCGGCCAAGAGTTTTTCCGACTTAACTTGGGCTAAATAGGCTGCCGCAGCTGTATTTTGGTGCTTACGAAGTCCCTCTGAGAAGGAGCGGAAAGATTTCTCACGAACCTCAGCGTCCTCGTGGTTTTGGTAGAAATTTTCATAGGTCACAAAGCTGTTTTTGTAGGTTTTGCCATGGGCTTCAAAGTCAGCCATTTCAAAGTCCCCAGCTCGCATCTTGGTGTAAATATCCTGTGGGCTGTAGAAAACTTCACCCAGATTTGTCAAGGCCTTCTCCACATCAGCCCCTAGGTAGTGGGCTTTTTTGATTTTGGCCTGACGAATGGCTGCCGTTAAGTGGGGCAGTTCACCCAAACGGTCCAAGACTTCCTCGTCTGCTGCCACCAAGGCGTCGTCAAAGAAGGTCAAGGCTACGCTGGCGTCTGTTTCAAATTCCATCCCAGCTTGGGCAATATTGGCAAAATCTTCATTGCTATAGTCTGTCGTCTGAGGCATAAAGGCATAATTGCCAATATGGCTCATCTGGATATAGATTTGTTCCAATTCCGCAAAGGCCTTTTCAAAATCCTCAAAAGTGTGAAGATTACCCTTGTAGTCACGGCTAAAGTGGTTGATATCTTCGCGCGCTTTCTCGATTGCACGCAAGAAATCCTCACGGTCTTGGTATAGGGCTGTTAAATCCCAAAGTTCCTTCTCTGGAAATTCTGAACGGTGTTTTTGTTCCATTTTCTTCCTCTTATTTCTCTAATTCTAATAAAACACTAAGGGCTGATAAGGCATAAAGCGGGGCTGTTTCTGCTCGCAAGATGCGAGGTCCTAGGCCTGCCAAGACGGCTCCTTTAGTTTCAAAACTTTCGATTTCTGCTGGTGACAGACCGCCTTCCGGACCAAAGATAAAGAGCAATTTGGCTCCTTTTTTAAGACCAGTGATTGCTTGTAAGAGAGCAGCGGCTTCTCCTTCTTTAGCTGACTCTTCATAGGCTACTACGATAGAGTCAAACTGGTCCAGCTGAGCTAGAAAATCTGCTTTTTTCTCGAAAAGCTGAATACTTGGGACCAGATTTCGCTTGCTTTGCTCTGCTGCTCCAAGGGCGATTTTTTCTAGTTTTTCAACTTTTTTACCCAATTTCTTGCCGTCCCACTTGGCGACTGACCAATCGGCAGGAAAGGCCCAGATTTGATTAGCTCCTAGTTCTGTTACTTTCTGAGTAATAAACTCCAGCTTGTCTCCCTTGGGAAAACCAGATGCGATGGTTACTTGGATTGGCAGTTCTACATTGTCAGCTAACTCTTCAACCAACTCAAACTGACGATTTTCCACATCTAGCACGCGCGCCAAGCGCTTAATGCCATCATCAAAGACCAAGGTAACCTCATCATCTTCTTTCAGCCGCATGACCTGAAACATGTGCTTGCTGGTTTCCTTTTCCTCGATAGTGACAGGAGAGATTGCACTGCCTTTGACAAAATACTGCTGCATGCTAGCCTCCAATCACACCAGAGATATCTTTGGTTTTCTTGAAGACACAGGCATTCCACTCCCCTTGGATCATGTGGGTTTCAAGGAAGAAACCAGCTGACTCAGCTGACTCACGTACCATGTTCCACTTGTCCTTGATAATGCCACTCATGATGAGATAGCCTTCATCCTTGACCAAGCGATAAGCATCATCCGTCAGATGAATGAGAATATCCGCTAAGATATTAGCCACAATCACGTCTGCCTCAATCTCAACCCCCTTAAGCAAATCTCCAGCAGCAACATGGATATTTTCCATGCCAGGGTTGAGCTCAATATTTTCCTGAGCCACACGAACAGCCACGTCATCCAGGTCATAGGCGAAAATTTCCTTAGCACCAAGAAGCGAGCTGGCAATAGAAAGGACACCTGAACCAGTTCCCACATCTAGCACCGTTTCGCCACCACGAAGAACCTGCTCCAAAGCAAAAAGGCTCATCTTAGTGGTTGGATGCGTTCCTGTCCCGAAGGCCATACCAGGATCCAACTTGATAATCTTTTCTCCCACAGTCGCCTCATAGTCCGTCCAGGACGGCACAATGGTCAAATCATGAGTAATGCGGGCGGGCTCATAGTATTTCTTCCAGTTGTCAGCCCAGTCTTCCTCAGCCAAGTCAGTCGTGCCAACCTTGACCTCTCCCAAATCCATAAAATCCGTCAATTCTGCTAGACGAGCCTGCAAATCAGCTTCAACCACTGCCACATCAACCGTATCAGGGTAGTAGGCGGTCACTACAATTTCTTCTTGTTGCTCAACCTCTGGGAAAATCTCGCCAAAGCGGTCCACATTTCCCACATAGTCCATGCTGTCTTCAATCGCAACACCTTGCGCTCCCAGCTCAATCAAGAGATTAGAGACCAGCTCCTCCCCCTCACGCTTAACCGTTACTTTTAACTCTTGCCATGTTTCCATCATTAAGATACCAAGCCCGTAAAACACAAAGTCAAAATAGGAAACTCTCTGAAGACGCTTGTGTCTAAGATAAGTTTATCTTTTTGGCACAGTGTTTAGGGCGGGTTCAGTTTAGAAATGTAACCGAACCTTCCTTTCTATTTGTCAATCAATTTTTTCATGTAAACCATATCCATACCTTCTTTTTCAGGCTCGATATGGGTTTGACGGTAGCCATTTTTCTCATAAAAGGCGACCATGCCCGCATCCTGTAATACCGTACACAAATCCCACTGTTTAATCGTTGAAAATTCCTTTTCCAGTAATCTCAATCCCTCAGAACCATAACCTTTTCCTTGATACTGGGGCAAAATCGCTGCCGTTCCCAACCAAGCCTCCGTCAATTCCTCATTGGTCTGAACTCGTAAAAATCCGATATTTTCGTCCTTTTCTTTCACAAAGTAGTAATAGCTATTGGGACGCTCAACCAATTTCCACTTGATTCGTTCACGATCCTCTAGATAGGGATCATACTCATCTTGGTATTTCTCATAGACCGCCTTAAAGCTAGCCCTTTGAATTGCAATTACGGTTTCTAAATCCTCTGCTCCTGCTCGGACAATCTGAATCATACTACTACCCCCAAATACACACTCTCTCAACTAGTACTTCTATACTCTTCCACACGCTGTTTTACTGACCCTTAAATTCTTCAATCACATCTGTGTAGTGTTCTTTCATTGCGCTATGAATCTGCTGTTTAAAAATACCAAACGTAAGATAATAAACAAATAGAACAATTCCTGCTAACAGTATCAAAAATAAAAAATATACTGAAAGGGGCAGTACGAGACCTCTACCACTCAGTAAGGGTATAGCAAGCATTAATACCCAAATAACAGCCATAGAAATCCCAGCTACTTTCGTACCACTTTCTCTCTGCTTCTTTAACTTTAAATATTCCAAATAGATGAATGTAGCTTCTTCTCTAGAATATTGTCCAGTTTTTAGTTTGCGTTTAACTTCCTTATTTAGTGTCGTTGTTGCAATTGCAAAAATCATTTTATTTCCTCCAAATAATCCCTCACTCTATCCTGCAACTGGGGTACAACCCTATCTGAGCCAAGAAACTCGTCAATGCCCATCAGTTTGTAGCCCTGCCCTTCATCACCAAAGACAATCTTGTCAAACTGTTCCTGATCCAATTTTCCAACTAGAAAGACGGATTCCTTCCCCTCAAAAAGCATACTTGGGTACACCTTACTCCAAAGCAGGCAATCCTCAGTCAGATGAATTCCTAATTCTTCGTAAACTTCACGCGCCGCGCACTCAAAAGGACTTTCATCGCCCTCTCGTCCGCCACCTGGCAATTCCCACATATTGGGCCAAGGAATGCTTGCCTTATCATCACGCAAGATAGTTAAAATCCTATCCTCACAAAAGAGGGCAATTTTGCAACCTGTAAAATCAGAAATTTTTATTTCCATATCAGACTCCTTCGGATAATTCTTTCTCCAACTCTGCTAACCAGTTTTCATAATAACGTTTCTCATCCCGCACCAAACGGCTGGTCACCATGTTTTGTCTAGCAATTTTTATAGCCTTGTCAGTCTGATTCATATCTTTCTTTACCAGAAATTGATACAAGGCTTGCATTATCTGCGTGTCTGCCATTTTTAGAGATAAGAAGGACTTGACTCCTCGATTACTTGCATATTCCTCTGCTTTCTCATGATCCCTTTCAAGCAAGGCAATTTGGAGAAGGTATAATTGGGAAAGAGTTTGAGACATCGGATTGTCTGTTTTATCTAATAAAGACTGAAAGTGTTTTTTGGCAGTCTCTATCTGACCATCGAATATGAAAACTAGTCCCTGGAAAATCTGAATGCTTTCTGCAAAACTCCCTCTTGCATCCTCATCAACAGGCATGATAAAGTCTTTCAAATCATACTCTTGAGGAGCTAGCAAGGTCTGGGCAGAATGCCTCAACACCGAGTAGGCGTATTTCGTATTTTCAGGTTGCTGTAGCAATTCCCAGATTTTCGCTCCATCGGTAATCCCAACTGGCTTTGCATTGATGAGAAGAAAAGATAGATTTAGACAAACCCAAGTAGCTGCAAAATACCAGTTAGCTGTCAAAATTCCATACAATAGCGCCAATAAAATCAAGCCAAGATGAACCATCAAGCCTCCTGCAAGCATCAGGATGACTCTTTGGTCGCTTTCATCTTCTTTCAATCCAATATACTGAGCACCAACATTTTTCAGAACGGCTGTTCGACTCAGATGAAACCTGCCTGACTTTTTGGTCAAAAGAAAGTTTCCTAATCCAAAAGCCACCAGTCGATAGCCTGTCAGATAACCACAAAATGCGTGCCCCAGCTCATGAAGAATAAAGATCAGATAAATGCTGAAAAAAGTAAATAGGTAGCCTGGAATAAAGACTAAAGAAAAATCTAACTCTTTAAAGGCAATCGTCCCAAAAACAAATCCCAGCATTAAAAAAACAATGGACAGACCGGAAATACAAGACAAGACTATTTTCTTCATATACTTCCTCGCTAGTTCCTAATATCTCGGATAAGGATAAAACTCTCCTTCTTCCAAGCCGACTTTTCCCTCTTCAAAGACTTCTTGGTTCCATTCCATGACAAACTCCTCTGCTTCTGGGTCTTCCAAAAAGTCCATGAGCGCATCCAGCCCAACCTCGGCAGTATCTTTGAGGAAAAGGGCAAAATAAGCTAAAAACTCACGAGAAAATCCTTTTTTAGGTAGATAAGGAATGACCGTTAAATAGTCTTCTGCATTAACCGTTGACTTAGCAGGATTGTAGAAAAGAACCGCTTCCTCAAAGAGGATATCGTCTGACGAAACTTCTCCGTCCTCATCCAGCATCTCCACACCTGCAGCGTTTTGTGCTTCCAATAGAAAACTCACTTCAACCGCGTGATTGCGCTTGTCCCAACTAATCTCATAATCAAAAGGAAAGTTCTTGTCCAACTCCTCCTCTAAAACATCTAAAAATCCGTATGTTGCCATTTTGTCCTCTTTCTATGCGACTCTTTAATCGCCCCGATTGCTCGGAAATATGCTAAAATAGATACTACCATCTTACCACATATACATCAGAAAATCCATGTTAGAAAGGACTGCTATGCCAGACAATCTCGCGCTTCGCATGCGCCCAAAAACCATCGACCAGGTCATTGGTCAGAAGCATCTGGTCGGACCTGGAAAAATTATCCGTCGCATGGTGGAAGCAAATCGTCTGTCCTCCATGATTCTCTACGGACCTCCAGGTATTGGAAAGACCAGTATTGCCTCTGCCATCGCTGGAACGACCAAGTATGCCTTTCGGACCTTTAATGCGACAGTCGATAGTAAAAAGCGACTGCAAGAAATCGCGGAAGAAGCTAAATTTTCAGGTGGTCTCGTTCTATTACTAGACGAAATCCATCGTCTTGACAAGACTAAGCAAGATTTTCTGCTCCCCCTCTTGGAAAGTGGTCTGGTCATCATGATTGGTGCGACGACTGAAAATCCCTTCTTTTCTGTCACTCCAGCCATTCGTAGCCGTGTTCAGATTTTTGAGTTAGAACCCTTGTCTAATCAAGATGTAAAAGGAGCGATTCAAATCGCTCTAACTGACCCTGAGCGTGGTTTTGATTTCCAAGTAGAGCTAGATGAGGATGCACTGGATTTCATCGCGACCTCTACAAATGGAGACCTGCGTTCTGCCTTTAACTCGCTGGATTTGGCTGTTCTCTCTACCCCTGAAAATGACAAGGGGATCCGCCACATCACTCTGAATATCATGGAAAATAGCCTCCAGCGGAGCTATATTACCATGGACAAGGATGGGGACGGTCACTACGATGTCCTTTCAGCCCTACAAAAGTCCATCCGTGGCTCGGATGTCGATGCCAGTCTCCACTATGCGGCCCGCTTGATTGAGGCTGGAGATTTGCCCAGTCTCGCTCGTCGTTTGACCGTCATCGCTTATGAAGATATCGGTTTGGCCAATCCTGAAGCTCAGATTCATACTGTAACTGCTCTAGATGCTGCTCAAAAGATTGGCTTCCCAGAAGCTCGCATTCTCATTGCCAATGTCGTAATTGACTTGGCCCTCTCTCCAAAATCCAACTCAGCCTATGTGGCCATGGACAAGGCCCTTGCTGACCTCAAAACATCAGGTCATTTACCTATTCCGCGCCACCTGCGCGATGGCCACTACAGTGGAAGCAAGGAACTAGGGAATGCGCAAAACTATCTCTATCCGCACAACTATCCTGGAAACTGGGTCAAGCAGGACTATCTGCCAGAAAAAATTAAAGATCAGCACTACTTCACTCCGGAAGATACTGGCAAATACGAACGGGCTTTAGCTCAACGCAAGGAAACCATTGATAAATTACGGGACTTGTGAAATCCTTTTCAAATAATTGCATTTTCCTCTTGATTTTTTTTGAAAAAGTGGTATCATATAAACATAGAAACGCTGTGGTGTACGACTTCACACTTAAGTGTTGACCGACTATTTTTTGTATTATTAGGGAAACAAAAGTCTTCTAACAGCATGTAGGCCGTCTCACACGGAAACAGCTTCAGTTAGAGCGAGTTGCCCACCTGCTTAATTGCGCGGGTTCAATACAAACCGTGAAGTTTCGGCACCAATACAGCTTTTTCTTTGCCTCCTTAGCTCAGCTGGCAGAGCAGCGGACTCTTAATCCGTGGGTCACAGGTTCGATCCCTGTAGGGGGCATCTAAATACAACAGGAAAAAGCCTTGTAAATCAAGGCTTTTTTTGCTTGTCTATAACTGATTTACCCCATCATTTGTCCCACATTTTAAATCTATCTTTTCTTTTTGAATCAAATTACATCTTTACAAATAGTGTAAAGCCAGTTACTTTTGCTTTGATGCCATACAATATTTTCATGTAGAGAAGACAAATTTTATCTTCTCTTTTTATTTTCAAAATAATAAAAACTGATTTTCTTTTCATAAATCAGACTGAAACTTCCAAATTTTCCATTTTGTTTATTGATATTTCCTCTAAAAAGGTGTATAATATTTTTATTATCAAACTATACTATACTATACTATATAGGGGGTATTGAAATGAAATTTTCTAATCGTTTATCGCTATTCCTTGCAGGAGTTATTTTTGTCCTTTTAGCACTCTTTCTATTTACAGACCCAGTAGCTAATCTTGTTGCTTACAGCTGGTGGATTTCATTTGGTTTACTGGTTGCTTCTATAGCAGCTATTTTAGGCTATTTCTCTGTACCAAAAGAGCTTCGCTCACCAGCTCATCTTTTCCAAGGGATTGTTAATCTTCTCTTAGCTCTTTACCTCGTTGCCTATGGCTTTGTGACGCTGCCAGTTGTCATTCCAACTATTTTAGGAATTTGGTTAATTGTAGAAGCCATTATAGTTTTCTTTAAAGGCAATCGTCTGGGATTGATTTTCCCTATTATTGGCAACCATATCATGTGGATAGCGTTGCTTGCATTTTTACTAGGTCTAGTGATTTTGTTCAATCCAGTAGCTACAAGTGTCTTTGTCGTTTATGTCGTTGCCTTTGCATTTTTAATTGTTGGTTTCACCTATATCCTTGATGCCTTTCGTAAATAATCTAGCTGCCATTTTGGGCATATTAAAATAGCTGGGAAGTTACATTCTCAGCTTTTTCTGTTGCCTCCTTAGCTCAGTTGGTAGAGCAGTAGACTCTTAAGCTATGGGGCGCAGGTTCGAGCCCTGCAGGGGGCACATCTAAATCAACAGAAATAAGCCTTGAAACCAAGGCTTTTTTTAACGTCTAATAGCTTTTTGTAGAAAAGTATTTAAAAATAAAAGAGAAGAGAATCTCTCACTCTCTTCTCAGTATATCTTATTAAATTTAGTTTTTCTTAATCTAGCTGATTTTCCTTTGCAACGACAAATTCCTTAACCAATCGATAGATAACAGCAAATATCGGTGTAAAGAATATCATCCCAAGTAAGCCAAAGAGATTGCCTCCAATACTAGCAGCCGCAAGCGTGAAAATAGCTGGCAAACCAATAGACTGACCTATAACTCTAGGATAAATAAGGTTTCCTTCAATCAGCTGTATAACTTGATATAGAAGAAGAGAAAGTAAGGCTTGAGTAGGACTCACTGTGAAGATAAAAATCGCTCCCACAACACAAGCAATCATAGGCCCTACATAAGGAATGAACGATAGCACTCCTGCAAAGATACCTGTCATTACTCCATAGGGTATCCCAAACACGCTGTAACCAACCGCTATCATAACTCCTATGATAACTGCTTCAATCAGCTGACTCATCAAAAATTGGTCATAAGTCTCTAGTGCTACTTGTCCAATGTAAGTCAACTTTATCACCACCTTCTCTGGAAGAAAAACTTTTAGAAGTCGACTCGTCATCGCTGCCAAATGTTCCTTACTGGATAAAAATGAAAAGGTGAAGACTATAATCAAAAAGGCATTCATCAAACTTGAAAAAATATTGCCGATATTACTAGTCAGACCTGATAAAAAACCTATCAAAGCTTGGCTAATAGAACTAGATTGTCCCTGTATGCCTGATACGATAGTTGACAACATGTCTTTGGTTACAAATTCCGAGCTGCCTAGCAATTTCCCAAGTTGAGTAAGGACTGTTGAAAGGACTGTTCCCAGCTGACTAATAGTCTGGGCTAGGGTTGGCAGCACCAAAACCAAAAGAGCAATCACGATTAAGATAAGAGCTAGGAAAACAAGTACCATGGCAATCGGACGACGCAACTCTGCCTTTACCTTCAATTTAACTAAGTACTGTTCAATTTTTTTCATAGGAACATTAAGCACAAAAGCAATAACAGCACCATAAATCAAGGTTGATATTACATCAAAGAGAGAGATTGCTCCTGATATAAAGCTCGATGCATTCAGAATTACAAGAGCAACCAGCCCTATAAAAAGTATTAACGGGGTGTATTTTTTTACTAAGTTCATAAATTCTCCTTAATAAACATGTTTAGATACGACTATACTATTTGGTTTTTCAAACTCTCGATTAAGGTAGGCTTGGTAAGTTCCTGGAGCGATAAATCCTTTGGGTGAGAGGATATCGGTGCCAGCCTGACCGACTATGGTATCAGCCAAGAGCACACAGTTTGTAGATAAGACAAAGTAGGATTTAAACTTAGATTTGATAAATTTATAAAGTTCCCCATCTGTCTCATGTCTGATTTTATAAGCGTAGGTGTAGTCTTCCTTACCATCACCTGTCATGATTTTATCTGCACTTGGCTCCCATGGAATCGTCAGTTGTTTCAATTCAGCCAACTTTTTCTGAACTGCTTTTTCCATTTCAGGCGTCAAATCTATCCCATAACCAAAAAGCGTTTTTTGACTCTCACGTTTACATAGGTCAATGTACTTGTCACGATCACAGAAATATAAGACACCATCTCCTACCATGCCAAATAAGGTCTCAGAAGACGGATCATAGTTGCCATAAGAAATAACACGGCCTTGATAGCAGATATCCACATGACCAATTGCCGAAAACAGAGAGGTCTCAGCTGTATGAACAAAAATTTCAAGCTCCGCTGTCTTACCAGACTTCACTATTCCAAGATGGATATCTTCTTCCTCATCAGCATTTTCCAGCATAAATTTGTTAATTTTTGCTAAAGTTCTTGCAGGGATGAGAGCGGCTAGGACAATAGGTAAGCTAATTCTAATGCGACGTTTGAGATGGTTTTTCCCAATTTCCCCTTCAAATAAGAAACCGTCACGGATATTGGACAGACCATAAAGGAAAAAATAAGCCCCTAAAACAAAGAGTTGAAAGACAGAATTTCCCGTAGAGGACAAAAGACTAGCTCCACCAAGAAAAACTAGTAGAATACCATCTAGTAAGAGACGAAAACGAGGTCGAATTTTGTTTTTGCGGTAGAGAAGATAGGTGACAAGATTGATAGTAGCATGAAAAATCTGATAAACTCCAATCACAAGAGCCAAAATATAAATCGGCACATCCGTCGCAAGATTGGAGCCAAGCAAATATCCCAGCACTAACAATTTAACCAGTGCAACTCCCAAGGTGTCCGTTGACTGACTTTTTTTGAAAATACGTAATACTAAATCTAAGACCGTTGCTATCCAAGCTAAAAACAGAACCAGTCGAATAACCGTTACTGGCAACCAAGTCCCCGTGACCATTAAGACAAGTCCTAGCAGAACAAACAAGAAACCCTGAACAAGTAATTTCTTACCTGTCAGACCTAAAGATAGAATTTTTTCCATATAAAAACCTTTCAACAATAAAAATTAAGCCCTTTGATTAAACTGACTGGTAAATAGCCAACGGCACAAACAGTCTGTACCAGCAAGACATAGCGATTAGCGATGACTGTAGTAAGGTCACCATCTTGTCTTATGCACTTCTAAAATTTGTTTTATTGATTCGAAAACAGAGCTTATAAAAACTAGCTAAACTTGAGAGATAAGTACAATTGAGACGAAAAAATGTCTAACCAATACTACTTGTAAAGGTAAGAAAATATTATTTCTATTCTATTAATGATTTATATACTATCTATTGTGACACAAAACTCACTATAGTTCAACATTTTACTAATTAAAAATCATAAAAGAAGTTTCAAGTCCTCATAACGCTTTGAAAAGAACAAAAAAACGGAATGAAATAACATATAATTAGATTATGAAACAAAGTTTACTAGGCACAAACTAAGATATGTTTGATCAAGCAGAGAGGGGAGATGCTGTTTCTTTAAAACAAGTTTATCTCACTATTTTTTATGAACTGCCTTTCCAGACATCTCTAATCTGATGACACTCTTCAAAAATATTTTAAAAATTTAAAACAAAAGTCTTGCTTTTCATTTTATTTGTGATATACTTGTTCTCGTATTAGATACAAGTTATCCAAAGGAGTTTATATGGATACAAAATTTTCAGTAGCCTTACATATCCTAACCATGATTAGCGAGAGCAAGGATACCTTAAGTTCACAAGCTCTGGCTGAGAGCGTCGGAACCAACGCTAGTTATATTCGTAAGGTGATTGCCTTATTGAAAAACGCTGGCTTAATTACTTCCCATCAAGGAAAAACAGGCTATCAACTCAGTAAGTCCCCAAAGGAAGTGACCTTACTTGAGATTTATTTTTCCACACAAGAAGTCAACCACATCAGCTTATTTCCCGTTCACCAAAATAGCAATCCGGATTGCCCAGTAGGGAAACATATTCAAGCTGCCATTTCGCCACTATTTGCTAGCGCTGAAGCTCAACTTGATAAGGAACTAGCCCAGCAAACCTTAGAAGATGTCATTAACAATCTTTATAAAGATGCCAAACAAAAACGAAACTGATTTGCATGCAGATCAGTTTTAAAAAGACTATGCTTGTATCTCTATCGGATACAACAAAAAATAGAAAAGGGTAGACAATGAAAGTCGCACAACATACTACTTATAACAAAAACAATATCACACTAAACATCACAGAAATCGCTAAACCAAGCATTACAGACAAACAAGTTTTGGTCAAAGTCACCGCAGCTGGTGTTAATCCTCTGGATAACATGATTTCCCGTGGTGAAGTAAAGGTGATCGTCCCTTACAAACTTCCACAAACTGCTGGAAATGAAGTGGTCGGTATCATTGAAGAGACAGGTAGACAAGTCAAAAATCTCAAAGTCGGAGACCGAGTTTTTGGGCGTTTACCACTTAATCATATTGGTGCCTTTGCAGAATACGTAGCTGTCGATAGTCAGGCTCTAGCCAAGGTTCCAGACTATCTGTCTGACGAGGAAGCCGCTGCTGTTCCTTTGACTGCCTTAACCATTATGCAAGCCTTAGAACTCATGGGGGCTCAAGCTGGCAAAACCATCTTTATCTCTGGTGGTACAGGCGGTGTCGGCGGTATGGCCATTCCGATTGCTAAGGCTAAAGGTTTGAAGGTCATTACCAATGGGGCTGGAGATAGCGCTGAGCGTGTATTGAACCTAGGAGCAGACCGCTTTATCGATTATAAAACAGAGGATTATACAAAAACTGTTAGCCAGGTTGATTATGTCCTCGATACCCTTGGTGGCGCTGAGACTGAAAAACAAATGTCTATCATGAAAAAAGGTGGTCAGCTTGTTTCCCTCCGTGCTATGCCAAATGGAGACTTTGCCAAACGCATGAATCTGCCAAAATGGAAACAGATGATTCTTGGCTTAGCCGGTCACAAATTTGATAAGATGGCTGACAAATACGGTGTACACTACCATTTTATCTTTGTAGAAAGCAACGGCGCTCAATTACAAGAGGTAGCTGACCTCTTTAGTAAATTAGAAATCAAACCCTCTATCGATACAGTTTATCCATTTGAAGAAGTGAATAGCGCCTTAGACAAGGTCGCTAATGGTCGCTCGCGTGGAAAAACAGTCCTCAGCTTTAAGAAATAAAAAGGAAAACACAATGTCATATCTTACAACTAAAAATCAATACATCACTGTCCAAGGAAATCAAATTGCCTATCGCGAACTCAGTAAAGGCAAATCAAAACTACCTCTTCTGATGCTGGTCCATTTGGCAGCAACCCTCGACAACTGGGATCCAAAACTTTTGGACTTGATTGCTGAAAAGCACCATGTGATTGTGGTCGACCTTCCTGGTGTGGGAGCCAGTCAAGGAAAAGTGGCCCCAACCATTTCTGGAATGGCTGAGCAGACGATTGCCTTTATTCAATCCCTTGGTTACGATAAAATCAATCTCCTAGGTCTTTCTATGGGAGGGATGATTGCCCAAGAAATGGTCCGAATCAAGCCTGATTTGGTCAATCGTCTCATTATAGCAGGAACAGGACCTCGAGGTGGAAAAGAGATTGATAAGGTCACAGGGAAAACATTTAACTATATGTTTAAAGCTGGACTCGAGCGCATCGATCCTAAACGCTATATCTTCTATAACCATGATGAACAAGGAAAAATCGAAGCTTTGAAAGTTCTCGGACGAATGGGAATGCGAACCAAGGAATTTGCGGACAAAGACATGAGTGTGCCTGGTTTCTTGACTCAACTCAAAGCCATTAAACGTTGGGGGAAAGATTCTCAAGACGACCTAAGATTTATCACCCAACCAACCTTAATCGTCAACGGGGACAAGGATATGCAGGTTCCAACAGAAAATTCTTATGATATGCATGAGAAAATAAAAGATAGTAAGCTGATCATCTATCCAAATGCTGGTCACGGTTCGATCTTCCAATATGCAGAGGAGTTTTCAAAAGAACTCATTGCTTTCTTGGAGGACTAATATGGTCAAAACGATTCTGATTACAGGTGCTACTGACGGTATCGGTAAACATTTGGCAAAGAAATTAGCCAGTGAAGGCCATCAGGTCATCCTCCATGGTCGCAATCCTCAAAAACTTGAGCTGGCGCTTCAAGAGGTTCGGGCCGTTTCCTTGAGAGGCAGAGTTTCGAGCTACTTGGCAGATTTTTCAAAATTAGACGATGTTTATCGATTTGTAGGGGAAATCAAGCGAGACTTTCAAAGGATCGATGTCTTGTTTAACAATGCAGGCCTGTATGCAGGAAAAGAACGAAAAGCGAGTGCTAAAAATGTCGAGTTGACTTTTATGTTATTCGTTCTCGTTCCCTATCTGTTAACAACTGAGCTAAGCCCCTTGTTAGAAAAATCGGCTGACAGCCGTGTCATTAATACTTCTTCCTATATGCATCATTTTGCCAAGGTCAAGGATTTGGACTTTGGATTTGAGAACAATTATAATCCCGGATTGGCCTATAATAATTCTAAACTTTACACTATTTGGATGACACGCTATCTAGCCAGAAAGTTCTTCTTAAGAGGTTCAAACATCACCATCAATTCTTACCATCCAGGTTTAATTTCAACCAACTTGGGGAATGATTCCTGTGATGAAAAGACGAAAAAGTCTCTCTTCGGACGCTTGATGAAGTCATTTTCAAAAGATCTAGACGAGGGAATTAAAACAGGCTACTACCTCACCTTATCAGAAGAAATTACAGGTTTGACTGGCTACTATTTTGATGAAAAAAAAGTGAAGTCAGCTTCTGAAAAAGGATATAATTTTGAAAAAGCTCAAGATTTAATCACTTACTGTGACGATAAAATCAAATTGTTTCAAACCAAACAGTGAGTAGTCTGACTCTATTTTCCTTTAATGACTAAGTAAAGGTACTTCAAAACTAGTTGATTCTCAATGTAAAAGTTCGTGTAAGGAAAGAAACATCAACAGAAAAAGCCTTGATTTCAAGGCTTTTTTGTTAATCTTAGTTACTCGTCCAATCGAATAAACATCATTGCGTTAAGCAAAGAGATGAGAGCAACTGTATTGACATTATTAGAATAGATCAGTCTCTTATTTTCAATAGGAGGAATAATAAAATTAGAAATAATGATGTCGTATGGTGATTCTTTTAGAGAATCAAGTGATAACTCTAATTCACCCCAAACCTCCAGTTCAAAATTGTTACTACAATAGTAAGAAAGTGTCTCGGCTACTGATTTTGCATGATACTGATCAAAATTACTCATGACCAAAACCTTTAATTTAGGTTGATTTTGTAAAAGATTTAGCACCAAGTGTTTGCTATGAGTGATAAAAGTATAAGACAAATGATTGACCTTCATTGAATTACGATCCATATCCAAAGTCTCTAGATAATGTTCCATCCCTTCCTTCACCTCTGAAACAAAGCGAGGGAAAATATTTTGAAAGTTTTTGATTGTATTACCTTTTTGATCAAATAAGATAAACTCTGTCGATAATTCCTGACGATGCAGATGTGCTGTATTATGCAGATGCCAAATCAGATTGTCCTTATTGTCTACTTGGAGATTATAGTCTCTTGATACCTGATCTACTAGGTCGCCCAATAACTGATACGATTTTTTTACATAGCTGTCTGTTTTTGCATGGTTGAGAAATACTTCTTCATCTATGAAAAACATTTTTTGAAAATAGGATACAAACAGTTGACCTATCACTTCTTTATTCAGAGAGATATGATATTCAGAATCAAAGCTCGCTACAATCTCTTCGATTTCTTCTGCCTCCATGAAAGATTCCAACAAATGATTGTTAAAAGAATTTTTCTCAACTTCCAAGAAATGACCAAACTTTATTCGGTATAAATTTGTTACGAGGAGTAACTTTAACATTCGTTGAGTAGCGAAATTGACTGGAAATGCAGTTTCTTTATAGACCAGTGCCAACAGCTTACATAAAGGTTCTACAGAAAAAGCTTCAAAGGGCCATTCAAGGAAATAATATTTCTCTGAAAAATACTGGGCAAAAAAGTAACGGATATCGATCTCATTCCCAGTGATTCGAACTGGATTGAGGCTAATTTCAAAACGATATTGCTTCTTAATAATTTTATTAATATGACTGATGATACGGTAAAGAGAGGAAGAACTGATATAAAACTCTTTGCAAATATTCTCTTTATCACATCCTTCATTGAAGAAGAGAAATTCTAATATTGAAAAGTGAGTTGAATGCTTAAAAAAATGATGATAGACCATTTCAATATCACTATCGTCAGTATTTATGATACGGATACCATTTGTTGAGGAATGAAATAGCAAGTCAGGAAAAGAAGATCTAACATGGGACAAGTCATCTTTTACAGAACGTTCTGCACAGTGCAATAATTCTGCTAGTTCTGAAATATGAAACCAGCGCTTGTTTTCAAATAGTAATTCTAATAATTCTAATTGTCTGTGACTTTTTTTCGATAATAAATCTCTCATGAATAGCTTTTCTCTCTTTATAATAAACTAAAGGATTGTCTTTCAATCTTCATGCAATTATACCACATGGAGTGCATTTATCCTCTTACAACGACTTTTGCTTGTCATCAAAAGACTAGTCTAATCCCTTAGAAACCCAGTAGCAACAAGATTTTCTTATTTATTTGTACCTGTGGTGTATTTTTATAATACGTAATTTAAGACAAATTATTACCCTTCCATATTTAAATATTATATAATTAATTTAATCAAAGAAATTGATTTTCTGAAATTGATTTTCTGAAATTGATTCTTTGATTTAGAAATAGAAAAGGAGGATACACTATGTTGTGGTCCATTATTGTAGGAGGTCTTATTGGTCTCGCCGCTGGTGCAATCACTAAAAAAGGTGGTTCAATGGGAATAATTGCAAATATCTTTGCAGGTCTTATCGGTTCATCTGTAGGACAATCTCTTCTCGGAAGCTGGGGACCTTCATTGGCTGGAATGGCTATTATTCCGTCAATCGTAGGTGCAGTGATTGTTGTTGCAGTCGTTTCATTTCTATTTGGTAAAAAATAAGCATTACCTAATAAGAAATTAAAAGTGATAAGCCATAATTTTGAATACTGTAGACGGGTAAAATTATGGTTTAAAGCTTTTCATTTGAAAGGATTTAATATGTCAAAATCAAAGAAAATATTGTTACTTATTTTCTGTATCTTAATCTTGACTATTTTCCTTCCTATTCTCATAGATTATCATCAGGTCAGTGATTTAGATATCCACTTATTCAGTTGGAGAGAACTCTACGCTGAATTCCTGATTGCTAGATATGTCTTTTGGGGGACACTTGTCCTATCTGTTTTAGTTTTAATTTCAATGTTAGTGATACTCTTTTATCCTAAACAATATCTAGAGATTCAATTAGAAACTCAAGAAGATACATTAAAACTAAAAAATTCAGCTATCGAAGGCTTTGTTCGATGTTTGGTTATTGATCATCAGTTGATGAAAGAACCAACGGTCCATGTAAATAGCCGCAAAAATAAATGTTTCGTTACTGTAGAAGGGAAAATTCTTCCTTCAGACAACATCTCAAATCGATGTCTAGTCATTCAGAATGAAATAACTCATGGATTAAAGCAGTTCTTTGGTATTGAACGTGAGGTAAAACTTGAAGTTAAAGTTAAAGAAGTTGAACCTCGAAAAACGACCAAAAAGACTGTTAGTCGTGTAAAGTAAGGAAGTAAAAATGGAATGGTTTAAAAAATACCAGTATCCAATCATTGCAGGTTTAGTAGGTGTCATTCTCGCTTGCTTTATCTTATCCTTTGGCTTTTTCAAAACACTCTTTGTGTTAATCTGTGGAGCCTTAGGAGCATTTGCTGGATACTATGTTAAGGAAAAATATTTAAATAAATAAAGGAGTCTCGTATGTCAAACGTAGATAAAAATGTAGAAAAAAAAGATGTCGCTGTTGTTTCTCAAGATGTTAAAGGGGAACTCACTTATGAGGATAAAGTCATCCAAAAAATCATTGGTCTTTCACTTGAAAAAGTACCTGGACTTTTGGATGTGGATGGAGGATTCTTCTCTAATCTAACAGAAAAAATTATCAATACAGATAATGTCACTCATGGTGTCAATGTTGAAGTTGGGAAAGAACAAGTTGCAGTTGACTTGAACATTGTTGTTGAATACCAAAAGAATGTTCCAGCTTTGTACAAAGAAATCAAAGATGTTGTGGTATCACAAGTTACAAAAATGACTGATCTAGAAGTTGTTGAAGTCAATGTGAATGTTGTTGATATCAAAACGAAGGAACAGCATGAAGCAGATTCAGTTAGCCTTCAAGACCGAGTAACTGACGTGGCTTCTTCAACAGGAGAATTTGCTTCAGAACAATTTGAAAAAGTGAAATCTGGTATCGGTTCAGGTGTTGCTGCTGTTCAAGAAAAAGTAGGCGAAGGTGTTGAAGCCGTTAAGGGCGAAGCAAAGGAAAATGCTCGCGTACACTAATTCATCTGGTCTAAATCAATCAATTTAAAGGAGGCAGAATCATGTCAACAGAAGAAAAATTAAACCAAGCAAAAGGTTCCATTAAAGAAGGTGTCGGCAAAATGATCGGCGATGAAAAAATGGAAAAAGAAGGAACAGCTGAAAAAGTTGTTTCTAAAGTAAAAGAAGTTGCTGAAGATGCAAAAGACGCTGTCGAAGGCGCTATTGAAGGTGTGAAAAACATGCTTCACAAAGATGAAAAATAAGGCTAAACGTTAATTGACCTTTTTATCTATAGTAGTCAAAAAGAGGACCGCAAATGTCCTCTTTTTTTGTAGATCGGATTCTAAACACGCTTCCCAATTTTCGTTAAAAGAAATTCTTAACAGGAAAGGCTCTGGTTTCAAGGCTTTTTTGCTTGTTAAAAATAATAGCTCCCTTTTTAAAGAAAGAAAATTAAAAAGCTTGCACTACTAGACTAGCTTATTTATCCACCACCTGAGCCTCAAATTGGGCTGGTTTCGTGTCCACATTGGTAATGGTTATCGTGTAGGGCTTGTTATTGGTGGCATCAAACACTTTTTCACCTTGGTAACTCACAACAACTCCATCTTTTTCTAAATAAATATCTGGTTGCTTGTTTGGAAGTTCTTCATCCTCCTTGTCGAAACCATGGCTTTTTATAATTTTTTGTTCCTCTACTCCATAATATACATCACCATTTCTCTCACTCCAAACACTAGAGCCAGTTAATTTAATTTTACTTGAATCATTTTTCTTCAAGATGAAGATTGAATAGTATTCCAAATCTTGTGTTCTGGGATTTACCCTTAAATTGACGGATTGACCTGGTTGAAGAGTGTATTTGCCATAGTTCAAAACGGAAAAGACAAGCCAGACTAGCAGCAAACTATACAAGACTCCTATAATCATTCGTGAGCGCCTACTTTTAAACAAAGGTAAAAGTAACACAAAAGAGACAATAAAGAGCAATTCTGTAAACATTTTATCCCCCCTTTCTCATCTTCGTTGACATTCTGAACAGAGTCTCGCTTCCATTTCTCACTAGTAACATCAACCATATAAAGTCTGATATATCTTATCTAGAAAAGCTTTCAACTCTTTTCGAACAATCTTTAATAGGCGTTCTTCTTCGGCTTGAGAGATGTTCACATCTTCTTTTTTTGATTACTATTATGAGAATAGTAACTACGTTTTAGGGTTAATTGATGATCTAAAATATAGTAAGCATTTATTTTTTCCTCATTTACCATTGTTTCAAATAAAACCGAGACTTCATCCCTGCCAGGATTCAACATTTTCAAATCGATGTCTCCTTTTATCCCTATGGAGTCAATTCCTCCATCCAAGCGAATGGCACCGTCGGGAGGAACAATATAGCCTGCTTTTCGCATGTCAGACGCATATTTTCCTGACGTCGTTAAATGTTTTAAGACGGCTATAGTGTCCTTTTCTTCAAAGGAAGTCTTTAATTGGAACCGTTCTTGGTAGCTTTGATACTGAAAATAAAGAGTGATACCAACAACTAAGGCAAGTACAGAAGCGAGCAAGATTCGTATTTTTCTAGTTCTCGACGTGTTTATCTCCTCTATCTAAGAAATCATAGAAGTCTTGTTTCCAACTTTGAAAGGTAACTGTTTTATCCCCGGATATCCTTGGAACTCTAACTCAAGTGACTGCTATCTACCCTTTTTCATGATGTATTTTCGTATAGGTTTTTCAACCATTTGAACGATTTCAAATCCTTCTTTTTGGTAAAGATTGTAAGCTTTTTGATTTGCCTCGTAGACATTTAGAGAGACAGTATCTATGTCTTCATTTTCAAATGCCAAACTAACAAATTTCCTTAAAGCCTGGCTACCTAAGCCTTGCCCCTGCTTCTGGGGGTTGATAAAAAATCTCCCGATATGAAGATTCCTGTCTTCTAGCCTGATTTTCTGGATAAGCCCCACAAACTCTTGTCCATCAAAGATTGAAAAGATCCCTTCCAAATCTTGCAAGACTTGAATTGTCAAGGGAAAAGGAATCATTGGTCCCATCCATTGTTCTTGAAAAGATTTGCCAAGGGAGTTGGACCATTGGCATACGAATTGAGCGTTTTCTATACTCACCTTTTCTTCAAAACGAATTGTCATATTTTCCTCACCATCTTATCTATGTTTCTCCATTATACTACTTCTCCTATTTTTTACGAATAGATAAGTATGATTGATCTTTATTTTTTTCTTGTTGGGAGCATTCTCGCTTCCTTTCTCGGTTTGGTCATTGACCGTTTCCCTGAGCAATCCATTATTCGACCAGCTAGCCACTGCGATTCCTGTCAGACTCGCTTGCGTCCCTTAGATTTGATTCCGATTATCTCTCAAGTGATTGGTCGCTTTCGCTGTCGCTACTGCAAGGTTCGCTATCCATTCTGGTATGCCCTCTTTGAATTGGGCTTGGGGTTACTTTTTCTGTCTTGGTCTTGGGGCTTTATTTCCTTGGGGCAAGTCATCCTAATCACTGCTGGCTTGACCTTGGGAATCTATGACTTTCGCCATCAGGAATATCCCTTAATGGTTTGGCTAACTTTCCACCTAATCCTCATGGCCTGCTCTGGCTGGAATCTGGTTATGGTCTTCTTTCTTACTCTTGGAATCATGGCCCATTTTATCAATATCCGCATGGGAGCAGGGGATTTTCTCTTTCTGGCTTCTTGTGCTCTCGTCTTTAGCGCGACCGAATTACTCATCTTGATCCAGTTTGCTTCTGCGGCAGGGATTTTAGCCTTTCTTTCGCAAAAGAAAAAGGAAAGACTTCCTTTTGTGCCTTTCCTCTTACTTGCTACTTGTGTGATTATTTTTGGTAAGCTACTGCTTGTTTGATAAAGTCCTCAATCGGCTCTCCCTGGTGGAGAGCTTTTACAATTTTTGAACCGACGATAACTCCATCTGACACCGCATTGAAACGTTCTACATCGACTTGACTAGATACGCCAAAGCCTGTCAAGACTGGGATGTCTGCTACTTGGTGCAATTGTGCCAGGTGCTTGTCCAAGTCTGCGCGGTAATTGCCAGATTTCCCTGTCACCCCATTGATGGCAACGGCATAGACAAAGCCTTCCGCTCCCTTGATCAACTCTTTCTGACGTTCAAGTCCTGTGGTCAAACTAACTAGGGGAATCAAGGCAATATCTGTGTCTACCAAAAAGGGCTCTATAAAGTTGGCATGCTCATGAGGCAGGTCTGGGATAATCAATCCCTTAACTGCTGTATCTGCCAAATCTTTGACAAATTTCTCCACACCGTACTGAAAGAGGGGGTTGAAGTAGGTCATGATGACCAGTGGCACCTCAGTCTGAATGGTTTTCAAGGTTTCAACCAAAGCCCGGGTAGAAGTCCCATGAGCTAGACTTCGCAAGCCTGCTTCTTCGATCACAGGTCCATCAGCAACAGGGTCTGAAAAGGGAATGCCCACTTCAATAGCTGAAACACCCAAATCTTCTAAAAAGTGGATTGTTTCAGCGAGACCATCCAAACCTTTCTCATGGTCCCCAGCCATGATATAAGGAACGAAAATTCCCTTTCCAGTCGCTTTTATAGCATTTAATTTTTCTGTTAATGTCTTAGGCATGAGCTTCTCCCTTCTTTGCTGCATCTGCTTCCAAGCGGTCTTTGACTTGAACCACATCCTTGTCCCCACGTCCAGATAGGCAGACAATCATAGACTTGTCTGGTCCAAGTTCTTTGGCCAATTTCACTGCGAAGGCGATAGCGTGGCTAGATTCCAAGGCTGGGATAATCCCTTCCACACGAGACAAGAGCTGGAATCCTTCCAAGGCTTCCTCGTCCGTCACGGGGACATAGCTGGCACGTTTGATATCGTGGTAGTGAGAATGTTCTGGACCGATACCAGGATAGTCCAAACCTGCTGAGATAGAGAAAGCTTCAAGAATTTGACCATGGGCATCTTGGAGCACATCCATGAGGGAACCGTGAAGGACACCCGGACGCCCCTTGGTCAAGGTAGCTGCATGGTGCTCTGTATCCACACCAAGTCCAGCTGCTTCAGCCCCATACATGGCTACAGACTCATCTTCTACAAAGGGATGGAAGAGACCGATGGCATTAGAACCACCACCAACACAGGCTACTAGGGCATCTGGCAAATCTTGACCTGTCAAGTCACGGTACTGTTGTTTAGCCTCTCGACCGATGACACTTTGGAAGTCACGAACGATTTCTGGGAAAGGATGTGGTCCCAAGGCAGAACCAAGGATATAGTGGGTATCATCGATGTTAGCTACCCATGAACGAAGGGCTGCATTAACTGCATCCTTGAGCACGCGCGAACCATCTGTCACGGCCTCAACCTTAGCTCCCAAAAGCTCCATACGGAAGACATTAAGGGCTTGGCGTTTGACATCTTCCTCACCCATGTAGATGGTACATTCCATGTTGAAGAGGGCTGCAGCTGTTGCAGTTGCCACACCGTGCTGACCAGCACCTGTCTCAGCAATAATTTTCTTTTTACCCATACGTTTAGCCAGAAGAACTTGTCCTAAGGCATTGTTAATCTTGTGGGCACCTGTGTGGTTGAGGTCTTCCCGTTTGAGGTAAATCTTGGCTCCACCGATATGCTGGGTCAGGTTTTTTGCATAGTAAAGAGGCGTTTCACGTCCTACATACTGGCGCAAGAGCTGGTTTAATTCCTCTTGGAAACTGGAGTCTGCCTGACTTTCACGGTAGGCTTTTTCCAATTCCAAAACTGCTGTCATCAATGTTTCTGGGACGAAACGTCCGCCGAATTTTCCGTAAAATCCATCTTTATTTGGTTCTTGATATGCCATGCTTTACACTCTCTATAAATCTTCTAATCTTTTCATGATCTTTTTGTCCATCTGTCTCCACTCCGCTTGATACATCTACTGCATAGGGAGTAAAGTGTTGAATTGCTTTTACTACATTATCTTCATTAAGCCCACCTGCGATAAAGAAGGGCTGAGCTAGTCCTGTCGTATCCAGTTGGCCCCAGTCAAAGATCTGGCCACTCCCAGCCACAGGGGCATCAAAGAGTAGATAATCTGCCTGAGAATTTGGCACATGACCATTTCTATCCACTTGCACCGCCTGAATGCTGGCACAAGGCAAATCCTCAAACAAATCATCTGCCACCTGACCATGAACTTGTACCAAGTCCAAGCCAACTTTGTCAATCGCTTTTAGCAATTCTGCCCGACTTGGTGAAACAAATACGCCAACCTTTTTTACATCGGAAGGAATGAGTTTTGCCAGCTCAGTAGCCTCTTCCAAGGTCACCTGTCTCTTACTGGGTGCGAAGACAAAACCGATGTAGTCTGCCCCTGCTGACACGGCTGTTTTCACCGCTTCTTTGGTCGATAGCCCACAAATTTTAACCTTTGTCAATCTGCAACTCCTTGATTCTCTGGGCTACATCTTCTGCCTGCATGAGAGCTGTCCCAACCAAAATTCCGTTAAAGTATGGTGCAACGCGTTTTGCATCCTTCCCTGTGAAAATAGCAGATTCAGAAATGTAATAACGATCTTCCTTAAAGTGCTGGGCCAAGTCTACACTGGTCTGCAAGTCGACTTCAAAGGTGGTCAAGTTGCGGTTGTTAACCCCAATAAACTCAGCACCCAGTCTGTGGGCCACCTCTAGTTCAGCTAGATTGTGAGTCTCCACCAAGACTTCCAGACCAAGCTCTGTCGCATAGTCGTACAGTTCTTTGAGGCGTTCTTCTGACAAGGCTGCCACAATGAGCAAGATAACTGTCGCCCCTGCATTCCGAGCTCGGATGATTTGCTTTTCATCGATGATAAAGTCCTTGTTGAGCGTTGGAATGTTTACCTGACTGGAAATCTCACGCAGATAATCCAAATGCCCTTTAAAGAAAACTTCATCTGTCAACACCGAAATCATCACTGCGCCGTTTGCTTCATAAGTCTGGGCCTGTTGCACAATATCCACATCGAGATTGATATCTCCCAGACTAGGGCTAGCCTTCTTGACCTCAGCGATTACCTGCAAACGGTCTTGATGTTGTTTTAAATAGTCAGATAAGCGATAGGTCTGGCGCAAGGGCTGGATTTCCTCCAGCTCCATTTGCTCGACTTCATGCGCCTTCTGCTCTAAAATTCGTGCTAAAAATTCCTGACTCATTTTTGGTACTCCTGTAACTGTCTAAGTTTTTCAAGGGCCTTGCCACTAGCAATGACTTCGCGAGCCAAAGCAACTCCTTCCTTGATATTATCTACCTTACCATTAGCATAGAAACCAAGACCAGCATTTAAAACTGTAGTTTCCAAGAATGGACTTGGTTCATTTTTAAGAACACTAAGCAAAATTTCTGCATTTTCCTGAGCGTTTCCTCCTCGAATGTCTTCAATAGCAATGCGTTCCATTCCTAAATTCTCTGGAGTGAAGCTTGATAAGGTGATTTCACCATTTTCAAGAAGAGCAATCTTGGTTGTTCCGTTCAAGCCAGCTTCATCTAGCCCTTCTGGTCCAGCAACCACGATAGCACGTTTGCGACCCATATTTTTCAAAACCTGAGCGGTACTTTCTAGCAGTTCTGGACGACTAATTCCAAGCAACTGTGTTTCCAAGGCCATTGGATGAATCAGTGGACCAGTCAAGTTCATAATCGTTGGAATTCCCAACTCCAAACGAGCTGGCATGATGTATTTCATTGCTGGGTGCATATTTTTAGCAAAGAGAAAAACGATTCCAGTTTTATCGAAAACCTTACCGAGTTCAGCTGGTTTGAGATCTAGGTTGATGCCCAAGGCTTGAAGGACATCTGCCGAACCCGATTTAGAAGAAATCGAGCGGTTACCGTGTTTTGCCATATGAATGCCGCCACCAGCCAAGACAAAGGCTGCAGTTGTTGAGATATTAAAGCTGAAGGACTTGTCTCCACCTGTACCACAGTTGTCCATGGCGTCATGAATCTCTGTAGGTATGTGTTGGGCATGGCCTCTCATGACTTGTGCAATGGCTGTGCGTTCTTCAGGTGTTTCCCCCTTCATCTTAAGTGCCAAGAGGAGAGAAGCAATCTGCGCTTCGGTTACACGCCCAGTTACGATACGCTCGATGACATCCGTCATTTCCACACCTGATAAATTTTCAAATTTTGCTAGTTTTTCAATAATCTCTTTCATCCTAGTTTCCTCACTTTACAACCTTCTCGATAAAATTCCGAATAGAAGACAAGCCATCTGGCGTTCCGATACTTTCTGGATGGTACTGGAAGCCATAAATTGGAAGGGTTTTGTGTTGAATTCCCATAATAGCCTGGTCATCAGTCGAACGAGCTGTCACTTCAAAGCCTTCTGGCATTTCTTCAATCAAAATACTGTGATAACGCATGACTGGACGACCATCCTCAATGCCTTGATACAAAACAGATGGCGCTTCAAAGCTGATATGGCTTTGTTTCCCGTGCATAACTTTTGGTGCCAAGCCTAGCTTCCCACCAAAGACTTCTGCGATAGCTTGGTGACCCAAACAAATACCTAGAATTGGCTTCTTCCCTGCAAAGTCTCGAATCATATCTTCCATCTTTCCGGCATCCACTGGCCAACCAGGACCCGGAGAAAAGACCAGACCATCTGCTTTTTCAGCTTCTTCATACAGCTTGGGATCATCATTTCTCAAGACCTGCACTTCTGCGAAATTCCCAATGTACTGCGCCAAGTTATAGGTAAAGGAATCATAGTTATCAATCAATAAAATCATGGTCTTAGTTCTCCAATTCTAGTCATAGATTTAGCCTTGTTAATGGTTTCTTGGTATTCGTTTTGGGCGATGGAGTCGTAGACAATCCCTGCCCCAGCCTGCACATAGGCTGTTTGATTCTTGAGAATCATAGTTCGGATGGCAATGGCCAAATCCATATCGCCCGTCGCAGACAAGTAGCCGATTGCTCCTGCGTATACACCACGTTTTTCTGTTTCCAGTTCATAGATGCGTCTCATAGCTCGAATCTTTGGAGCTCCTGAAACTGTTCCAGCTGGAAGTGTAGCTTTCAAGGCATCCATGGCAGTGAGTTCGGGAAGCAAACGTCCCTTGACCACGCTGGTCAAATGCATGACATAGCGGAAGAGCTCCACTTCCATATACTTGGTTACTTGAACACTTGCTGTTTCAGCCATTCTACCGATATCATTTCGTCCCAAGTCCACCAACATTCGGTGTTCTGCCGTTTCCTTTTCATCCGAAAGCAAGTCTGTCGCTAAGGCCTTGTCCTCTTCATCTGTAGCTCCTCTTGGTCGTGTACCCGCAATCGGATTGGTTGTCACGATGCCATTTTTTACAGAAACCAAACTTTCTGGACTGGCGCCGATGATCTGATAATCACCAAAGTCATAGAAATAGAGGTAATTAGAAGGATTGGTCACGCGGAGATTTCTGTAGAAGTCAAATGGATTTCCAGTAACTTCTGCTGAGAAACGCTGGCTGAGCACGCATTGGAACATATCGCCATTACGAATCAAGTCGCGAGCGGTTTCGACCATTTGCTCAAACTTCCGAGGAGCGATATGGGGTTTGAAGTCCAGCGGAGATAAATCCAAGTCTTCAAATTCATTTGGAGCAGGAATGCGTAATTCCTCCAGCACTTGCTTCAAGGCTTCTTCCAAATCTTCTTGACTGCGATCACTATAGAGAGCATCCTCGATGACATGGATTTTTTCCTTCTTGTGGTCAAAGACCATGTAACTCTCATAGACAAAGAAATGCATATCTGGTGTCCCAATGGTATCTTGAGGGATTTGACCGATTTCCTCATAGAGCGAAATCATATCGTAACCAACAAAACCAATGGCTCCCCCACCAAAAGGTAGATCTGAATGGTGCTGGCTCTTATGAGTCACTTCATAAAGGAAATCCAAGGGATCCCTATCAATCACTTGACCATTTTGATAAAGGACTCCATTTTCAAACTTAATCTCAAAAACTGGATTATAGGCTAGGATAGAAAAACGAGCGGTTTCCTTGTCTCTCGGAATACTTTCTAAGATAACCTTGTGTTGCCCCTTTAGGCGCATATAAGCCAAGATTGGTGATAAGACATCTCCATGAATGATTCGTTCCATTGTAATTTCCCTTTCAGTTTCTTATTTTTAATTTTTTTGTCTTTTTTCTATTTCCCTTAAATAGTGCGGACGGGAGGTAAAATTATCCAGTGGATGATTTTAGAAAACCATAAAATGAAAGACCTAATTTTCGAGCTCCTCGCTCATTCATTTCTAGGCTCAGGCTAAAATAGTTCCCCGAACTATTTTACTCTCAAAAATTCCGTTCTAGAGAAGCATCTTTGCTTCTCTAGAATACCACTATGGCGGGAAATAGCGTTTCAATGCTCACTTCGTTTGCAAATATTTTATAGAAATCTATCTATTGATGAAGCATAATTTAAAACTGATGACCATATCTACGATAAATATATAAAAATCCCCACGCAAAATAACTTGCGTGAGGACGAAATTCGCGGTGCCACCTCAATTATAGGATTTCTCCTATCTCTCATTCCTGTCTCAGAACTTTCCTGTAACAGGCTGTGCGATAAAGGGCACTCCCTTGAGAATTATGTTTTCTTCTCTCGTTTCAGATGGACCCAACCTTACAGCTTTCTCTGCTTGTTTCCAGCAACCACAAGCTCTCTGGGAAAGAAAGTACTGTAATTTTTCCATCTCTTATTTCTTAGCTTCTAGGTAGTCTGCAATCGCAGCTACGTCCTTGTCTCCACGACCAGAGACATTGATGATGATAATGTCATCTTTACTTAGTTTCGGTGCACGTTTAACCGCTTCTGCGATGGCGTGCGAACTTTCAATCGCTGGGATAATCCCTTCTGTCTTACTAAGAAGGAGCAAGGCTTGAACAGCTTCTTCGTCTGTCGCTGCCACGTATTCTACGCGGCCAGAATCTTTAAAGTAGGCGTGTTCTGGACCAACCCCTGGATAGTCCAAACCAGCTGAGATAGAGTAAACTGGAGCCAGCTCTCCATCTTCCTTAAAGACTGCATAAGTCTTCATACCATCGACAATTCCGACACTACCTTTTGTCATAGTGGCTGCGTGCTTGTCTGTGTCAAGTCCGTGACCGGCAGCTTCGACCCCAACCAATTTGACTTCTTCATCAGCCACATACTGTGAAAAAGCACCGATGGCATTAGAACCACCACCTACACAGGCAATAACGTAGTCTGGTAAACGGTCTTCTTTTTCCAAGATTTGACGACGAGATTCCTCACTGATGACCTTTTGGAATTCATGAACAATGGTAGGATAAGGGTGAGGACCCACAGCAGATCCCAAAACGTAGAAGGCTTCAAGATCATTCATCCATGCTCCAAAGGCTGCATCAACCGCATCCTTGAGAGTTCGTGTCCCCGTTTCAACCGCGTGAACAGTTGCTCCCATCATCTCCATGCGGAAAACATTGAGACGTTGACGCTCCACATCTTCTGCCCCCATGTAGACATCACAGGCCATACCAAACTTAGCTGCAGCTGCTGCTGTCGCAACACCGTGCTGACCAGCTCCTGTTTCCGCAATCACTCGTTTTTTGCCCATACGTTTGGCAAGAAGAATTTGTCCTAAAACGTTGTTAAGTTTGTGAGAACCAAGGTGGTTAAGATCTTCGCGCTTGAGATAAATCTTAGCGCCACCTAAGTGATCTGTCAAACTTTCCGCAAAATAAAGCGGTGTTTCACGACCTGAATAATCCTTCAAGTAATGGCGAAATTCTGCCAAAAACTCTGGATCATCCTTGTATTTGTCAAATGTCATTTCCAACTCATCCAACAAAGCCTGAATCGGCTCCGGTACAAAACTACCACCAAATTGTCCAAAATAACCTTTAGTTGTCATAAAATTTTTCCTCTTTCAGTATTTATTTCAAGATATGAAAAAACCCACACACAGAAAACAATCTGTGTGAGGGCGTTGGTAACGCGGTGCCACCTCAATTATAAAGGGACTATTCCCCTTTACATCTCTGCCTTGTCTAACAACAAGTTGCACTGTAAGGTGTGCGCACCGAATTTTCATTGTTTCAAATTCATTTTTAAAATCAGCCCACTTTCACTACTTCCAACCACCTGTTCACAATCACCACAGGCTCCCTGAAGATCAAACATAGTTACTTTTCTGATTTATTGAGAATATTATATGTTATTGTTCTATCTTTGTCAAGATTTTTTTATGATTTTTTTCCAGAACCGAGGATTTCTTCGGAAATTCTCACCAAAGTCTTAACGATGTAATCAACTTCTTCATCGCTTAATTTTGTATGAAGAGGAAGCGTAATTTCATTTTCAAAGAAGGCATAGGCTCTTGGATAATCTGCCATATCAAAGCCAAGATTCTTATAGGCTGTCAAGAGCGGAAGCGGTTTGTAGTGAACATTACTTGCAATTCCTGCTTTGGCCAATTCTTGGATGATAAGGTTGCGTTCTTCTAAACTTGCTCCTTCTACATGGGTGATGTAGAGGTGACGACTTGACTCAACAGTTTCCGTTTCATGTGCCAATGGATGAATGCGAGAACCAGCAAAACCACAATCATAACGGTCCACGATTTCCTTACGACGTTGTAGCAAAGCTGGGTAACGGTCCAATTGTACCAAACCAATCGAAGCCATGATATCGGTCATATTGCACTTGTAGGCTGGTGTGACGATATCGTACTCCCATGAACCCAATTGCATCTTGGCAAGAGCATCTTTAGTTTGCCCGTGAAGGGAAAGGATTTGGAACTCCTTGTACATCTCTTCATCGTCAATAGCTGGATTGGCTTTCCAAGTCGCACTTCCTCCCTCAGCCGTTGTAAAGTTCTTAACGGCATGGAATGAGAAGGAAGTAAAGTCAGCGATAGAACCAGCTGGTTGTCCTTTATAAGTAGATCCCAAAGCATGGGCACTATCAGAGACAATCACGATACGGTTAAAGGCCTTTTGCCACTTGCTAGCAGCTGTAAAGAGATCACGTTTTTTCTCCACGACTTGGAACAAACGGTCATAGTCGCAAACAATCCCTGCAAGCTCAACCGGAATAATCACCTTAGTTTTCTCAGTAATAGCTTGCTCAAGCAAGTCATAGTCCATTTCAAAAGTATCTGCTTGAATATCCACCATGACAGGGGTCGCTCCTACGTGTGTGATGACACTACATGAAGCTGTATAAGTCATAGCTGGAACGATGACTTCATCACCAGGTCCCACTTCCAAAACACGTAAAATCAACTCAAGAGCTGCAGTCGCAGAGTTGAGGCAGACAGTCTTAGGTGTCTGTGTGTATTGGGACAAGCGACGCTCCAGTTCTTTTGTCTTTGGCCCAGTTGTAATCCAACCAGAACGCAGGGTATCCGCTACTTCAGCAATTTCAGCTTCGGTAATATCGGGAGGTGAAAATGGAATATTGTAATTTGGCATTGATTTGCTCCTTTTATCTGTACTCATTTTCTCATGACTACTTTATTTTAGCACTTCAAACACGGTTTGAAACATGATTTTAATGTCTCCAAGGAAACTAAACTCTCGGAGATAGGCGAGGTTATAGCGCATCTTTTCAGGAAGGACATGCTCTACATAGGCTTGGTCAACTGACAGACCTTTCTCCGTCATTTGACTGATGATAGTATCCTCATCCTTGTAGTTGATGCTGGCTGGAGAGGTGATTCCTGCTGGCAAGAGCAAGGTCGCCATCATTTCAGGGCTATACTGCTCGGTGTAACGTGGCACTTCAGGTCGCGTGCCGACAAAAGACATTTCGCCTTTAAGGACATTGACCAGCTGAGGCAGTTCATCCAAGCGCACACGACGAATGAAATTTCCCACTTTGGTAATGCGGCTGTCGTTAGCTGAAGTCACCAGACTTCCTTTTTTATCCGCATCCGTCACCATAGTACGGAACTTCCAAATCTTGAACGGACGGTTGTACTGGGTCACGCGCTCTTGCTTGTAAATGACAGGTCCCTTGCTATCCAACTTGATCCAAATGCTCAAGATAAGAAAGATGGGAGAAGTCAAAACTAGCAAAAACAAGGCCAGAACCCAGTCCAGGCAACGCTTGAAAATCAGCGAACCCTTCCTTTTAGAGACAAGCTGGTAGTAAGACTCAACCTCGCTTGATTGCATTTCCACGGGTAGGTCTTCCCATTTCAGCATACTGTTTCTCCTTTGTTTTTATTATACTATTTGTCAACATTTTTCATTATACCACAAAATAGAAAAGGCGGTGCAAGAAATCTGTGATTTAGAGGAATTCTTCTTTAGGAAAGAGCCCCTGCCTGCAAGCTATACATCTTGTGATAGGTTCCTTCCAAGGCCAAGAGTTCCTCATGGGTGCCACTCTCGATGATGCGCCCCTTGTCCAAAACATAGATACAGTTGGCATCTTGGATAGTTGAAAGGCGATGGGCGATGGCAATGGTTGTCCGCCCCTGTCTCATCTTAGCTAGGGAATCTTGAACCAAACTTTCTGTTTCAGAGTCAATATTGGCTGTCGCTTCATCCAAAATCAGGATTTTAGGCTGACTGGCGACTGTTCTAGCAAAGGCAAGAAGCTGGCGCTGGCCAGTAGAAAAGCTCGAACCACGCTCGGAAACAGGGGCATCATAACCCAGCGGAAGGTCCTGAATAAAGGAATCTGCATCGACAAAGGCAGCTGCAGCCTGAACCTCTTCATCACTAAGTTCTTGATACATGGCAATATTGGACTTGATAGTCCCGTGATAGAGGAAGGGATCCTGTAAGACCAAACCGATGTTTTTTCTCAACTCTTCCTGACTGTAGTTCCTGATATCCACATCATCCAAGAGAACTCGACCTGACTGAAATTCATAAAAACGCATGAGGACATTGATAATGGAAGATTTCCCCGAACCTGTATGACCTACAAAGGCAATGGTTTCGCCCTTGTTAACTGAAAAGGAAATATCATCCAGAATCTGGTGTTTGCCGTCATATGAGAAACACACATGTTCAAAACGGATATTGCCCTCTTTGATTTTGGCTTGCCCATTTTCTTGAAGAGGCTCATAGGTCCTCTCATCAATCAAGGCAAAAACACGACCTGCAGACACCATGGACGTTTGAAGGGTTGAAAAGTTCTGCGTCACCTCAATCAAAGGGTCAAAGAGGCGGTTGATGTACTGGATAAAGGCATACATGGTTCCGGCCGTTATCCCGATTGAAAGACCACGGTAACCAAAGTAAGCCATCAAAACGGCGTAGCCTAGGAGTTTCAGTAAACTCATGGCAGGTCTCAAAAAGAGGGCATCCAAGGCCACAGAACGGTTGGCATAGACCAAGTGTTCTTGGTTGATTTCATCAAATTCTGCCTGCAGGCGCTTCTCTTGATTAAAGGCCTGGATAATCCTGATTCCCTCGATATTCTCTGCCAGCTTACTATTGATATCCGACAAGAGACTTCTGGTTTTTTCGATGATTTTCACTGACTTTTTCCGATAGAGATTGACCAAAAGGAAAATCAAGGGAAGAAAGAGCAAGACTAAAGCTGTCAAACGAAAATCCAACACCAACATGGTATAAAGGGTTGTCAGAAAGATAAAAACCGCTGAGATAAAACTGGACAAAATCCCCGAAAACATATCACTGATGGTCTCAGTATCATTTGTCAAACGAGAGACGATCGAACCAGCTGGAGTCTTGTCAAAATAGGACATGCCTAGCTTCTCCATATTGGCAAAGGCATCGCGACGAATGTCTCTGACAATACTGTAAGACACCCGTGCAAAGAGAAGATTGCCGACATACTGAACTAGAGTTTGCAGGATATAAAGACCATAGTAGGCCAGCAAAACGGTCACAGCAAGTTGGTTGAGATTGCTGAGATACTGGTCGATAAAGTGGGAAGCTACAAGGGGAATCACACTTTTAATGACCGTCGTCGCGAGGAGAAAACTTAATGCCAAAAAGGTCAGGAATCCATAGGGCTTGAGATAAGACAGCAAGCGCTTCAATACAGCCCATTGTTCTTTCTTATTCTGCATCTTCTTCTCCTTTCATTTCCAATTGCTGAGACTGGTAAGTTTGGGCATACCAGCCATCTAGGGCTAGCAGTTCTTCGTGCCTGCCCCGTTCGATAATTTGACCATTTTGCAGAACCAAGATCAGATCTGCATGGACAACTGCACTGAGGCGATGAGCCGTGATGATAGTTGTCTTGTCCTTCCGCGTCTCCTTGAGATTGTCGATAATCGCGTACTCTGTCTTAGCATCCACAGCTGACAAGGAATCATCTAGAATCAAGATATCAGGGTCTAAAATCATAGCCCGACTCATGGCCAGACGTTGCTTTTGACCACCTGAGAGACTGACTCCTTTTTCACCGATCAACGTATCAAATCCCTGAGGCATGGCTACAATGTCTTGGTAAACTTGGGCTAGCTTGGCCGCTTCCTCAACCGTTGAAAGGGGCAAATTAGGATTGCCAAAGCGGATATTGTCTAAGATAGAAGTCGCAAAGAGGAACTGGTCCTGAGGGACATAGCCCATAAGGCTGCGAAGGTCTGTAAGACGATAGTCCCGAATATTGTGACCGTTTAGGTAAATGGCACCCTTATCCACATCGTACTCACGCAAGAGGAGCTTGATCAAGGATGTTTTACCAGAACCTGTCTGCCCGACCAAGCCTAGGGTTTGCCCTTTTGCCAAGCTAAAGTGAATATCCGTCAGTGTCTCCTCATTTTCAAAGGCAAAGCTGTCAATATCGTACTCCAAGCGCCCATTTTCAATACTGTCCAGAGGAAATTCAGGGTCTTTTACAGGTGATTCCTGAGACAAAAGATCCTCAATTCGCTGATAGGACACCTTCCCTCGCTGAGTAATATTAAAGAGGAAGCCAATGGCCATAAGAGGCCAGACCAACATATCCAAGTAGCTGATAAAGGTAATCAGATTTCCAACCGTAATCTGCCCCTCCTGAACCATTAAGGAACCGACTAAGAGCGTTAAAACATAGGATGAACCAACAAACAAGAGAACCATGGGGTCAAAGAGACTGTCGTATTTCATGGTTTGCAGGTTCTTTTGAAAGGTCAATTCATTAACTGCCTGAAAGGACTCCAGCTCGTCCGCCTGATAACCGAAAGACTTGGTCACTTTGATACCTGATACAGACTCCTGCACCTTGTTATTGAGTTCAGAAAAGGCTGCCTGTGACTCACCAAAGGCCTTGTGAGTCTTTCTCCCCAAACGACTGGTCACATAAGCCATGAAAGGCAGGGGGAGAATGGCAACTAGCGTCATCTGCCAAGAAATGCTAAAGAGCATGGTCAGCAAAGTCACCAGAGCCGTGATAGAGGCATCCACCGCTGACATGACTCCGCCACCTGCGAGACGAGTTAAAGCATTGATATCATTGGTGGCGTGTGCCATCAAGTCCCCCGTCCGATAGGTCTGATAAAAGGCTGGAGACATTTTTGTAAAATGCTCAAACAAACGAGACCGCATAATCTGCCCTAGACGGTAGGAAGTTCCAAGGATATACATGCGCCAAACATAGCGCAGATAGTACATCCCAAAGGCTGCCAGCAGTAGATAAAATAGATTAAGAAGGAGGTCCTGCTGGGTTAATTTCCCCGACGTAATGGCATCAATCACCCGTCCCATGACCATGGGGGGAATGAGATTGAGGACGGAAACTAAGACCAAGGCCACAATCCCGACTAAATAACGGCGCTTTTCTAACTTGAAAAACCACCAGAGTTTTTGAATAATGGACATAAAATCCCTTTCTGATTACAAATGGAAACCTGAGGCAGGGACCTCAGGTTTTTCTTATTCATAGGTTACGACTGTGACGGCACCCTTGTCATACTCAGCGATAAAGATATTGGCAACATTGTCATGACCTTGTTTGCTGAGGTTATCAAGCAGCCATTCTTCGCTCCGACCAATAGTCTCCAAAATTTCAACTTGGATCACACCGTCTGTGACAACAGGATACTTGGGATTTTCGTCTCCCATTTGGACTACGATGAGTTGACCGTTTTGCTCCTGCATAGCACGTTTGACTTGTTTCATTTGGAAAATTCCCTGGCTACGGAGCTTAAGAGCTACATCCGCTGCTGATAAACCAACCGAACGGCAGGCTTCTGGATCAATCTTTCCATTTTTTATGAGCAGGGTTGGCTTCCCATCAATCAAACGTTTCACAAAGTGAACATTATTATTCAGCCATTTGAGAGTCAAGACCAGAATGGTCCACATAATCAGGATAACTGCATACTGAAGGATACTGATGGCACTATTGTAAATCACCCCACCGATGATACCCCCGAGTACATAGTTCTGAATTTGATCTATTGCTGAGTTAGGCGCTAGGTTACCCTTTCCTGTCACATTGATTACAAAAACCAGAGAAAAGAGACCCAAGGCTAGTTTGATTAAAATTTCGATATAATTGAGTGTCATTTGTTCACCTCCACCAGTTCAATCGCATCTGTTTTATACAATTCGACTTTCTCTAGCAGGTACTTGTCTGGCTCACTTCCGTTCAAGGCACGGTAATAGCGATCTCCGACCTTGATAAGTGCGCCATCAGTGTCGGCAGAAGTATTGACATAGACTTCTGACTTGTCTACTCCCAATTCTTTGGAAACAAGCTCGATGAAATGAAGTGAAGCTTGAAATTTATTATTAGAAACTTGATTGTTTTGATAAGTCGTGATGCTGACTAAAAGGAGAGCTAATAAGGTCAAGGCTGAAATCATGACCAACTCACGAAATTTGGTCCCCTTTTTATCATGATAAGCCTTGAAAGCTAAAAATCCTGTCACAGCTAATAGGACAATCCCTAAACCAATCATGATGCCATTTTGCTGACCGATTTGGCTGAGGACATAGTCATAAGAATAGAATTTCATGTATTTTCACTCCCTTTCATAAAATCATTCTTAATTATAAACGAAAGAGGGTGATTTTTCAAACCATACGTTGGGGAAATGCGCCTTTTTTTGGTATAATATAGTCTGTAATCTGAATGAAAAAGGTAAGTTTATGAAACTCATATCATGGAATATTGATTCCCTCAATGCAGCCCTAACGAGCGACTCAGCTCGTGCAAAATTGTCCCAAGAAGTCCTACAAACCTTGGTAGCCGAAAATGCTGATATTATCGCTATCCAAGAAACCAAGCTTTCTGCCAAGGGCCCTACTAAGAAACACATAGAAGTGCTTGAAGAACTCTTCCCAGGTTATGAAAACACTTGGCGTTCCTCTCAAGAACCTGCTCGCAAAGGCTACGCTGGAACCATGTTCCTCTATAAGAAAGAACTCACACCAACGATTAGCTTCCCAGAAATCGGTGCTCCTTCTACCATGGATTTGGAAGGCCGCATCATCACCTTGGAATTTGATACATTTTTCGTGACCCAAGTATACACACCAAACGCTGGCGACGGTCTCAAACGCTTGCAAGAACGTCAAGTCTGGGATGTCAAATACGCTGAGTATTTGGCTCAACTAGACAAAGAAAAACCAGTCCTTGCAACCGGTGACTACAACGTAGCCCACAAGGAAATCGACCTTGCAAATCCTGCCAGCAACCGCCGTTCACCAGGATTTACAGATGAGGAACGTGCTGGTTTTACCAACCTCTTGGCAACTGGATTTACTGACACCTTCCGCCACATTCACGGCGATGTCCCAGAACGTTACACTTGGTGGGCGCAACGCAGCAAGACTTCTAAAATCAACAATACAGGCTGGAGAATCGACTACTGGCTGACAAGCAACCGCGTGGCTGACAAGGTGACCAAGTCTGATATGATTGACTCTGGTGTGCGCCAAGACCACACACCCATTGTCATGGAGATTGAACTCTAAGGAGAAAACAAATGGACTATCAAGCTGTCATTCCTGAATTTGTAGTATCTGACCTCGAAAAGTCACGCCACTTCTACTGCGACTTGCTGGGATTTTCTATCGAATACGAGCGTCCAGAGGAGAAATTTCTCTTCCTCTCGCTTGAAGACTGCCAACTTATGCTAGAAGAAGGCAGCACAGAAGAATTAGCCCAACTAACCTATCCTTTCGGGCGCGGTGTCAATATTTCCTTTGGCATTGAAGATGTCCCTCAGCTCCACCAAAAACTGCTGGAAGCTGACTATCCTATCCATCGTCCTTTGACCAAAAGAAAATTTCGTGTTGGGGATCACTATATCTACCCTCATGAATTTGCGATTTTGGATCCTGATGGTTATTTTTTAAGATTTAGTGAATAGAATAATAGAAACCTACAATATCGTATCGTGTTGTAGGTTTCTTTTTTGTTCGTTTTTTTCATTAAAACACTAACAAAACATTTGATTTCTAAAGCTATTTAGTGTAAAATAATGACATTAATGATATTGCGTTTGATAATAGTACCACTTTACTTGTTTATGTCGTGAATTGGCACGACGTTTCTACAAGGTGCCGGAACACCTAACAATGAGTATGTCAGCTGAAGGCATGGTTTTGGCCATGCCTATTTTGGGGACTTACTTAGGGGATTAAGTAGGTCCTTTTTCTATTACTATAGTAGAAACTCTAGACAAACAAATGAAGTATCTTTTAGACTTTAGGAGGTCTTATGAAATTATTAGAAGAGCGCATCCTTCAGGATGGGCATATCTTGGGTGACAACATCCTCAAGGTAGATTCCTTTTTAACCCACCAAGTTGACTATCGTTTGATGCGGGAGATTGGTAAGGTTTTTGCGAAAAAATTTGCGTCTGCTGGAATTACCAAGGTTGTAACGATTGAAGCTTCAGGGATCACCCCAGCTGTTTTTACAGCTGAAGCCTTAGATGTTCCCATGATTTTCGCAAAGAAAGCTAAAAACATCACTATGAACGAAGGCATCTTAACTGCTGAGGTTTACTCCTTTACCAAGCAGGTAACGAGCACGGTTTCCATCGCTGGGAAATTCCTCTCACCTGAGGACAAGGTCTTGATTATCGATGATTTCCTAGCCAATGGACAAGCTGCCAAAGGCTTGATCCAAATCATCGAACAGGCCGGAGCAAAAGTCGAAGCCATCGGTATTGTTATCGAAAAATCCTTCCAGAATGGTCGTGATTTGCTCGAGAAAGCTGGCTATCCAGTTCTATCACTCGCTCGTTTGGAACGTTTTGAAAATGGTCAGGTCGTATTTAAGGAGGCAGATCTCTAATGCAAAAACAAGAAAAACACTCGCAAGCAGCCGTTCTTGGCTTGCAGCACTTACTAGCCATGTACTCAGGTTCTATCCTGGTTCCCATCATGATTGCGACAGCTCTTGGCTATTCAGCTGAGCAGTTGACCTACCTGATCTCCACAGATATCTTCATGTGTGGGGTGGCCACCTTCCTTCAACTCCAACTCAACAAATACTTTGGGATTGGACTACCAGTCGTTCTCGGGGTTGCCTTCCAGTCGGTTGCTCCTTTGATTATGATTGGGCAAAGCCACGGTAGCGGTGCTATGTTTGGTGCCCTTATCGTTTCAGGGATTTATGTGGTTCTGATTTCAGGCATTTTCTCAAAAGTAGCTAATCTTTTCCCTTCTATCGTAACAGGCTCTGTCATTACCACGATTGGTTTAACCTTGATTCCTGTTGCTATTGGAAATATGGGAAATAACGTTCCAGAGCCAACTGGTCAAAGTCTCTTACTTGCTGCTATCACTGTTCTAATTATCCTCTTGATTAACATCTTTACCAAAGGATTTATCAAGTCTATCTCCATTTTGATTGGTCTGGTTGTTGGAACTGCCATCGCTGCTACCATGGGCTTGGTTGATTTCTCCCCTGTTGCGGCAGCACCGCTTGTCCATGTTCCAACTCCCCTCTACTTTGGTGTACCGACTTTTGAAATCTCATCCATCGTCATGATGTGTATCATTGCAACGGTTTCCATGGTTGAATCCACTGGTGTTTACCTGGCCTTGTCTGATATCACCAATGACCCAATCGACAGCACGCGCCTGCGCAACGGTTACCGTGCAGAAGGTCTGGCCGTACTTCTCGGAGGAATCTTTAACACCTTCCCTTACACAGGATTTTCACAAAACGTTGGTTTGGTTAAATTATCTGGTATCAAGACCCGCCTGCCAATCTACTACGCTGCTGGTTTCCTAGTCCTCCTTGGACTCCTTCCTAAGTTTGGTGCCCTCGCCCAAATCATTCCGAGCCCTGTTCTTGGAGGGGCCATGCTGGTGATGTTTGGCTTTGTTTCCCTTCAAGGGATGCAAATCCTCGCCCGCGTTGATTTTGCTAACAATGAACACAACTTCCTTATCGCAGCTGTTTCCATCGCTGCAGGTGTAGGTCTAAACAACAGTAATCTCTTTGTCAGCATGCCGACAGCCTTCCAAATGTTCTTCTCAAACGGAATCGTCGTAGCCAGCTTACTGGCCATTGTCCTCAATGCAGTATTAAACCGGAAGAAGAAATAAGAAAAAGAGGTTTGAGCCTCTTTTTTGTTTCTTTATATCCTTACCTGTCTTTCTTCAGACCGCTGACCTGTGACAAACATGGTAAAGGTGGCCTTGCAGACATTTCTGCCTTCTTGATTGGTGATATCGACATCCACGACACAAGTTGTGCGACCTTGATGGACACATTCTCCTTTAATGGTCAGCACATCGTCGAGTTTTCCTGCCTTGAGGTAGTTGATAGAGGACTGAAGCGTCACTCCATCAAGCCCTAGCGAGATAACCACCAAACCACTAATCTGGTCACAAAGAGTAAAGAGATAGCCACCATGGGCATTGCCGTAGTAGTTGAGCGACGAGTCCACTACTTTCGTCGTCACGACAACCTGACCATCTCTCATTTTCTCTATTTCGTAATTTTCAAAAGCAGATATAGCGTCAAAATGAAAATCTTTCATCGTTTCCTCCTGATAGTTCAAACGACACTATGATACTACTTTTTATAGGACTATGCAAGGAGAAAGCTCCTAGTCTGGCAAAATTCCGACCTGTTCTACAAAGCGCATAAAGGCTGCTTGTCCCTGTTCCGTTTGCTTGTAGACTCCTGCATCCTCAAGTACACGAGCAAAGATAGCTCCCACAGAGTCCTTAACGATTTCAAGGGCTTTTTCTTTATCCGTCAGATCTGAATGTTGGACTTTGAGTTGGTCTGCCCATTCCTGATGATAAGCGGCAACTGAGACATCTTCTCCGACAAGGTAGGCTGCTACTTGCTCCACTTCTTCTTTCAGACGTGGTGGCAGGATAGCCAAGCCCATGACCTCAATCAAGCCGATATTTTCCTTCTTGATATGCTGGACATCCTTGTGGGGATGATAGATGCCGTCAGGATGCTCTGGCGAAGTCTGATTGTCCCGCAAGACTAAGTCCAACTCAAACTGACCGTCGCGTTTGCGAGCAATCGGTGTGATAGTGTGGTGCGGTGTCCCGTCTGTCTCTGCTAAAATCTGCACACTAGGATCTGAATACTGGCGCCACTCCTGCAAAATCTTATCAGCCAAGTTGGTCAAATCCTCTTTGGAATCCGAAGCCAAACGCAACACTGACATTGGCCATTTGACGATCCCAGCCTTTACCTGTTCAAAACCAGTAAAAGAGAAAGTCTTTTGCAGAGGAGCCAATTCCATAGGAAAGACATGACGCCCTCCCTGATAGTGATCATGGGTCAGGATAGAACCACCCACTATCGGCAAGTCGGCATTAGAACCCGCAAAATAACCTGGAAACTGCTCTACGATCGCCAGCAGACGCTCAAAGCTATGACGACTAATGACCATAGGTCGATGCTGGCCATCTAAGAAGATACAGTGCTCATTAAAATAAGCATAGGGCGAATACTGGAATCCCCATTTCTGACCCGCCATTTCAAAACGGATAATCCGGTGGTTGCTACGGGCTGGATGGTTAACTCGACCATGGTAGCCCTCATTCTCTAGACAGAGTTGACACTGGGGATAATTGCTAGCTTGCACCAACTTGGCTGCCGCAATCTCCTTTGGATCCTTTTCAGGTTTAGACAGATTGATAGTAATCTCCAGTTCTCCGTAGTCTGATGGAACACGATAAGCAATATTCTTAGCAATGGCCTTGAGCTTGATGTAGTCATTTTTCTGACTAAGTTGGTAGAAGTCCGCAATTGCCTGTTCGGGAGATTGGGCATAGGTTGTCCAAAAGTTACGATTAACCTGACTTGGACAAGGGGTTACCAAGTCCATCAGTTCAGCACCGAGGATTTCACGCGCAGTCTGACTGTCCTCAATCGTCTCTAATCGAACCGCCTCCTCGACAAGCTGGTCCTTGAGGTCAATCAACTCATCTAGACCAGTCTCAACTTCCAAAACACCATCTCCTACTCGTGCCAAGACACGATTGGTTAGGTAAACTCGATCCATTTCTTCAAAAGCACTTTCAGCAATAACGTGTGTTACAAATTTATCTACTAAGGTCACTATAAAGCCTCCTTTTAACTAGTCAAGGACGCGAGTGCCACCTGCAACTTCAGCGATATAGAAGCTTGGACCGTATCCAACGACTTCCTCATAGTGCTTGCCAACAGCTTCTTTAAAGACCTCAACAGCGTCTTTTTGAACCAAGGCAATGGCACATCCGCCAAAACCTGCCCCTGTCATACGAGCACCGAGAACACCTTCTTGAGCCCAAGCTGTGTGAACAAGAGTATCCAATTCCAAGCCAGTTACTTCATAGTCATGTTCTAGGGAAACGTGAGATGCATTCATCAAGCGACCAAATGTTTCCAAATCACCTGCTTGAAGGGCAACTTGAGCTTTAAGGGTACGTTGGTTTTCAAGCACAGCATGGCGAGCACGTTTCAAACGATTTTCGTCTTTAATCAGGTAGCTGTATTGATCAAAGGCCCACTCATCCAATTCACCCAAGGTCTGAATGTCCAAGGCAACTTGCAATTCTTCCACAGCTTTTTCACACTCAGCACGACGTTCGTTGTATTTAGAGTCCGCTAGTTCACGGCGTTTATTGGTGTTCATGATAACAACGACATTGTCCTTCAAATCAAGTGGCACCAAGTCGTACTCCAAAGTATTGGTATCTAGGTAAATAGCACGTTGGTCAGCCCCCATACCGATAGCAAACTGGTCCATGATACCAGAGTTGACTCCGATAAAGTTATTCTCAGTTTGTTTTCCAATTTTAACCAAATCCAAACGGTCTAGTTTTAAATCAAAGAGATGTTCTGCCACGACCCCTGTCAAGAGTTCCAAGGATGCTGATGAGGACAAACCTGCACCATTTGGGATATTCCCATAAACATAAAAATCAAACCCTTTATCAATCACGTGTCCAGCTTCTTGCAAGAAATGAAGAACCCCTTTTGGATAGTTGGTCCAGCTGTGCTCTTTTTCAAACTTGAGATCAGCAAGAGGCACTTCGATGATACCCTTGTCCTCAAAGTTGGCTGAGTAGAAACGCAAAACTTGGTCGTCACGTTTGCGAGCCGCCCCATAAGTTCCCAAGGAAATAGCTGCTGGGAAAACATGTCCACCATTGTAATCCGTGTGTTCACCAATCAAATTGATACGACCTGGTGAAAAGAAGGTTTGGTCTGCTTCTTGACCAAAAACGGCAAGAAAGTCTTTACGAAGTGCTTCAGCAGTAAGATGTTGTGTCATATGAATTCTCCTTTTACTGTTCGTTAAGTCACCTTAACGTGTAATCGTTTTCTTCTATTGTATCCAAGGGATTTACCAAGGTCAATCCTTTTTACTAAACTTTTACTAAACTATCAGTAAAAAGCAGAAAAATATGATATACTAACCTAAAAGGAGGAGGATTTATGGCTACCTTAAAAGACATTGCACAGCTAGCCTCTGTCTCTATCGCGACCGTATCTCGTGTCCTCAATCGCGACCAGAGTCTATCTGTTACAGAAGAAACCAGACACCGTATTTTAACTGTCGCTGAAGAGCTGGGCTATACCAAGCATCTCAAGACAGGCGAATCCCACAAACCCAAGCAAAAGATTGCCATTATCCAATGGGTCAGCGAGCAGGGGGAACTAGACGACCTCTACTACTACCAGATTCGTCTCGGTATTGAAAAAAGAGCCCAAGAGTTAGACTATGATATCTTGCGCTATTTTAACGACCATCCTTTTACACTGAGCGAGGAAGTGATTGGCATTCTCTGCATCGGAAAGTTCAGCCGAGCACAGATTTCTGCCTTTGAAGAATACCAAAAACCTTTAGTCTTTATAGACAGTGATACCCTCTCACTAGGTCATACCTGTATTATTACTGACTTTTACACTGCTGTGAAACAAGTTGTAGACCATTTCCTCAGCCAAGGGCTTGATCGTATCGGGATTCTCACCGGCCTTGAAGAAACAACCGACCAAGAAGAAATCATCCAGGATAAACGTCTAGAACATTTTAAAAACTACTCTCTATCAAAAGGTATCTACAATGATAAACTGGTCTTTCAAGGTAGTTTTACTGCCCAGTCTGGATATGACTTGATGAAGGAGGCTATTCACAAGTTGGGGGATCAGCTCCCTCCAGCATTTTTCGCAGCCAGCGATAGTTTAGCCATCGGTGCCCTCCGTGCCCTTCAAGAAGCTGGAATTAGCTTGCCAGACCGTGTTAGTCTCATTTCTTTTAACGATACTAGCCTGACCAAGCAGGTCTATCCTCCCCTATCTAGTATCACAGTCTATACTGAGGAGATGGGCCGAGTCGGTATGGATATTCTTAATAAGGAAGTTCTCCACGGTCGCAAAATCCCTAGCCTAACCATGCTGGGCACCAGACTGACTCTGAGAGAAAGTACGAGAAATGAATAAGATATTAAAACGACCTCAACAAGAGGTCGTTTTTTCTAGTGATGATGAGGATGGTTCTGCTCTAAGGCTGTTATCCTCCGTTTATGTTGCGCATGATTGCTTTGACTGCTATCCACTTCAATAGTGATATTCTGCACGCCTCTTTCTTCTAAAAATTGACGCACCACTTCTTTGGTTTCCATCATCTGTTCCCAGTCCTTAATACAAATGTGGACAATAGCATTATTCTCTAGACCGTCCATGGACCAAATGCTAAGTTGATTGACACTTTTGACATTGATCAGAGCCTCCAAATCCTTCTCCAAATCCCCTGTCTCTACTCCTTCTGGCACAGCATCCAAGAAAATCTTGAGTGCACTCCAAAAGCGAGGAATGGCTTTTGTTAGAATGAAGATAGAAATGACAAGAGATAAGAGTGGATCAAGGATATACCAATCTGTAAATTTGAGGATGATCGCCATTAGAATGACAGCCAACCAACCAAGAGTGTCTTCCAAAAAATGCAAGCTCAAAATTGACTCGTTCTTTGTCTTTCCTTTACGAACTACCAGACTAGCTAGCACATTGATACTTACTGCAATGATTCCTAGCCAGAGGATGCCCTCATCATTAACAGGTTGTGGATTAAAAAGTTTAGTTATATTTTCTAAAATCACTAGGATGGATCCTGTGATAAGAATCACAGCAGTCACCAGAGCCCCTAAAAGACTAAATCGTTTGTAACCCAAGGTGTACTGTCCATCTTCTTCACGATTGGAAATTGTTTCTAAAAGGGCTGATAGGCCAATGGCCATAGCATCTCCCAAGTCATGAACAGAATCAGCAAGAACAGCACTTGACCCAAAGATTCCTCCTGCGATAAACTCAACAATCGCATAGCTTAAATTTAAGAAAAAAGCTAGCCAGATAGATGTTTTAGAACTCATTTCTCTCCCTCCTTTGGTATAATGGGTATATACATACTTCCTTCATTTGTATTATCTAATAAAATCCAAAGAAAGGATAGAAACAAACTGTCAGCCATGTTCAGTTCTGAACAGTTTGTATCAAGTGTCTATATGCCAAAAAGAGACCGTCGGGTTAGTAAGACTAAAAAAGCCATCTATCAAGCTTTTTTACAACTTTTGAACGACAAAGGCTATGATACCACTACTGTTCAGGATATCATTGACCTAGCAGATGTTGGACGTTCTACTTTTTACTGTCACTACGAGAGTAAGGAACTCCTTTTAGATGAGCTCTGTCGCTACCTCTTTCATCATCTCTTTGAAAGAGAAGGACACTTTACTACCGAGGACTACCTCGCACATATCTTTTTACATTTTCAGAAAAACCAGGACCATGTCACCAGTCTCCTTTTTTCCAAAAACGACTACTTCCTCCGCCAACTACACAAGGAACTCGAACACCACGTTTATCCCATGGTGGCGGGTGACTTGCAAGAGGCCTACCCAAACATTCCAGCCTCCTACCTCCAGCATTTTGTTGTGACGAACTTTATCGAGACCCTAACTTGGTGGCTAAAAAAAGGAAAATCCTATACCGAAGACCAAGTGGTGAGATTTTACCTTGATGTAATCGAGATGACCTCTATAACTCCACTTGATAACTAAGCCTGTAACTCAGAAAGGAACCAACTATGTTAACTTCGATGATTCTAGGAATACTAACAATTGTACTAGCTCTCGCCTTCTCACTGCTTCACCTTGCTGCTGCTTTTTCAGCCATGAAACAAAAGAACTACAGTTTGGGAAACAAGTGCATCTTGGTCGGCAGTTGCATCACTTCTCTGGCTCTAGCCATCTTTTACTTCGTCCCACTTGCAACCATTCTTCTATGGATTGTGGGTTCGAGTATCGTCTGCTATGGTGCCTACTGGAACGGCCAACAGAAAGAAAACCAACATATATCGCACCACATCGTTCGTATAACGAGCGCTATTGTCATTACGGTATTATTCATTTTGCTCTAATACAAAAAAGGATCATCTGATCCTTTTTTACTTTTTAAGCACTCTTTGCTGCCTTGCTCCACTGATACCAACCAACGAGACTATTGATCAAGTAAATCAGGTATTTCCCTTGGATTTGCAAGCTTTCTCCCCACCAGAGATAGATTGAAAAGACATTTGTAGCTGCCCAGAATATCCATTGCTCACGGTAAACAGCTGTCATGAGAATTTGCCCAACCCCATTGGTCGCATCAGTGATGGAATCTCGATAAGGACGGTTGGCTCCGATAGACTGATAAATGAATCCAAATACCAACCACCAAAGAACACTAATGGAAAGATACTTGGTCCAACCTTTACCGTCCAGTTTACGCGCGACAAACTCCTGCTTTTCTTTCTTGAACTGTGCCTGGTAGATCCAAACTAGAAGTCCAATTGGCTGCATGACCGTGAAGTAAAGTGTCGTCAGCACCTCACCATAAAAGCCTTTCTGCAAAGCCAAGATAAGGTAAATGACAGAGTTAATCAAACCAAAAAGGTAATTACTTGCTCGACCTTCCGATACAAAGATGACACAGATAATCCCAGTCAGGCTACAAATCATCCCAACCCAGTCAACAATGCGGTGTTCATAAATCAACTCCAGCCAGATTGGAAAACTTCCTAAAACTAGCAGGTAAAGCCACTGGGCAAAACTACGATTGGCAAAGAGGTCATTCCAGATAGCCTTCATGGTTCCTGAAAATCCTAAATCAGCCATAGCAGCAACCATACGGCGGTAACCGCCAGACATTTCACCAAGAGTAATTTTGATATTCTTGAGTTTTGTTTGCAAATAAGTCGTCATATTTTCTCCTTTTGTTTTTAAAGAGCCGTGTCTGGATAGACTTTCGGACGCAACGCTCTATTATATATCTCCTGAACTGTCTATACACAAGATTCCCATCCTTAGTCGACATGAGCTGGAAATCCTTATTTGTTAAGTAGTTCACAACACATTATACACCTATTATCTGAATAGTCAAGTGTATTTACAGTAAAACTTTAGAAAATCCTGAAAATTTCCTCTTATTTTCCATTTAAAAATGAAAATCATTAATTCTGACACTAAAAAAGCCCAGACAAGATTGTCTGAGCATTCTTCTGTATGGTCAATTAAAGAAGTTGAGTTTGACATTTTCAATCTATTTCTTCAACAAGCCTTGTTCTTGTAGAAATTCTTTAGCTACTTGTTCTGCTGACTTGCCTTCAACACCGACTTGGTAGTTGAGCTGGCTCATCTGGCTTTCAGTAATTTTACCAGCCAATTTATTGAGAACTGTCTCCAACTCAGGATGTTTCTTGAGAAGAGCTTCTTTCATTAGTGGAGCTCCTTGATAAGGTGGGAAGAGTTGCTTGTCATCTTCCAAGACCTGTAAATCATAACGCGCCAATTCTGCATCTGTCGAATAGGCATCCGTAATTTGAATATCACCTGACTGAATTGCCTGATAGCGAAGAGCTGGCTCCATGGTCGCTACGTTGAGATTGAGTCCGTAGAGAGACTGCAAGCCCTTATTGCCATCTTCACGGTCATTAAACTCAAGAGTAAAGCCTGCTTTCAACTGTCCTTCCACTTTTTTCAAGTCCGAAATGGTCTTCAAGCCATATTCTTGAGCAATCTTTTTCGGAACAGCTACAGCGTATGTGTTTTGATAAGACATAGGTTTGAGATAAGCCAGATGATCCTGTTTGGCAATGCCATCACGCGCCACTTGATAAACCTGCTCTGGTTCATGACCTACTTTAGGTGCTGGTTGAAGCAAACTTTCAGTCACCGTACCAGTAAATTCAGGATAGATATCAATATCCCCTTTTTTCAGAGCTTCATAGAGGAAGCTTGTTTTCCCAAAATTCGGTTTAACAGTCGCAGTCATACTGGTATTCTCTTCAATCAGCAACTTATACATATTAGCCAAAATTTCTGGTTCCGGTCCTAATTTCCCAGCAATCACCAAGTTTTCTTTCTCTTTTTGAGCAAATAGAGCTGGACTATAAGACAGACCTAGCAATATGGTCACCAAGGCAAAACCAGAGAAAATCGTCCGCAATTTTGCTTTTTCCATCACTTTTAGTAGGAAGTTAAAGGCAATAGCCAGCACTGCTGAAGAAAGGGCCCCAATCAAAATCAGACTGGTATTATTGCGGTCAATTCCCAAAAGGATAAAGGAACCCAGTCCGCCTGCCCCAATCAAGGCTGCCAAGGTTGCCGTACCGATAATCAAGACCGCTGCCGTCCGAATCCCAGACATGATAACAGGCATGGCAAGTGGAATTTCGAATTTCTTGAGACGTTCCCATCTGGTCATCCCAAAGGCAATCCCAGCCTCCTGCAGACTCGGATCAATTCCCTTCAGCCCAGTGATGGTATTTTGTAAAATCGGGAAAATCGCATAGATTACTAGAGCTGTCAAAGCAGGCAAGGTCCCAATTCCCATCAAGGGAATAAAGAGCCCCAACAAGGCCAGAGACGGGATGGTCTGGAAAATCCCTGCAATCTGCAAGACCCAATCCGCCATCTTTTCATGATAACGAAGAAATACCGCTAAGGGGACTGCAATAAAAATAGCTAGTAACAAGGTCAAAAGTGACAACTGCAAATGTTGAGATAGAGCTGTTACCCAATCACTAAAACGCTCCTGAAAAGTTGATATCAAATTAGCCATGGACACTACCTCCAAACAAGTCTGCTACAAAGTCTGTTGCAGGCGCTTTTAAAATCGTCTCAGGATTCGCCACCTGACGAATCTCTCCATCCTGCAAAACAGCAATACGGTCCGCCAATTTCAAAGCTTCATCCGTATCATGGGTCACAAAAATCGTTGTCATCCCAAATTCTTTATGTAATTCTTTCGTCAGAACCTGTAGCTGTTTTCTCGAAATAGCATCCAAGGCCGAAAAGGGCTCATCCATGAGGAGAATCTTAGGCTGACCAATCATAGCACGAACAATACCAACCCGTTGCTGTTCCCCACCAGATAATTCACTTGGAAGTCGATGCCCATACTCAGCCACTGGTAAACCAACCTTAGCTAAAAGCTCTTCTGTTTTCTGAGCAATCTCTTCCTTAGTCCACCCCTTCATCTCAGGAATGAGAGCAATATTTTCCGCAACCGTTAGATTGGGAAACAGAGCAATGGCCTGTAAAACATAACCAGTAGAAAGACGAAGTTCACGCTCATCATAGTCTTTGATGCGCTTGCCATCCATATAAATATTTCCATCAGTCGGTTCCAAAAGACGGTTAATCATCTTGATCATGGTCGTCTTACCGGACCCAGAAGGTCCAACTAAAACCATGAACTCCCCATTCTCAATCCGTAAATTGACATCTCTCAAAACATCTTTTTCTGTGTAGCGTAGTGCTACATTTTTGTATTCAATCATTCTTTGTCCTCAATTTAAAACTTTCCTCGATTGGTCAAGTTACCAAACTTTTAATAACTAATTTACCCCATTCTAAGCCTAATTTCCATTCTCTTTCAGATTAGCCAAAATTCTTTCTTGAAAGGCTTCAAACTTCCGAATTTCTTCCTCAGAGAAACCTTTATAAAAAATAGCATCCAACTTTTGACTGACACGATGGCCAACTTCTTTCTGGGACCAACCAAGTTCAGTCAGAACGACATATTTCTTTCTCTTATCTATTCCACATGGGCTAATGATGACCAGGTTTTGCTCCTCAAGATTCTTTATCATGGTTGTTAGCGTATTGTTGGCGAGACCAGTCGCCAGCGCAATATCTGTCGCGGTTGCACAGCCAGTTTCACTATTCCATAAGACAGCGAGAATCTTGCCCTGTTCACTCCGATAAAGAGCCCCAGGATCCTGACTCAGTAACTTTTGAAAAATCCGCCCATTTAACAAACGAATATGATGGGCTACTAAATGACTATCTTTCATGATCTCTCCAATTTATTTCTATATCGAATTGTTTTTATTGTAACACCTGTCATTCCATCTGTCAACTATTTCGATTTAGAACTAATTTTTCTCAGTAAAAAATCTCCTACTCAAGGTAGAAGATTTCAATCTTATAAACTTAATCCGTCATGTCTGATACCAAAGTTCGACGCTCCAATGGAATACTGCACATAACTAACAAGAAAATGAAGCCTGACTGAATCCAGAAAAGGGCCAAGTCAAAGATTCCATGCACAGCAACCACTGTAAGGAAAGATAGATAAAGACCGATAATTGGACGTTTCCCCGACTCCTGACTCATATCCATCATCAAACGAACAGGAGCAACAGAAGACAAAGCTAATAAAATGGTTCCCACAATTCCGTAACTCAGAATCGTATCAATATAAAGGCTGTGAGCATGTTCATGATAAGGAGCATTTATCCGAGGATAAGAGTGCATATAGGTCAATGGCCCCTCCCCCCAAAAAGGATTTTGCTTAAACAAGGCCATCCCAGCATCCCAGATAGAAATGCGTTCTTCCATAGAGGAATCTAAAGTCCCCATCCGAACTCCCAAATCACTAGAAAAAAGGAAACTCAAGCCAATCGCAAAGACCCCGATACTAAGCCAAAAGGCCTTCCAGTTTTTAATGGTTGTAAAGAGATAAATGATGGCTCCAGCGATAATAGCAGGAAAGGCAGTTCGATTTTGCGTAAAGTTCAATCCAAAGAGATTAACAAAGCCTGCAATCACACAGAATACCTTCAACCAATTCAACTTGGTCGTTGTAAAGAGATAGAAGGCAATCATGATACAGAAACAACAAATAATTCCATAGTAATTAGGATTAAAAAAGGTCACTTCTGCCCGATTCTGATGCCATACCTGCATATTGGGCGAAAGAAAGGCATAGTTAAATTTCTTTACAATTTGGAAATGCTCCAAAGTAGCAAAAGCCGCAGAGAGCACACTACCAAACAAGATTGTCTGCAGTATCAGTCGAAAGAAAGCATGTGTCAGACGTTTCTGGTAGAAACTAAAGAAAATGAGGAAGAGAAACATCAGTAAAGATGCAACCAATCCAAGCCAATTCTTAGCGACGATAGAGATGATACTACTGTAGGCAATAAAAAAGAGAAGTACAGGATGTTTGGCCAATCCTTTGATAATTCCCTTCATCTCCCCAGTAACAAGTAAACCTATCAAATATAAAGCAAAGAGCCCTAAGAATAAATAAAAAGGTAAAAAGATACTTATGATCATCAAATATAAAAAGAAATCTTTTTTCGAAAGCCCTCTTATCTTATCCAGTAATCCAATTGATTTCAAAACGGATCCTTTCTGTTCTGGATTTCTCCAGAAGATAAATGCTAAACTATCTTTATATTCTACCATTTTTTCCGTCATTTGGGAACAATGAACACGCTATCAAAATGAAAAAACTTTTACGAAAGTATGAAAGTATACTCTATTATATTCAAAGACATTCCAGTCCAGTAGTTGCTAGATAAAAAGAAGGAAACTTCTAAAAAAGGAAAAGCTATGGTAGAATATAATAAAGTTAAAAATAACTACTATTGAACGACAGTTAAAAAGGAAAAATCTATGAAATCACACCAACTAGTTTACCAAATATTAGCTAGAGAAAACGATTATGTTAGCGGAGAAAAAATCGGAGAAGAACTGAATTTAAGCCGTACATCCATATGGAAAGCGATCCAACGTCTTCAACAAGAAGGCCTAGAAATTGACAGTATCAAAAATAGAGGATACAAGCTTATTCAAGGCGATCTGATATTGCCTGATTTGATTCAGGAGAAAACCAACTTAACCATTCGCTACAAACCTGAGACCAAATCAACACAAACAGATGCAAAAGAAGGGATTGAGGCTGGAAACCAAGGAAATACACTCTATCTTTCAACCTGTCAAACAGCAGGTCGTGGCCGCTTTCAGCGTCTCTACTATTCTCCATCTCAGGGTGGGATCTATATGTCCCTGCATATTCAACCCAATCTTCCCTATGAAAAACTCCCTTCCTATACTCTCCTTGTAGCTGCTGCAGTCTACAAAGCCATTAAAAATCTCACTATGATAGAAGTAGATATCAAATGGGTAAATGACATCTACTTAAAAAATAAAAAGATAGCAGGTATCCTCACCGAAGCCATGACATCAGTTGAGACAGGCTTGGTTACCGATGTCATTATCGGACTTGGTATAAATTTTTCTATAGAAGACTTCCCAGAAGACCTAAAAGAAAAAGCAGGTAGCCTATTTATGCCACCTGCACCAATCAGTCGTAATGATCTCATCAGCGAAATATGGAATTGTTTCTACAATACGGATTCAGATGAGCTACTTTATATCTATAAAGAAAGATCAATCGTTCTTGGAAAAGAAGTTACCTTCCAGCTAGATGGAAAATTGAATAAAGGTCTTGCAAAAGAAATCTCAGAATCTGGTCAACTACAAGTCGAACTTGCAAACAAACATACTATCTGGCTAAATAGCGGAGAAATATCACTAATAAATTGGTAATAAACAAATCCCTCTTTTAACGATTTAGAAGGGGGATTTGTTTACAAAAAAAAGAGCCTAACAGCTCTCTTAACTCACGGAGAATGGGGGATTCGAACCCCCGCGCCGGTTACCCGACCTAACGATTTAGCAAACCGTCCTCTTCAGCCTCTTGAGTAATTCTCCTATTAATGGGCACGAGTGGACTCGAACCACCGACCTCACGCTTATCAGGCGTGCGCTCTAACCACCTGAGCTACGCGCCCAAGTTCAAAAACTTGGTATGAACTTTCGTTCAAAGCGGGTGACGAGAATCGAACTCGCGACAACAGCTTGGAAGGCTGTAGTTTTACCACTAAACTACACCCGCTTAATAAAACAAAATATGGCGCGAGACGGAATCGAACCGCCGACACATGGAGCTTCAATCCATTGCTCTACCAACTGAGCTACCGAGCCAAATTGCGGGAGCAGGATTTGAACCTACGACCTTCGGGTTATGAGCCCGACGAGCTACCGAGCTGCTCCATCCCGCGTTAATATAAAAAGGAGGATGTGGGATTCGAACCCACGCACGCTTTTACACGCCTGACGGTTTTCAAGACCGTTCCCTTCAGCCGGACTTGGGTAATCCTCCATCATTTACAATGGACCTTGTAGGACTTGAACCTACGACCACTCGGTTATGAGCCGAGAGCTCTAACCAGCTGAGCTAAAGGTCCAACAAGATCAATATAGCGGCGAAGGGGATCGAACCCCCGACCTCCCGGGTATGAACCGGACGCTCTAGCCAGCTGAGCTACACCGCCATGAATCGGGAAGACAGGATTCGAACCTGCGACACCTTGGTCCCAAACCAAGTACTCTACCAAGCTGAGCTACTTCCCGCGTTAAATAAAAAAATGCACCCTAGAGGAGTCGAACCTCTAACCGCCTGATTCGTAGTCAGGTACTCTATCCAGTTGAGCTAAGGGTGCCCATCAATATATGCCGAGGACCGGAATCGAACCGGT